>DATFMZ010000096.1:0-9180 GCA_035266665.1 Gemmatimonadales bacterium | reverse complement strand
GCAGGATCTCCGCTACACCTTCCGCGGGCTCAAGAACCGTCCCCTCTTCGCGGGCGCCGTCGTGCTGACGCTCGCCCTCGGGATCGGCGCGAACGCGTCGATGTTCTCGATCGTGGACCGCCTGCTCTTCCGCCCGCCGCCGATGCTGCACGACGCCTCACACGTCCATCGGATCTACTCGGCCCACACGTATCGCGGCAAGGAGTACACCAACGGGGGAATGCCGTACGCGCGGTACGTGGATCTCACGCGCGACACGCGGTCGTTCGGTCGCACGGCCGAGTTCACGACGCGGAAGATGGCCATTGGCGTCGGCGAGTCCGCGCACGAGATGACCGTCGGGATCGTTTCGGCGTCCTTCTTCCGCTTCTTCGACGCGCCGCCCGCCGCCGGACGCTATTTCACGCCCGCCGAAGACCGCCCGCCAAGCGGCACGCCGGTGGCCGTACTGAGCTATGGACTCTGGGAGACGCGGTACGGCGAGCAGCCGGGCGTCGTGGGGCAGACGCTCCAGATCGGCCCCGAGACGTACACGATCATCGGGATCGCCCCCAAGGGGTTCGTCGGACTCTGGCCCGAGACACCGCCCGCGGCCTATATCCCGATCACGAGCTATGGCGGCGCGCTCGGCAAGCTCTTCGGCTTCGGGACGCGCGACTGGTGGACGACGTACGGGCTGACCTTCGCGTCGATGCTCGCCGAGCGGAAGCCCGGCGTGAGCCTCACGGCGGCGAATGCCGATCTGACCCAGGCCTATCGACGCAGCTACCAAGCGGCGGTCACCGCCGGTCAGACGAGCACACCGATCACGCTCGCGAAGCCGCATGCCATTGCAGGCTCCGTCCTCTCGGATCGCGGGCCGAACGCGTCGAGCGTCTCCAAGGTGGCACTGTGGATTGGCGGGGTCGCCATCATCGTGTGGCTCATCGCCTGCGCCAATGTGGCGAACCTCCTCCTCGCCCGCGCCCTGCAGCGGCGCCGCGAGATCGCGGTGCGGCTCGCCCTCGGCGTGAGCCGGCTCCGGCTCGCCGGCCAGCTCCTGACCGAGAGTCTCGTCCTCGGCGTGCTCGGGGGGGCCGTCGGCCTCGTGGTGGCGCAATGGGGCGGCGCGATCCTCCGCGGGGCGTTTCTCTCGGATACCGCGCACGCCACGGTGATCACCGATCCGCGCTCCCTCCTGTACGCGGGTGCCGCGGCGGTGGTGGCCGGATTGCTCACGGGTTTCGCCCCGCTCTTCCAAACGCGTCACACCGACCTCACCCGTGACCTACGCGAGGGGGTGCGCGAGGGGACCTATCAGCATTCGCGACTCCGCGCCGCGCTCCTCGTGATGCAGGCGGCACTGTGTGTGGTCTTGCTCGTCGGCGCGGGACTCTTCGTCCGAAGCCTCCGCCACGTGCGCGCCGTACCGCTGGGGTTCGACGCGTCACACGTGGCCGAAGTGGATCTCAACATGCGGGGCGTCCACCTCGACAGCGCGCGGACCGTGACACTCCTCGATCAGCTTCGAACCACCGCGGCCGCGCTTCCTGGGGTCTCACACGTCTCACGCCAGCTCACGACGCCGTTCTGGAGCGAGTGGAACCTCGACCTCCACGTGGCAGGAATCGACTCGGTGAGCCGCCTCGGGAGCTTCGCGCTCAACGCGGTCTCGCCCGACTACTTCGCCACGATGGGCACGCGCCTCCTCGAAGGCCGCGGCATCGGGCCGCAGGACGTGGCGGGCGCTCCGCGCGCGATGGTGGTGAGCCAGGCGATGGCGAAGAAGCTCTGGCCGGAGAAGGACGCGCTGGGGCAATGCGTCCGCGTGAGCGCAGACACCGCGCCGTGCACCTACGTCGTGGGCGTCGCCGAAAATATCAAGACCGACAACCTGAGCGAAGATCCCGGCCTCTTTTACTACCTCTCGTCCGCGCAATTCCACCCGAACCAGGGTGGCCTCTTCCTGCGCGTCCGTGGAGATGCCGCGACCGAGAAGGAAACCGTGCGGAAGGCGCTCCAGCCGCTGATGCCGGGCGCGGCGTACGTGACGGTGACCCCGCTAGCCGACATCATCGGCAAGCGTACCCAGTCGTGGGAACTCGGCGCGCTGATGTTCGTCGTCTTCGGGCTCCTCGCGCTCGTTCTCGCCGCCATTGGGCTCTATAGCGTGATCGCCTTCAACGTGAGCCAACGGCTCCACGAGCTGGGCGTGCGGATCGCCCTCGGTGCCACGATGCGGGATGTCGTGGGGCACGTAGTGAGCGGGGGGATCAAGCTCGCGGCGGCGGGCATCGTCGTGGGCGCGGGGATCGCGCTTGGCGTGAGCCACTGGGTGGAACCGCTCCTCTTCCAGGAGTCGTCGCGGGATCCCACCGTGTTCGTCTTGGTCTCGGGCGTGCTCTTCGCCGTTGCCGCGCTGGCGAGCTTCATTCCGGCGCGCCGGGCGGCGCGCGTGGATCCGATGCGGGCGCTGCGAACAGAATGAGGTCACTTCGCCGCGGTCTTCGGCCAGCTCCCCCCGATCGCCTTGTAGAGCTGGACGGCCGCGGTGAGCTGGCCCAGCTCGGCCTGACTCGCCGCGAGCTGTGCGGCGTAGAGACTTCGCTGGGCGTCCAGCACATCGAGATAGCTCGCGAGCCCCGTGCCGTACCGGAGCTTGGCGAGCTTCAGGGCCTGCTGTAAGGCGTTGGCTTGCGTTTCGTTCGCCGCGGCCACGTCTCGCGCCGCGCGCACGCCCGAGAGCGCATCGCCGGCTTCCTGCATCGCCGTGAGGGCCGTCTGCTGGTACGCCGCCCGCGCCTGCTCGGCACGCGCGCGGGCCGCACGCCCCTCGTTGATGTAGCGTCCGCCCGCGAAGATCGGAATCGAGACGCCGAGCTGCGCCTGGTAGATGCGCGAGTTCGAGTCGAACGCCGTCTTCAACGTCTGCGACTGCGAGCCCCACGATCCCGTGATCGTGAATGTGGGCAGCCGCGCGGCGTCGGCGATGCCCACCCGCGCCGATGCCGCCGCGTAGGCGCGCTCCGCCGCCTGGACGTCGGGCCGCCGATCGAGCAGCGAGGCGGGAATGGAGTCGGGCACCTGAATGGCCCGCGCCGCGTCCGCGAGCGAGCCGCCTCGGGGAATCGACGCCGGCCCCTCACCCAGGAGCACGTTCAGCTGATGCTCCGCCTGCGCCCGGAGCTGCTCCAGCCGCGCGAGCCGCGCCGCCGGTACCGCCACCTGCGCCTCGAACTGGCGGACGTCGAGCTCGGAGATGAGCCCCCGGGAGAATCGCGCCCGCGCAATCTGCAGCGTCGCCTGTTCCGAGGCGAGCGTCTGCTCGGTGATGGTTCGTTCCTGATCGAGCTCCAAGAGCTGCAGATACGCGCCCGCGACGTCGCTCACGAGACTCAAGACCGTCGCGCGCTCGGCGTCCTCGCGCGACGCGAGGTCGGCGTTTGCCGCGGCGAGTCCGCTGCCGAGCCCCCAGAAGTTGATCTCCCACGAGACGTCGCCCGTCGCGCGCCACGCGGTGTACGCGGGGATCGCGAGACTCCCGAATGCCACCTTGTTCCGTGCCACGCTCCCGTTCAGCGTGAGGCTCGGGAAGAGCGCCGAGCGCGCGACGCCCGCCTGCGCGCGATACTCGCGCACTGCGGCGCGCGCCGCCTGGAGCGTGCGGTTGTGGTGGAGCGCCGTGTTCACCAGGCGCTGAAGCACCGTATCGCGCAACACGTCGAGCCAGCCAAGATCCGACAGGGAGTCCACCCTGAGCGGCTGACCCGGGGCCGCGACGCCGCCCGGCGAGGCCGTGTCCGTGGCCCGTGCCGCCGCGAGGGAATCGAAGAACGCCCGCATACTGTCGGCCGTCTGCGGTGCCCCGACCTGCGTTCCCTCCGGGACGACCGGCTGGTACGACCGGCCGATGCACCCCGAAAGCAGCACCGCACCGGCAAGAGCGCTCACGAGACGCTTCATGGCGTGTGCTCCGCGTTCGCGAGCGCGTCGCTCGCGCCGTCGTCGTAGCCCGTCGCCCGCTCGGCGACGCCACGGATCAGCCGGAAGAAGAGCGGGATGAACAGGATCGCGATCGCGGTCGCCACACCCATCCCGAAGAAGACCGTCATGCCGATCGAATGCCGGCTCATCGCGCCGGCACCACCCGCCACGACGAGCGGTGAGACACCAAGGATGAACGCGAGCGACGTCATGAGGATCGGCCGCAGCCGTTCACGCGCGGCCTCGACCGCCGCGTGCACGATCGGCACACCCTCCTGTCTAAGCTTGTTGGCGAATTCGACGATCAGAATCGCGTTCTTGGCGGACAGACCCACCACCGTGATCAATCCGACCTGCACGTAGATGTCGCTCGGTTGCCCGCGCAGCCATACCCCGAAGTACGCGCCCAGCACGCCGAACGGGATGCCGAGCAGGACGGCGAACGGCAGCGACCAGCTGTTGTACTGCGCCGCGAGCACGAGGAAGACGATCACGAGCCCGAGCGCGAGCACCGCGCCCGCCGCCCCGCTGGACGCGCGTTCCTGATACGACTGGCCGGAGTACGCCAGGCCCAGCCCTTGCGAGCCGAACTTGACGCGGACCAGACTATCCAGCTCAGTCATCATCTCGCCCGTGCTGTGCCCCGGTTTCGGCGCACCGGTCATGAGCGCCGACGTGAACCCGTTGAAGCGCGTGATCAGGGTCGGCGCGCTCTTGAACTGCGTGGTGGTGACGGCCGAGACGGGCACCATCGCGCCGCCGCGGCCGCGCACGTAGAGCCGGCCGATGTCGGCCGGTGTCTGGCGGAACGGGGCCTCGGCTTCGAGCTGCACGCGGTACGTCTTGCCGTACAGGTTGAAGTCGTTCACGTAGAGCGTGGAAAGCAGTGCCTGGAGCGTGCCGTACAGATCGCTCAGCTGTACGCCGCGCGACATCGCGGCCGCGCGGTCCACGCTCACGTAGAGCTGGGGCACGTTGGCGCGGAAGTTGGCCTGCATCGACTGCACCGCCGGCAGCTGATCCGCCGCCTGCACGAACTCGCGCACGTCATTGGCGAACTGCCCGACCGGCTTGCCGCTCTTGTCCTGGAGGTTGGCCTCGACCCCCGCGGTGGCGCCGAGTCCCGGGATCTCGGGAAGATTGAACGCGAACCCGATCCCGTCCTTGAGCAAGCCCATCATTTTGCCCGTCACGCGGCCGGTGATCGCATCGAGCGACTCGCTCTTCCCCCGCTCCTCCCAGGGCTTCAGGTTCACGAAGACCACGGCGCTGTTGGTCTGGCTCGAGCGGCTGAGAATATCGAAGCCGGCGAGCGCCACGATGTTCACGACCGCCGAATCCTGCCGCAGGAATCCCTCGACCTGTTTGACGGTGGCCTCCGTGCGCTGGAGCGACGCGGCGTCGGGGAGCTGGATCGAGATCGCGAAGTAGCCCTTGTCCTCCGTCGGGATGAAGGACGACGGCACGATCCGCCAGAACAACACGGCGAGCGCGATCACCACCATGAAGGCCGCGATCGCGGCGCGCGGCCAGCCGAGCACGTGCTCGACGATGTGCACGTAGGTCTTCCGGCCCCGATCGAACATCCGATTGAAGGCCCCGAACGGCCCGCTCGTGTGCGCTTCGGCGGCGTCCTTGAGGAGGAGCGCGCAGAGCGTGGGCGTGAGCGTGAGCGCCACGATCCCCGAGATCACGACGGCGATGGCGATCGTGATCGCGAACTGCCGGAAGAGCGCGCCGGTGACGCCGCCCGCGAACGCGACGGGCACGAAGACCGCGACGAGCGAGAGCACGATCGCGATCAGCGCGGGTGCCACCTGCCGGATCCCGCGATCGGCCGCGACGCGCGCGGACACGCCTTCGGCCGTCATGATGCGTTCGACGTTCTCGATCACCACGATCGCGTCGTCCACCACGATGCCGATCGCGAGCACGAGCGCGAAGAGCGTGAGGACGTTGATGGACATCCCGAGCGCGTCGAGCCCGAGGAACGTGCCGATCACGCTCACCGGGACGGCGAGCATCGGGATCAGCGTCGCGCGCCAGCTCTGGAGGAAGAGGAAGACCACGCCCGCCACGAGGAGCAGCGCCTCGAGGAGCGTGATGACGACCTCCTTGATCGACGTCTTGACGAACGGCGTCGTATCGAACGGCATCGCCAATTTGAGGCCGGGCGGCAGGCCCTTGGAGAGCTCCGCGAGGCGCGCGATGATCGCGTCACGCGTGCGGAGGGCGTTGGCGCCCGGGCGCAGGAAAAGCAACGCGAGCGCCGTGGGTCTGCCGTTCAGCCGGCCCGCGAAGTCGTAGCTCTGCGCGCCGAGTACCGCCTTCCCCACGTCGCTCAGCCGAAGGAGCGAGCCGTCGGATCGGGCGCGGATCACGATATCGTCGAACTGCTTGGGCGTGGTGAGCCGACCCTGGGTCGTCACGGGAATGGTGAGCTGCGTTCCCTCGGGGGCGGGCTCGCGCCCGAGCCGCCCGGCGGGGTTGGTCGCGTTCTGCTCCCGCACGGCGTTGGCGACGTCGCTCACGGTGACGCCGTAGCGCGCCATCTTGTTCGGGTCGAGCTGGAGCAGCATCGAGAACTGGAGGCCGCCGAACGTCTGGGCGTTCCCCACGCCCGACACGTTCTTCAGCTCGTCCTCGACGTAGAGGTGCATGTAGTTCGTGAGATACGACGCGTCGTACTTGGCGTCGCTCGATGAGAGGGCCACGACGCCCAGGATGTCGGCGTTCGCCTTGACGATGCTGATGCCGAGCTGGCGCACGGACGCCGGGAGCTGCGGCTCGGCGAGCTGGACGGCGTTGCGCACGTCGACGGCCGCGAGATCCTGGTCGCGGTTCACGTCAAAGTAGATCGTGAGCGTCATCGTCCCGTCGCTCGCGTTCGCCGACGAGTAGTAGAGCATCCCCTGCAGGCCGGAGAGCTGCTGCTCGATCGGCGCCGCCACCGCCTGGGCGACGTCCTGCGCGGTGGCCCCCGGGTAGACCGCGGTCACCACGATGGAGGGCGGGCTGATCTGCGGATAGCGCGAGATGGGGAGCAGGCGAATGGCGAGCAGCCCCATCAGGGTGATGATGAACGAGATGACCCCGGCGAGGACGGGCCGCCGGAGGAAGTAGTACTTGGGCTGGTACCGCTCGCGCGGCGCGGTCGGCGTCGCGCTCACTGGCCCGCCCCGCCCGCCCCGGCCGCCGTGTCCGCGGCCGTGCTATCCGCCAGCGGCACCGGCTTCACCGGCCGTCCCGGCGCCACCTTCTGCACGCCATCCACGATCACGCGCTCACCCGCCGAGAGTCCCTTGTCGATGATCCAGAGCGCGCCGGACCACGCGCCGGGCGTCACGTACCGAATGGCGGCGGTATCACCCGGTCCCACCACGTACACGAACTGGCGGCCGAGAGCGGTCTGCACCGCGCGTTGCGGCACCGCGATCGCGTTGGCGCGCTCGAAGCCCACGAGCCGGACACGCACGAAGGCGCCGGGTACGAGGAGGAGATCGGGATTCCGGAAGACCGCGCGGAACTCCTGCGTGCCCGTGGCCGAGTCGAGCGCGGGGGCGACGAAATCGAGCCGCCCCGTGCGGGCGAGCACGGTGCTGTCGGGGAGGACGATCTGCACCTCGAGGGCGCTCCCGGGCTCGATCAACGCCCGCCAGGCCGGGTTCTCGCGCCACTCGAGGATCTGCTGCGACGACGGCTGAAAGCTCACGTAGACCGGATCCACGCGGTCGATCGTGGTGAGGAGATCGGCGGGCCCGGTGACGCGCGCGCCGACGTCGAGCATCGTGCGCCCGACGCGCCCCGTGATCTCCGCCACCACGCGCGTGTCGGCGAGATCCTTTTGTGCCGCGTCGAGCGCCGCTTTGGCGGCATCCATGGTGAAGCGCGCGTTGTCCACGTCCTGCTGCGCGATGGCGTGCTGGGCGAGGAGCGGCTCCATCCGCTCGTAGCTCCGCTGGGCGTTGTCGTAGTGCGCCTGGGCACTCCGCAGCGCCGCCGCGTAGAGCGTCGTGTCGATCTGATAGAGGAGCTGGCCGCGGTGGACGAGCGCCCCTTCGGTGAACGGGCGCGACTCGATGATCCCGGCGACGCGGGCGCGCACCTGCACCTCACGATATGCCTCGACCGCGCCGGGGAATTCGAAGGATTCGGGGACGTTGCGCGGCTCGACCGTCACGACCGAGACCTGGGCGGGTGGGAATCCACCCCGCGCGCCGCCACTCTTGCCGCATCCCGCGAGCAGCGGCACCGCCGCCGCGGAGAGTCCCAATGCAATGATCCAGGAGTTACCACGGATGATCCGCGTCAAACTGCCTCCCGGCCGCCCGTCGGCCGTCTTCCCTGCCCCGTAGCGCCGCCGTGCGCAGGAGGTCGCGGCGGCCATGCCTGATGCTGAAGCGAACCGTAAAGTAACGGGTCGCACGCCTACATTGTTTCCGGCCCGAGCCGATGTGACGCAGGCGTTACGTCGTCCTAAGGACGCACGGCGAGGGGTCCGTGTGACACGGCGGGATGCCTGGCGAGCCAGCCGGCCATGATCCAGGCCGCGGCGGCCGCCGCGAGATTGTAGGCGTTCGCTCCCCAGGAGACGTGATCGTGCGGCGCCGCCAGGATGAGGGGCGGGAGCGCGAGTACGCCGAAGGCCAGGAGCATCAGGGCCAGGAGTCGCGCGGCGAGAACGTCCCGTACCCCGAAGAGTACGCCGAGGCCCGCGAGCACGAAGGCGATCCCCGTGACGATGACCCAGAATTTGCCACCGAACGGCATCCACTGGGGGACCATACGGGCCACCGACGCGATGCCGGTGAGATGCCCCAGGCCGAAGAACACCGGACAGAGTCCGAAGGCCCAGCGCACGGCGTACCGCCCGCGTGACGCAGACGGATCCGAATCCCCGTGTTCCCAGAAGAGGACTGCCGCGGCGATCACCACCATCACCTGCGTGCCGGTTCCGGCCAGCACCCCGATGTAAACGGCCGGGCGATATCCGAGGACACGCGGTGCCGTGACGAACCGCGGCAACCAGAACGCTGCAAAGGCCGCGTAGACGATCGCCAGGGCGATCGCGCCGAGTCGAGCGGTGCGACGCCACAGCACAGCCGCGCCACCCGCGATCAACCACGCCGCTGCCACGTATGCGAGGACCGTGACGCCGGGAATGTGGTCGCCGAGCGCGTGGATCGGCTGGTGCGCGGGCTCGAACTCTCCCCAGAT
>DATFMZ010000095.1:0-6619 GCA_035266665.1 Gemmatimonadales bacterium | reverse complement strand
CCCGACATCGTGGTGGTGACCCAGCCGCTGGCGTCGAGCCGCACGGGGCCCGACGGAAAGACGGTGACCGGGAGCTTCACCGCCACGACCGTCTGGCAGAAGCTCCCGCGGGGTTGGCGCGTGGTCGCCGCGCACGAGTCCACCGTGCGGTGACTCCGACGGGACCGCGCTACCGCGTTCCCGCCTTCACGACGTAGGCGTAGCGCCCCGCCCCGATCGTGAATGGCGCGCGATCCGGCAGCTCGACCCGCGCCGTGGTGTTGGCGGGGATCGCGACGTCCAGGGCGATCGTGCCGTCCGGGGCCCGGCGCCACGCCGTCGCGATCGGTCCCCGTACCGACCGGTAGCTGGCGCGCACGGAGTCCAGCGCCGCGGGGAAACGCGGGTGGATCACGATCGAGTCGAACGCCACCGCGTCGGAGGCCGCGTCGATGCCCGCCAGGTAGCGGTACAGCCATTCGCCCACCGCGCCGAAGGCGTAATGGCTATACGAGTTCATCTCGGGATTGCCGTGGTCACCGTTCCAGCGCTCCCAGACGGTGGTGGCGCCGTGCGTCACCTCGTACAGCCATGACGGGAACGTGGTGGTCAGGAGCAGACGGGCGGCGACGTCGTCGTGCCCCGTGGCCGACAGCGCCGGAAGGATGTACCCACTGCCGAGGAATCCGGTACTGAGATGCCAGTCGTTCGCTGCGATCAACCGGACCAGTTGGTCGGCGACGGCGGCACGAAGGCTGTCCGGCACGAGGCCGAACCGGAGGGCGAGCACGGCCGCGGTCTGCGTGTAGACGGTGTGGATGCTGTCCGCGTTGGTGAACGGTGCGCCGACCTTTCCGTCCGGCGCAATGAACGCGCTGTCGAACGCCGCGGTCACGCGGTCGTGTAATGTCGCGTAGTGTACGGCGTCCGCGTCACGCCCGATTGCCGTGGCCATCTGACTCATGAGTCCGGCGTCGTATGCCCAGAACGCGGTGCTGATCAGGTCGGTGTTGGTGGTGCCCCATGACGTGGTGAGACCGGCGGGGAGCCAGTCACCGAACTGTACCGCCTTTCGGCGCAGCCAGAGGAAATTCGGATTCGAGTCGGCGATGAAGCGCATGTAGTGCTCCATCGCGTCCCACTGCTCGGCGACCACACGCGTGTCGCCGTACTGGTGCCAGGCCGTCCACGGGATGATCACGCCGGCGTCGGCCCATCCGGGCGCGCCGCAGGTGAGCACACCCAAGAAGTTCGGCGCGAAGTTGGGGAAGCAGCCGTCGGCGTCCTGGCCGTCCCGTACGTCCGCCATCCACTTCTCGCCGAACGCCGCCATGTCCATGTTGTAGCTCGCCGTCCGCCAGAAGACCTGGGCGTCCCCCATCCATCCCATCCGCTCGTCACGCTGAGGGCAATCGGTCGGAATGCCGTAGAGGTTGGCGCGCTGGGTCCAGAGGATGTTCTCCCACAGGCGATTGAGGCGCGGGTCGGACGTGGTGAAGCTGCCGGTCTCGGGCAGGGCACTGTGCACGACGATACCGGTGATGGCGTCGAGATCCGGCACTCCGGGATAGCCGGTCACCTCGACGTAGCGGAACCCGTGATAGGTGAAGTGCGGCTCGAAGGTCTCGGGGCCGCCCCCCCGGAGGATGTAGACGTCCGTCGCCTTGGCGCTGCGAAGGTTGATCTGCGTGATGTTCGCGCCGTCGGGCGCCAGGATCTCCGCGAAGCGCATCCGCACCCGCGTGCCCGTCGGCCCACGGACCCGCAGGCGCGCCCAGCCGGCGATGTTCTGCCCGAGATCGAAGACGTAGACGCCCCGCTTGGGTGACCAGCGCCTGATGGGGCGCACCGAGTCGGTGCGCGCGATGAGCGGCATCGTCTGCGAGACCACCGCCGCCGGCGTCGGCGGCAGCACCACCACGGGATGCCAGCCGGCGGCATCGTACTCGGGGCGGTCCCATCCCGGACTGGCGAGCCGCGCATCGTACGTCTCACCGTCGTAGATCTCCGAGAAGAGCACCGCGCTCGGCGCCGCGCGCCAGATGCTATCCGAGGCGATCACCCGCTCGGTGCCGTCCGCATACGTGACATGGAGCTCGAGCAAGAGCCGCACCGGCGGCGGCGCGTACACGTTGCGCTTGGACGAGAACCCCATCCGGCTCGCGAACCAGCCGGCCCCGAGCAGCGCGCCGATCGCGTTGGGGCCTCGATGGAGCAGGCGTGTCACGTCGTAGGTCTGATACTCCACGCGGTCGCGATAGTCCGTCCAATCCGGCGTGAGCACGCCCGGTCCGACCGCGACGCCGTTCACGTGCAGCCGGTACGCGCCGAGTGCCGTGACGTAGACGCGTGCGCGGACCGGGGCCGCGCGCAGGGTGAAGGTCTTCCGCAGCAGGGGATCGCGTTCGTCGGCCGGGGTCGTGTCGGTGTCCATTTCTGCCGGGGCCACCGTGTCGAGCGCGGCGCGGGAGGCGGCGATCCACGCGCCGCGCCAGGGCGACTGCATGAGCCCGGTCTCGAACCACGATGGTGTCGCGCACGGCGCTGCCTGGTTCTCCTGGTCCCAGAGGCAGACCGTCCAGTAGTAGCGCGTGCGGGGATGGAGCGCGGGGCCGCCGTAGGGGATGTCGAGCGTGGCACCACCGCGGCGGAGTCCGCTGTCCCAGACGTCGGCCTCTCCGGGTGCCAGGCGGTCACGCGTGCGCGCGACGAGGAGTCGATAGGCGGTCTGACGCGCGCCGCGCGTGGTATCCGCCATCTGCCAGCTGAACCGCGGGTGCGCCGCATCGATGCCCATGGGGCTCCTGCGCTGCTCCACCCTCAGCCCCACGGCACGCGCGGGCGAGGTGGGTGGCGACGACGGAGACGCCGTGGTGAAGAACGTCGCCAGGAGCATGAGGGCGGGGATGACCGGAACGGTTGGGTGAGCGGGCTCGGCCGGCGCCACGAGATGCTCCCGGGTGGTGAGTCGACAACGATAAGGTGCGGGCCGTCCGGAGCGAGGACAACCCGCCCGTCGCGCGCCGGCGCGGCGCTCCGCCCCTGGCATCACCATCGCGCCCACCCTATTGTACGTGCGGTTCCCCTCCCAACGGTGGTCATGGCGTGACGGATCTTCAGGCACAGCTGACCGCGGCGCTCGCGGACCGCTATGTCATCGAGCGGAAGCTCGGCGAAGGCGGGATGGCCGTAGTCTATCTCGCCAACGACGTGAAGCACGATCGCCCGGTCGCCGTCAAAGTGCTGCATCCCGATCTCGCCGCATCGATCGGGGCCGAGCGCTTCCTGCGCGAAATCCAGATCACCGCGCGGCTCAGCCATCCGCACATCCTCCCGCTCTACGACTCCGGCGCGGCGGACGGGTTTCTCTACTACGTGATGCCGTACGTGGTGGGCGAATCGTTGAGCGATCTGATGGAGCGGGAGAAGCAGCTCTCGTTGGAAGAGGCCATTCGCATCACGCGCGAGGTGGCCGAGGCGCTCGCCTACGCGCACAGCATGGGACTCGTCCACCGCGACATCAAGCCCGACAACGTGATGATGTCCGGCGGCCACGCCATCGTGGCGGACTTTGGGATCGCCCGCGCGGTGAGCGAGGCGGGCGGCGACAAGCTCACCCAGACCGGGATGGCCGTTGGGACCCCGGCCTACATGAGTCCCGAGCAGGCGGCGGGGGAAGAGAACGTCGACGGCCGGAGCGACATTTACAGCCTCGGCTGCGTGCTGTACGAGCTCGTGGTGGGGCAGGTCCCGTTCACCGGCCCGACGCCGATGGCGGTGATGGCGCGGCACTCGATGGATCAGGTGCCGCCTCCCCACATCATGCGCCAGACGGTGCCGGAGGATCTCGAGGACGTCATCTACGTCGCGATGGCCAAGGCGCCCGCCGATCGGTTCCGGACGGCGCAGGAGATGGTGGACGCGCTCAACGCCATCGGGAGCGATACCGGGCCGCACCGGCGGCTCTCGATCTCCGCCCAGCGGCCGGCACGCGAGCGCCACGACCGACCCGGACGGATCCGGAAGATTGCCCTCCCCGCCGGAGGAGTGGTCGTCCTGGCCGCACTCGCCTTTGCCGGGTGGCGCGTCCTCGGCAACCGTGGCGGTGCCTCGGCCGATGCGGAGTCGCTCGCCCAGATGAGCCACATCGCGGTGCTCTATTTCCAGGACCGCAGTCCCAACAAGTCGCTCGACTATCTCGCCTCGGGCCTCACCGAAGGCCTGATCCAACAGTTGAGCAACGTCGGCGCGCTACACGTCATCTCCGCCAACGGCGTCAGGCCGTACCGGAACTCCGATATCTCGTCCGACAGTCTGCGGAAAGTGCTTGGCGTCGGGACACTCGTGGAAGGTACGGTTGCTGCGGACGGCGATCGCCTTCGGGTTCACGTCTCCCTCGTGAACGCGCGCACCGACGACAACGTCGCCGACACGACGATCACCGCGGCGCGGCAGGACATCTTCGCGCTCCAGGATACGCTGGCGCAGGACGTTTCGCGGTTCTTGCGCAAGCGTCTGGGCACGGAGGTGACGATCCGGGAAGAGCGCTCGGGCACCAGGAACGCCGCCGCATGGGAGGCGCTTCAGCAGGCGAAGCAGGCGGAGAAGGACGCCGATACCCTCGCGGCGGCGGGTGACACGACGGGGGTCCGGCGGCAGTACGACCGGGCCGATTCCCTGCTCGTGGCGGCCGAGAAGCTCGACGCCCAGTGGGTCGTCCCGACGACCCAGCGGGGGTGGCTCGCCTTCGCTCGGGCGCGGGCGCCCAACGCGCGTGCCGATGAGGCGAACCGGTGGTCCCAGGAGGCGCTGACGCGCGCCAAGGCCGCGCTCGAGACCGCGCCGAACGACGCGGATGCGTTGGACCTGCTGGGCACGGTCCGGTTCTGGCGGACCCTGGTCGGCTTCGTGCCGGACGCGGCTGCGGCGGTGGCCCTGCGCGACAGCGCAGAGAACAATCTGACCGCCGCCGTTCAGATCGATTCCACCAAAGCCGATGCGCTCTCCGTGCTTTCGGCGATCTACATGAACAAGGGACAGAGCGCGCAGGCGAAGCTCTACGCACAGCGCGCGTATGAAGCGGATCCGTATCTCCAGAACGTGGACCGGACGCTCTGGCGGCTCTATTCGGCATCGTTCGATCTGGAAGACGCCTCGCAGTCATCGTACTGGTGCGCGGAGTTCAACCATCGCTTCCCGAAGGATCCCCGCGCGGCCTCATGCCGCATCGGCGTGCAGGCGCTGAGCACCGACCCGCATCGGATCGACTCGGCGTGGGCCGCGCTGCGCGATTTCGTCGCGCTCAGCCCTCCGGGCGACTCCGCGAGCAACGAGCACCTTGGAGAGCTCAACGTGGCCCTCGCGATCGCGCGTGCGAGCGCCGACCGCCCCGCGCTCAAGGACAGCGCGCGCGCCGTCGCGGCCCGGGCGGTGGCAAACACGTCGTCCATTGACCCGACCAAGGATTTTCATCTGATGCAGGCCATGGTGCTCGGGTGGGTCGGCGACAAGGACGAGGCCGTGCGAGAGGTGGGGATCTGGCTCGCCGCGAATCCCGCGAACCGCGGCGGGTCGCCATCGGACCTGCCGTGGGAGTACAAGCCCCTGCTGGATTACCCCCCATTCCGGAGCCTGATGGGCTACCCGCCGCTGAAGTAGCCCGGTCCATCCCGTTGCGCCGTGGCGTTCCTGCGACGGTGAAGCATCCATGAATCACACATTAATGTGGCTTGATGTTGCATTGTTCCGTCACACGCCGTCGTCGCCTGTGAGATACGTCACGCTCTCGGCGTGCGGCGGGCCGGTGTGGAACTTGCGACATGTGACCGAGTTGCAGTGATGTACCACACTCCGGAGGCGGATCTTCATGAATCGGTCGCTCAATATCTTCACCGCCCTCGCCTTGGGCGCGCTGGTCGCGTCCTGCGGGGAGCAGCAGCAGCAGATGCCCACCGCGGCGACGCCGTCGTTTGCCAAGTCCACTGCGGGCCCCACATGCAGCTTCAGCGCGATGAACTCGGATATTGCCAAGTTCTTCACGTCGTCGACCCAGCAGAAGTTGGTGAAGGGCCTGCAGAGCACGATGCAGGACGCGTGGAGCGCCTCCGACACGGCCGGCACGCGGGCCGCGGGCTATGACATGTTCGCGCAGATCGCGGCCGCGGTGGACAGCGGCAACGTCGGGACCGTTTCCTCCGGTTCGAATCTGGTCAACGAAGTGTCCACGTGCATGTTCTTCGACGCAACACAGCTGCCGACGGACTTCCCGCACGACTATACTACCGAGCTCACGCCGAGCGCGGCGGGCGGGTTCGCCGTGCGGGGCGGGACGAGCGATCCTGCCGATCCCGTCCTCGCGCGCACCCTGGTCTCCGGCATCGCGCCGGTGGGCACCTCCACCTGGGCTAGCGAGATCGCGGCCGGCGGCACGGTGCCCGCGCCGGGCCGCGTGCTCTTCTACGGGGAGCCCGCCGCCACGCCCGATGCGTACACCTGGAAGGTGATCCCGGCCAACGCCACGTTCTCGCCAGGGCTGATCGTGGGGCTTTGCGATCCCGGCGACGCGTACATGGTCTATTCGTCCGAAGGCAAGATCCTGCCGTACACGGCAGCGACATTCATTCCCGGTGTCTGTGGCACC
>DATFMZ010000094.1:0-9108 GCA_035266665.1 Gemmatimonadales bacterium | reverse complement strand
CGCGACGTGGTTCGGCGTCGGCTGGCTCGCGCAATCGGCCGTCGCCCCGGTCGGTGAGATCGCGGACCAAGCGGAAGCGCTCGATCCGGGGACGGTGGGCCATCGGATCACGGCGCACGCCAGCATCACCGAGTTCCAGGGGCTCATCCGGGTCCTCAACTCGATGCTGACGCGTCTCGACCGCGCGTTCATGGCCCAGCGGCGCATCATCGCCGACGTGGGGCACGATCTCCGCACCCCGATCACGGCGATGCAGGGAGAGATCGAGATCGCCCTCCGCGGCGAGCGCAAGCCGGATGACTACCGGCGAGTGCTCTCGAGCGTGCTCGAAGAGGTGGGCCGTCTCGGCTCGATCAGCGAGACCCTGCTGACGCTCGCGCGCGTCGAGGCGGGGGAGCTCGCACCACGCATGGACAAAGTCGACCTCGTCCCGGTCGTCGAGGCGGCGGTGCGGCGGGCCGAGCCGCGCGCCGACGGACACCGCATCACCGTCGGCGTCGAGGGACCTGCGCTCCCAGAGGCACGGGCCGATCCCCACCTGCTCGCGCTCGTGCTCGACCAGCTCCTCGACAATGCGATCCGCCACACGCCGTCGGGGACGTCGGCCACGGTGCGCGTCGAGACCGCCCCCGGCAACATGGTGCGCGTCGTGGTCGAGGATGACGGCCCCGGCCTCTCGTCCGAATCCCTCGAGCATCTCTTCGAGCGGTTCTACCGCGGCGACACCGCCCGCGGCCGCGCGGGTGGAGCCGGGGCCGGACTTGGCCTCACGGTGGCCTCCGCCATCGTCGAGGCCCACGGCGGGACGATCACGGCCGAACGCGGCGAGCGCGGTGGCCTGCGCGTGATCTTCACCCTTCCCGCCGCACCCGTCGAGGCGCTCCCGCCGCCGCGCGCCTGACTCTAGCGGGCCCTTCATTTCCGATTCCCTGCGGGTTCAACGTGCCCATGCCACGTTCCCGCCATGCGCACGCACGACACGTGGTTCCCGATCCGGCGGGCGACACTCCTCGTCGCTCTCCTCGCGGTGGCCCTGCCCACCGATCCCGCCGCAGCAATCCCGGCCTTTGCCCGGCGCTACGGCGTCAGCTGTAATCTCTGCCACAATCCGATTCCACGGCTGACCCCGTTCGGCCTCGCGTTCGCGGGGAACGGCTTTCGTTTCGCCGCGAACGAGCCGCCTCGCGACACGGTGAACACGGGCGATCCGCTGCTCGATCTCGCGCGCGCACTTCCCCTCGCCGTACGCCTCGACGCCTATGCACAACTCTACGCGAATGGCAAAACGGTCACCGACTTCCAGACGCCCTACGGACTGAAACTCCTCGCGGGCGGGACGATCTCCAAGTCGATCTCGTACTACTTCTACTTCTTCCTTTTCGAGCGCGGTGAAGTGGGCGGCGTCGAAGACGCCTTCGTCTACGTGAACGACATCGGCGGCGCCCCGATCGACGTCGCGGTGGGGCAGTTCCAGGTCTCCGACCCGCTCTTCAAGCGAGAGCTCCGGCTCGAGGTGCAGGACTACGCGATCTATCGTGCGCGCATCGGGCTCCAGCCGACCGATCTGACCTACGATCGTGGCATCATGGCCTCCGCCGATTTCGCCGGGTTCACGCTCACCGGTGAGCTGGTGAACGGGAACGGCAAGGGGCCCGCCCAGCCGGACCTGCACTTCGACAACGATGCACCGAAGAACGTGATGGGTCACCTCTCGCGCGACATCGGTCCCAACCTCCGGCTCGGCGTCCTCGGCTACCGCGGGCTCACCGACGGCACGTTGGGCACCTCCACCGTTGGGGTCACGAACACGGTGTGGATGGTGGGCGGCGACGCGACCGTGACGGTGGGCCCGGTCGAGGTGAACGGGCAGTTCATCCATCGGGAGGACGACGTCCCGAACTTCGTCCCCGGGGAGCCGAAGGCGGTGACTAACGGTGGATTCGCGGAATTGGTCGTGGCGCCACCACTGAGCCGCTGGTACGGGATCGCCCTCTACAACCGGATCACCGCCAACCTGCCGCTTCTCGACGTGCGCCTTGGCGGCGCCGGGGACCTGACCAAGTATCAGGCGGTGACGGGCGGACTCGGATACCTCGTGCAGCGCAACCTGCGGGTCTACGGGGAAGCCACCTGGGACACGGAAGCCAAAACCACCAGGTTCACGGCGGGGCTCACGACGGCATTCTGAGTGAAGAATTGGTGAAGGAGCGCGCGAATAAGGTTGTCGCGCAATTGGTTCACCACCGGTTCCGGGAATCTTCACGGTTCCCCGACTAGCATGCGTCCGTTGGGTTTAGCCGGAGGAATGATGGACCGCAACGTTGGTCGCACGGATGCGATCATCCGATTGGTGCTTGGCGCGGTGCTCATCGCCGTGACCGTGGCGTTCAACGCCCATCTGCTCATTTCGCTCCTGGCGGCACTCGGCGCGATCATCATGATCGGGAGCGCCATTGCGGGTGAGTGCCCGTTCTACGCGCTCATCGGCTGCAGCACCTGTTCACGCCCCAATCCGCGCTCGGCGCAGACCCCCCACCAGTAACACGCAGGATCGAGCGAACGTCTCGCACGCTGCGGCCCGCCGCATCGTGCGTTCCCTCGCTTGCGCCCCCCCTCGCCGGCGCCGCCAGTTGACCACTCCCGAAGCAACTTCGATCTTCAAGACGCCACGTCGCCGCGAGACCACGCGGCACGGTTCAACGACCAGCCGCGGTTCGCGCAGGGGCTCAGATGCCGACCTATTGGGACTATCTCAAGGTGGACGAGTTGCTCGCTCTTCAGCAGCCCGTCTCCGTGGGACCGGAACACGACGAGATGCTGTTCATCGTCATTCATCAGGTCTACGAGCTCTGGTTCAAGGAAACGCTGCACGAGCTGGACCATCTCAAGCGGCTGCTGATCGCGAACCACACGCCGCCGGCGCTCCACACGTTGAAGCGCATCCTCACCATCATGAAGACCCTCGTCGCGCAGATCGACGTGCTCGAGACGATGACGCCGCTCAATTTCCTGTCGTTCCGTGACCGACTGGAATCGGGGAGCGGATTTCAGTCGTGGCAATTCCGCGAGCTGGAGTTCGTCCTCGGTCTGAAGGACGCCGCCGCGATGGAGCGATATCCCGACGGGAGCGCCGGACGTGCGCGGCTCATGCGCCGCTACCGCGAGCCGACGCTCTGGGACGCCTTCCTGCAGTACCTCGCCGAGAACGGCTACCGCGTAAGCGATGATCTCACCGAGCGCGACGTGACGCAACCGGTGACGCCCTCCCCCTCGACCCAGCGGATTCTGATTGACGTGTATCGCTCGAATCCGATCGTTGCGCAGGTCTGCGAGCGGCTCGTGGATCTCGACGAAGGGCTCCAGGAATGGCGGTATCGCCACGTGAAGATGGTGCAACGCACGATCGGGACGCGCGGTGGAACCGGTGGCTCCTCGGGCGCCGAGTATCTGGCCCGCACGTTGATGCATCCCGCCTTCCCGGATCTCTGGGCGATCCGCACCGAGCTGTAAGTCGGTGACGTCCATCGATCCCGCCGCGCTCGCCACGCACTACACGCGCTTCCGCGTTTCCGAGCGTCTGCTCCTGACCGGACATTCCCACCAGGCGTGGCCGGATTGCGGCTTCGAGGGACAGCAGCGCGCCTGGCTCGATGCGGCCGAATTCGTCGATGACAAGTGGGGACGCGCCTTCGCCCAGGCCGACCGCGTCCGCGCCGGCTTCGCCCGGCTCCTCGACGATCGTCCCGAACGCATCGCGCTCGGCGCGAGCACACACGACCTCCTGCTCCGTTTTCTCTCGGGTCTTCCACTGCGGACGCGCCCGCGGCTCGTCACGACCGACGGTGAGTACCACACGATTCGCCGCCAGCTCGACCGGCTCACCGAGGAGGGCGTCGAGATCGTGCGCGTCGCGGCGGAGCCCGTGCACGAGCTCGCGGCGCGATTGGCGGACGCGCTGGACGATCGTACGGCGGCCGTCCTCGTCTCCGCCGTCCTCTTTCGGAGCGCCCACATCGTTCCCGGACTCGCGGAGATCGCACGAGCCGCGCGGCATGCCGGCGCCGAGATCCTCGTGGACGCCTACCACGCCGTCAACGTCATCCCATTCGAGCTGCCGCGGCTCGGCCTCACGGATGCCTACGTCGTGGGCGGTGGCTACAAGTACTGCCAGCTGGGTGAGGGGAACTGCTTTCTGCGGTTTCCCGAGCACTGCGCGATGCGGCCCGTGATCACCGGTTGGTTCAGCGAGTTCGCCGCAATCGCCGATGCCGATCACGCCGCGAAAGTACGCTACGGCGCGGGACCGGCCCGGTTCGCGGGCTCGACGTACGATCCCACCAGTCACTACCGCGCCGCCGAGGTCTTCGATTTCTTCGAGCGAGAAGCGCTCACCCCGGAACGCCTCCGCGAGACGAGTCGGCATCAGATCGGTTTGCTGGCCGGCGCGTTCGACGCGCTCGACCTCGATCCGGCCGTGATCGCGCGCGACCCCGCGCGACCGCTCGACGAGGTGGCGGGCTTCCTCGCGCTCACCGCGCCACGGGCCGAGACCCTCTACACGGCCCTCAAGGCCCGTGGGGTGCTCACCGATTTTCGCGGCGACGTCCTGCGGCTCGGCCCCGCGCCCTACCTCACGGACGGACAGCTCCGCGACGCGATCGCGGCACTGGGCGACGCCGCGGGGCATTCCTGAGCGTCGGCGTCACACGGGAACGGTTCGCTACGGCGAAGACATTCTAAAGGGAATGAGCGCCGACGTGACCGTCACGCCGGCGCGCGTGTGCGCGCGCACCCACCACCGAAAGTGGACCGCGGAATCCAGGACGAGGGATTGCGGCACCGACACCGTGGTGTCCGCCGTCGTGGTGGCGAACACCACGCCGCCGTTTCCATCGACCACCTGCAGATTGTACGTGGCGGCTTCGGGAACGGCGTGCCACACGAAGATCGGCAATGCATAGAGGACTTCGTCCGGATGCGGGGCCACGAGCGCAAGCGTCCCGGCGTTCGTGGAGGACGTGACGCCGGGGTGGCCGATCCGCCAGATCGTCAGCACCACGAGCAGGACGACGATCGCGGCAAGGGCGACCAACGACCAGCGCGGACGCCGCACGGGCGGAGAGGA
Organism: Gemmatimonadales bacterium; assembly: GCA_035266665.1. GTDB lineage: Bacteria > Gemmatimonadota > Gemmatimonadetes > Gemmatimonadales > GWC2-71-9 > DATFMZ01. Next base: position 3,983 of record DATFMZ010000094.1, on the reverse strand, counting down.
CTCCGCGGGACGCGGATCCTGGTGCTCCTCCCGATGTTCGCTGACGTCACCGTCGGTCACGACGCACCTCCAGGGCCGCTGCCCCCCCGTGAATGGCGTGCATTCCGCCAGGACGTCTTCCGCGAAGAGGCGCTTCGGAGACCATACCCCATGCGATGCAAATAGCGCCGAGAGAGACGTTGGCGGAAGGCCCAGCGGCGCGGGCGTGACGCGAATCACGTCGGCCGTTCACCGCGTCTAGATTACGTGCACGACCCGAAGCACGGAGATGCCATGAGTCTGACCCTCACCTTCCTCGGCCACGCGGGCTTTCTGCTCGACGCGGGCCAGCACAAGATCGTCATCGATCCCTTCCTCACCGGCAACGACCTCGCCAAGCAGAAACCCGCCGACATCCGTTGCGGTCACGTCGTACTCACGCACGGGCACTTCGACCATATCGCCGACGCGGTCGCGATCGCCAAGGCCAACAAGGCCACCGGCTATGGCGCCTTCGAGGTCTGCAACTTCCTGGGCGAGCAGGGCGTGGAATCAGTGGAACCGGGAAATCCGGGCGGCAAGATCACGACACCGTTCGGCTACGTCGCCTACACGCAGGCGTTCCATTCCTCGTCGTTCGAGGGGCGCTACATGGGCATGCCGCTCGGCGTCGTCGTGAACGCCGGCGGTGTGACGGTCTATCACACCGGCGACACGGGGCTCTTCAGCGACATGCAGCTGATCGGCGAGATCTACAAGCCCGACATCGCGTTGATCCCGATCGGCGACCGCTTCACCATGGGGCCGGAGCTCGCGACCAGGGCCGCCGAGTTCATCAAGCCCAAGGTCGCCGTGCCGATGCACTACAAGACGTTCGGCGCTCTGGTACAGGACGCCTCGGGATTCAAACCGGATGGCGTAAAGGTGAAGGTCCTGGAACCCGGAGAGACCTGGAAGTACAGCTGAGCCGTCGGGAGCGGCTCAGCGCACGGCGACGCGGAAATCCCGGCCCTCCCACGCCCCGGACGTTTCCCACCGCAGCGTGAAGACCAGCTCGTGCGCGGGAGACGCGGCGAGCGTCTTCGCCGCGATCTCGACCTGGTGCAGGCCGAGCCCGAGTGGCTTGGTCGCGTCGTCGTGCACCGTCTGCCACGCGTCCACGCTCCAATGCACGATCGCCGCGTCCGCGAGGTGGATGCAGAGCCCCATCCCCGACGGAATCTCCGTGATCGGCGCGGCGGGACTCCAACACCACCAGCCGACCGTCGGAGGCGCTCCATGATACCGCGCCCACACCGCCTCGAGCCGATCGAACGGCCGGCCGAGCCCGATGCTCGCCGCGAGCTTCACGTACTCGGCGTGCGCCCAGACCAGCGGCATCGCCGAACCGCTCGGGCGGCCGGGGAAGAGCCCGCGGCCCGCGAGCGGTGCCGCATCCCACACCTGCTCCGGCATCAGGCCGCCGGGCCCGGTCATCCGCACCATCGCCTCGAGGTAGGGGAGCGGATCCTCTCCGGCTGCGAGCGCGTAATGCCCGCGCTCACCGGCGAGCAGCGGCCACGCACGTCCCACTCCGGTCCCGTCGAACGGCGAGCCGTCGACGTGCTCGCCATATCCGTCACCATTGTAGCGGTGCCAGGCCGGCCCCTCCGGCGTCTCCACGCGGAGGAGATCGTCCACGACCTTCACGCTGTCCCGAATCACCGGATCGTCCGCGCGACGAAGACCACACCGCACGAGCTGCAGAAAGTCCCCGCCCACCTGCGTATCAGCGGGGAGCCCGGGATCGCAGGTGAGATTCTTGATCGCGAGCACCTGGTGGAGCGCCGCGTGTGACGAGACCACCTGCGGCGGCGCCACCCGCACGTAATAGCGATCCACGCCGACCTTCCCGCAGAGGCGCGTGTCATGCACCGTCGTCCATTCCTCGATCCGGCTGTTCCAGAAGTCGGCGATCCGGAGCGCGAACGCGCGATCCGCGCCGTCCAGGAACTCGGCACTCGTCACGAGGGCCGCGACGCACACGGCCAGCGTGAACGGGTTCACCCCCGAGTCTTCCTCCCAGCGGTCCTGGTCGCTGGACGGACCGGTGAGCGCGAGGAACCGTACGGCCCGCCGCACCATCGCCGAGACGTCGATGCCGTCGAGCGCGTCGCGCTCGGCGAGGAGCCCCGCGAGCAGGATCGGGAACGCCGCCTCGTCGAGCTGTACACCGTTCCAGTACGGCGTACCGCCGAGCCACTGGTTCTGAAACCAGCGCCCGTCCTCGTTCTGCGTCGCCACGAGATAGCGCAGCACGTCACGCGCCTCCTCGACCGCGCCGAGCGCGAGCAGCGCGCCCGCGCTCTCGACCAGATCCCTCGGCCAGACCAGGTGATACCCACCGAGATCGTCCTTGCTGTTGCCCCACGGAATGCTGAGGCTCGCCACCATCGCGCCCAGATAGGTCTTGTCGCCGTGCACGCGAAGCACCATCGCCGACGTCTCCAACGCGTCCTGGAGGTGCGCGCCGCGATCGGAGAGATCGAACGCGCGGCGGGCGCCGGTATCGTCGTGCCACCGGCGCCACCGCTCGGCTTCACCCTCCCAGACGACGTCGAACTTCTGCTCGAGCGCGGAGGCCGCGAGCGTGGCGGCCGACTCCTTCGAGGTGGCGAATCCCACCGCGAGCATCGCCGAGCGCGGGAGCGCCCCGGTGAGCGCCACGTTGCCCGGCCCGGCATGCCCGTGGCTCCAGGTCATGGCGCCGTTCCGATCGAAGTCCTGCCAGCCGTCGCTCGTGCCGACGTACCCCGCGCTCGTCTGGATCAGAGCATCACGTCGCGCGTCGTCCCGCCCCACGAGGGCGAGCGCGAACGGCCCCTGGGTCGCCCAGAGCACGTTCGCCCCGCGGTGACGGCCCGCTTCGGCCACGTTGTCGTGCCCGGTGCCGCCGAGGTGCGGCGCGAGGAGGACGTAGGGACGCAGGGCCTCGTCACCGGTGAGCGAGACCGAGAGCAGCAGCACGTCACGCGCCGGGTCCGGCACGAGACGGAGGATCAACTCGAACCGCTCGTGCCGATGCGTGAACTGGACGACGGGAATCCCCGGCGCGGGAAGGTGCACCTCGTAGCGCTGCAGCCGCTTCACCTCGACCCAGAACCCCTTCCCGTCGCCCACGATGAGTCCGAGATCGCGGATCTGCGGGATGTCCACGCGGGGGTGGTAGATCTCGTTCACGATCCCAAAGCCGGTCGTGAACCAGAGGCGGGACGATCCCAGGGAACAGCCGACGATGTCTTTCGCGCTGCTCGTCCAGGTGGGGCGGATGCCGGGAGCGCCCGGGGCGTCCGGGGCCGTTCTATCGGTCACGAAGAACTCCAATCATGGTGCGACACGGCGCGACGGCGTCTCGCGCTGTCGCGGCATCGGTGAGGCCGGTACAATCAAAGCGTCATGGAACCGCTTGATACCCTGATCCACGCCCGGTGGATCATCCCGGTCGAGCCCGCGGGTCACGTACTCGAGGACCACGCGCTCGGCATCCGCGACGGGCGCATCGTGGCGCTCGTGCCGTCGGTCGAGGCGCCGACGCGCTTCGCCGCGGAAGAGACCGTGACGCTCGCCCGTCACGTGCTCGTCCCCGGCCTCGTGAACGCCCACACTCACGCGGCGATGACTCTGCTCCGCGGCCTCGCGGACGACCTCCCGCTCAGGACTTGGCTCGAGCAGCATATCTGGCCCGCGGAGGCGCGCTGGGTGAGCGCCGAGTTCGTGCGGGACGGTACGGCGCTCGCCATCGCCGAGATGCTCGCCTCGGGCACGACCTGCTTCAACGACATGTACTTCTTTCCCGAGAGTGTCGTCGACGCGGCGCGCGCCGCGGGCATTCGGGCGAGCCTCGGGATCGTCGTCTTCGACGGCCCGACCACGTGGGGGAGCGGCCCGGAGGAATACCTCCGAAAGGGGCTCGAGGTTCGCACCCACTGTGCGGGCGACCCGCTGTTCTCGTTCATGTTCGCCCC
>DATFMZ010000093.1:0-22543 GCA_035266665.1 Gemmatimonadales bacterium | reverse complement strand
CACGCGCCGTGGAGCCATCACCAGAGCGGTATCCCCCGCCACTCGGCGCTCGACGAGCACCAGTGTCGCGCCGTCGCCCAGCGGTTGTTCCACGCGCACCGACACGGGCGGGACCCGGGAGACCGCGTATCGCGCGTCGAGGCCCTGCACCACCGCCACGTTCGCGCCGAGCCGCCCTGCAGCCTCGCCCTTGGTGCCAACCGGCAGCCACGTCGTCGACTTGAGTGCCAGCCCCTCTGCTGCGACACCGCCCGCCGCCTGTGCTACCACGTCGCGCGCTCCGTTCGCTTCCAGCGCCACGGACGCGTCGGCGCGTCGCGCCGTTGGTGGATTGGCGAGTGCGGGCGGCGCGGCCGGCTTGGCCTGGAACACGCCGTTTGGCGCGGGTGGGGGGGGCGAGCCCGCCGCCGCGGACTTCTCCGAGCCTTCTGCTTGCTTTGGTGCTTCCGACGCCTGCGGCGAGGGAGCAACCGGCTTGGCGGCCGCGGCTGACGGCGCGGTGGCCGACGGCGCCGGCGCATTGGCGACGATGCCCTGAACGGTCGGCGGTGCCGCGGAGGTCGGGGCTGTGCCCGGGCGCCGGAGCATCCAGCCCGCGCCGAAGGCGAGGACGATGGTGGCCGCCCATGCGAGCGCCCGCAGGGGCATGCGGGGGCGGCGAGTGGCGGGCTTCCGGCCGGCGCGGATGAGCACCTCGTCGAATGACGGCGCGACGACCGCCCCGGGCCCGCCGTCTTCCAGAATTCCGGCCGCGCGCGTGTGCACGGTGCGCTCGGCGTCCACGCGCGAGCGGCAGGTGGCGCACTCCGCGAGATGCCGGTCGATGGGCTCGGGTGCCGTCTCGCCGTCCAGATACTCGGCGATCTGCGCGTCATCCAAGTGCTGCATGCTGTCCTCCGAGCGCCTGATGCGCTTCGACCAGGCGATGACGAGCGCGGCTCAACGTCGTTCCCACCGCCGTGCGCGCGAGCCCGGTCTGCGCCGCGATCTCATCATAGCTGAACCCCGCATCCCACAGCAGGAGCGCCTCGCGATCCCGCTCCGAGAGCCGCTCGAGCGCGGCTCGTGCGATCGCGGCACGCTCGCGGGCTTCCGTTTCCGCCGCCGGGTCGGCCGGCGGGGGCGGTGGGTCCGCGGCCACCAGCTCGAGGTGCGCCCGTCGCCGCACCGCTCCGCGCGCTTCGTCACGCGCGAGATTCGCGGCGACGGTGAAGAGCCAGGCACGCGGGTTCTCGGGATCGTGGTCGAGGGCACGCACGAAGGTCTCCTGCGCGAGGTCCTGCGCCCGGTCCGCATCCCACACCTTGCGGTGCAGGAAGCGAACCAGGTCGCCATACAGGGACTGATAGACTGCGGCCCAATCGGTCGGCACGTGGCGAATCTAGGCCCCGCGGAACCGACGGACCAGCGCGCGGAGGTCGGTGACCTCATCGAGGCCTCCCGGCGCGATCCGGATCGATACGTCGGCCCCACCCACGAGGACCCGCTCGAACCGTGACGCGTACGGCACGAGCTCGGGGAGCGCGCGCAGCACGGCGAAATACGCCGGGCTGTACGGGGCGATGGTGATCACCGACTGCGAATCGCTCCGCGCCACGTCGGTCCAAACGCTGTCACGCAGCGCGAAGAGCCGGCCGGCAAGCTGCTGCGTCGGCACGCCGCCGATGGTCGTGGGAGCGGGTTTCGCCGCTTCCAGCGCCGCCGCATCCATCGCCGCGACGCTCGTCACCTGGCGGTAGGCGCGATCGGTCTTGGCCTGTTTGACGGCGAGCGCGCCTTCGGCGGCGACGTTCGCCGCCGCAGGCGTCCGCAGGACGGCGACCTGCATCGGTTCCTGCACGAGATACGACGTATACTCGCTCACCAGTCCATAGCGGAGCGCGGTGCGCCGGATCTCGTCCACCAGCTCGGGCGAGCGGCCCTCGAGCCGGACCTGCTGCTGCAGGAAGCCGAGCTTCCGGGAGGCCCAGAGGCGCGGGATGAACCGGTTCCCCTCGGCCCGCGTCGGGAACGACACCGTCGCCGAGTAGCGCTCAGCGTGTCCGCCCCGTTGGCCGCTGATGGTGAGCGGTCGGTCGCCGGTCCGGGGCTCGTACCGCCCGAAGATCACCAGGTCCTCCCCGCCGAACAGGTCGGGAAGATGCATGGGATAGATCTCCGTTACCCTGGTGGGTGCGTGGAGTGCGAGATCGGTGAGCACCGGATGCTCGATCTTCTGCGCGAGCAGGCCGAGGGCACGTTCCACGTCCTCGCCCGGCGCGACGTACTCGGTGGCGCCGCGTGCGGCCGCCGAGAGACGATCGAGCAGGTAGGTGTTGACGTCGTTCCCCACGCCGAAGGCGAATACCCGGGCGTCACCGCGCAGCCGTTGCGCTGCGTCGGCGATCTGTTCGGGATTCCGTTCCCCGACGGTGGGGATGCCGTCCGTGAGGAAGACGACGAGCGGGAGCCGGTCCGCGGGGCTCGTATCGGCGAAGGCCGCAGCGAGCGCCCCGGCGACGTTCGTTCCGCCGTCGGCCTCGAGCGCGTCCACCCACCGATCCGCCGAGTCCACCGCCTGCGGGGTCGCCGCGGTCCATCCGTCGGCATAGGGCACCACATCGTTGCTGAAGCGAATCAGGCGGAACCGATCGCGGGGTCCGAGCCGGCCGAGCAGTTCACGCAAGGCGGCCTTGACCTGCGTGATCTTCTCGCCCGACATCGATCCGGAGACGTCCACGACCGCCGTGATGTCGCGTGGCGGGGTGGGACCGGTGACGGCGCCGGGCGAGAGCGTGAGCATGAAGTACCCGGGTTCGCCGTCCACCCGATACGTGGAGAGGGCGATGCCGACGGGCCCCTTCGCGAAGGGGAGAAAGACGGCGAGGTCGCCGGCGAGCGGGGTGTCAGCCCGAACGGTGAGCGCGCCGCGCGCCCGTGTCACGTGGAGTGTATGGGTCGGCGAGAACGGGTCCCGATACCGGGCGGCGCTGTCTGCGTGGAGGGTGAACGTGGTGGGGGCGACGCCGGTCGCCGATGCGGCACCGGCCGGTCGTCCGCCGGCGTAGCGGAACTCGAGCGCGTCCCCCGCCCGCTTCAGCACCTCCGTGAAGCGAAGCGTGATCTTCCGCTGCTCACCCCGAGCGATCGGGAAGAGGCGCGCGCGGAGCAGACCGTGTCCCACCAGCTCGACGAGCGCCGGATCGCGGCGTTTCCGCACGATCTGCTGGTAGATCGTGCGCGCCTGGTCGGCATCCATGGTCTCGCCCTTGAGCTCCTGATCGCCCTGGTAGAGCGAGACGTTGGTGAACACCGCCTCCCCGGGCAGGGGATAGAGGTATTCCGCTTCCCCGAGTGCGGGGCCGCGATTCTCGAACCATTCTACGACTTCGACTTGCGCGATGCGTCCATGGACGTGCACCGACACGTCGGTCCGCGTCCTTTCGACCTGCCAGGGACCGGGCCGCGGTGGCTGAATCCATCCCTGGGCGTGCAGCGGCACGGCCAGCACGAGGCAGCTCAGTCCGGCGATCGCGAGGGCTTTCATGACATCCTCCCGTGGGGTCTGTCAGGGAGGACGATCGAGGCCGAATTAGTTGCACATCAGCCGATGGCGCACTCGTTCTTGCCGCCCTCGAGCTCCTCGGCCTCGGCCTCGCTGGGATGCGCGAGACCGACGTTCGCGGCCTTGATCTCGCGATAGGCCGCCGGCGCTTCGCGGGTCCGCTCGAGGATCCACTGGCGGAAGACGGTGGGGTCCGTGATGCGCAACGCCTCGTTCTGCGCGGGCAGCGCGCCGAATGCCCCGGCCACGGTGCGGTCGGCCTGGCGTTCCGTATCGTTCGCGTAGTGGGCCGGCAGGATGCGGGTCTCGGCGGGCCACTCGCGTCGTGCGCGCTCGAGGCTGGCCCAGAGCGCCTCGGTCCACGCCGCGGTCTTACCCGCGAGATCGGGGCGCCCGATCGATCGGATGAAGACGAAATCGCCGGTGAACGCAACGTCGCCCGTGAGGAAGGAAACGCTCCCTTCGGTGTGGCCGGGCGTGTGCACGCTGCGGACCGACTGGCCGCCGATCGTGATGCTCATGCCATCATCGAGCGGCGTGAACCGCACCGATCCGCGCCGGCCGTCGTACGGATAGACGGCGTCGGCGGGATGGAGATAGTAGGGTACGTCGAGCGTCGCGCTCAGCGTCGGGCCGCCGCTCAGGTAATCGGCGTGCACGTGCGTGTCGGCCACGGCAAGGACGTGCGCGCCGAGGGTGCGGATCTCGTCGAGATACTCGTCCACACGCCGAGGCGGATCGATGATCAGCGCTTCGTCACCGGCCACGAGCGCGTACCCGAGCGCGCCCTTCCCCAGGCGGTCGAATTGCAGCAGCGCGCGGAATCCGGCGGGAGGCGCGAGGGGGCGTGGGACGACGGTCAGCATCCACCCTGCCATCCCGCCGCGCAAGGAACGCGCGTCGAAGCCGTGGCTCGTGAGCCACACGGCAATGGGCTTGCTGCTGTTCCCGTGGCCGCAGACGACGGCCACGGGAACACCGGGCTCCAGGTCGGCGGCCCGGGGATCGCCGAGCGCCATGAGCCGCGAGCCGGCGACGTTCACGAACCGCCCGGCGTCGCCGGGATCGATCACGCCACTGGCCAGGCGATGCGGCGCCCGCACGTCGAGAATCTGAACGGGCGTGCCCCCCTCGAGGCTCCGGATCAGCTCGTGCGCGGTGATCTCGGGGACGCGTGGCACTGAGGTCATCGAACCCTCCGAGTGGCGGTAGGGATGGGTGGCCTTAGAGGAATACGCAGCCGGGATGGCCCGTGAACTCGTCGTCGTCCTTCTCGAAGTCCGGCCATTGGGAGCAGATCCAGGGCTTCGCCGGACGCCCATTGGGACGCGTGCGGCCATGCAGGATGCAGCTCACGCCGTCGTCGTCCAGATAGCCGCACGCCGAAATCACTTCACACTCGATGAGGGTGGGGTCCGTCCGCTTCACCTTGCAGAGATACGGCGGTTTCCGGGCCCGCAGCAGGGCCTCCAGATCGCCGTCGCCCTCCGCGTTGAGCACGTCGAGCGTCAGATCGCGGCAGCAGGCGGCACCCCGCCGATTGTCGGCCGTCCGGCAGGGGGCCGTCGCGCACGGATTGGGGGGCTGCAGGGTCGGGAGCGTGCGGCGCGACGCGCGCGTAGGGCGGGCGGTCACCTGCCGGACCCGGTGCTTCTCGACGAGTGTGAAGCGATCCGCCCCGTGACGTCGCGCCGGCGGGGGCGGGACCCTGGCCGCGGGGAGGTGGCCCGTGAACCCGTGCGCCGCACAGCGCACGGGTGGCTCGGTCCCGCCATCCAAATCCTCTTGCAGGTGCTTGCAGGGGACGTGGACGACCGCGTCCACCACCAGGCGGCCATGGGCCACGTACGGCGCCCCGAAGACGATGCGCTCGGTGTGCCCGAGCAGCCACGTCCCCGCGGCATCCTGCTCCGTCGGCGTGTCGTCCTCGAGGTCGGCGATGTGCAGAGTCACCCCAAGCGCCCGGCACTGGGGTCCCAGCCGGGTGCACGGTGGAGGAGGCGGCATCCGCTCAGGTCTTGCCGGCCGAGTCGACCTGCACGTTGAGGCAGGGAACCGGCGTGAGATTGAGTGAGACGCGGTCACTCAACGCACAGTTGGCGACGACGGATTTGGCGGCGGTGACGGAGACGTCCTTGAGGAGACCCGGCGGGCTGGTGGTATTGAAGCGGAAGCGCAGCGTGACGACCTGCGGCACGATGAAGAGCGAGTAGTGGCCGTTTCCGTCGGCGCGGTCGCAGGTCGTATCGGCGCCGAACGCGCAGACCTCGGCATAGGGAATCGGCTTGTTCGTGGACGCGAGAACGACGACGCCGCTGACTTCCTGCGTCGAGGGGGCCAGGACGCCCTTGAACCCGCGAGCGAACGAGCAGCCCGCGATGCCAAGGGACGCGGCGAGGATCAGCCAGTAGCGGGTTCGCATCGTGTTCCGAAATTCTCCCTTTCCGCCCAAAAATCAACCCCGGTGCCGCACTACCGATGCCATGTTACGCCTTGGTACATTTCAAACGCCACTTCGGGTCCACCTGACACGTGTGCCCGAAGCTCGGCACCAACCCAATCTCGCCTTGGATGGAGACTAGACAATGCGCACATTCATGGCCGCCGCCGCGTTTGCGGCCCTCACCTGGAGCGCCGGTGCGGTGCCTCAGGCAGGTCATGCCGCGGCATCGACCCCCGCTAAGCCTACGGTTCACGTGGTGAAGATGTTGCTCACCCCGGACGGCAAGTACCGCTTCGAGCCGGCCGCGATCACGATCAAGGTCGGTGACACGGTGCAGTGGGTCAACGTGAGCGGCGGGCCACATAACGTCTCATTCTACCCGAACAAGATCCCTTCGGGCGCCGCCGACCTGCTGAACGCCCAGATGAAGAACCGGATCGCGAACCTGCAGGGTGAGCTCCTGGTGAGCCCCAATCAGACGTACGATATCTCGTTCGCCGGAATGCCCGCCGGACAGTACGATTACTTCTGCACGCCCCACGAAATGCTGGGAATGAAGGGCACGATCACCGTCACCAAGTAGAACGGCAGCGGGAGGGGCGTGACATCCGTCACGCGGGACGAGCCGCACGGGCCAACCGAGCCGTGCGGCTCGTCGCGTCTGCGGTGGTCACTCGGAGTCGGCCGGTCGCCATGGCGATCGCGATCCCGAGGCCCAGCCCGCTGAGTGCGTCCACGCCGTAGTGCATCTGACAATAGACGACGGCGACCACCAGGAGTGCGCATGGGAGCGCGAACACCGCGGCGAGCGCCGGCCACTCCCGGCGCACCGCCAGCACCGTCGCCACGGTCGCCGCCACGTGCGAGGAGGGAAATGCCGCCCCCACCGACGATCCTCCCGCGAGGAGACGGTAGACGATGCGGGCGCTCCATACGTTCCGAACCGGTCCCGTCGGGTGGGGGAACGCGTAATTCGGCCCGGCGACCGGGAAGAGGATGAACACCGCAAAGCAGACGAGATAGGCCGCCATTGTCGTGAGGAGCACCCGGCGGGCCGCATCGTGCCGTCCCTGCGCGACGAGCAGCACGGGGCCGAGGAAGATGATCGGATAGTAGGACATGTAGTCCAGGTGGAGCAGGCCCGACCAGAAGACGGACGGATACGTCCGGATCCACGTGTAGGCGATCTGGGTTCCGAAGATCGCCTGTTCCCACCGCTGCACGATCACGTCGTGCGCCAGCACGTGCGCGACACCGAGCTGCACGTTGAGCATGCCGACCTCGGTATAGAGCGGCATGAGCAGCAGCAGGGGATAGAGCGTGTGGAGCACGCGGCCCACGCGGGCGTCGGCGGCCGTGCGCGTGAAGAGCCAGAGCAGCAGGAAGACGAGCGCGTGCGTGGTGAGGAGCCACGGGAAGGGACCGTGGAACGGCCCGCGGACGACGATCACGACCGTGACGAAGAGCAGATAGACCGCGATCACGCGGTCGATACGGGTCAGAGCCATCCGTGTGCTCGATACCATTCGAAGGTGTGGCCGACACCCGCGCGAAGATCGACCGTCGGCGTCCAGCCCGTCGCCTGGGCCAATCGATCCGGCGAGCAGGTCCAGGCTTCGGCCAGGAATTCGTCGGCCTTGTCGGCCGAGAGCACCGTGGCGGCCCCGCGCACGTAGGCGGCGGTGCCCGTGACCCAGAGCGCCGCCCGGGCGATCGGGCCCGGAATCGGGAGGATGAACGGGGCGCCCCGCTCCGGCCGCACGGCCGCATGCACCGCCTCGACCAGCGCGCGCGAGGTCACGATTTCGGGGTGGGCGGCATAGTAGATGTGCTGTGCGGGGGCTTCGGCACCGGCCACGAGCGCTCGCGCGAGGTCCTCCGCGTAGATCAGTGAGAGCTGCTGCGACCCGTCGCCGAAGACCGGCGTTACGCCGAGTCTGGCGAGCCGGAACATCTTGTAGAACTCCTGGTCGCGCGGGCCGTAGACGGCGGGCGGCCGCACGATCACCCAGGGCAGGTCACGGTCCTGGAGGGCGCGTTCCGCGGCCAGCTTGCTCCTGCCGTATTCGGTGACCGGGGAGGCCGGTTCGGTCCCGACGAGCGGGACGTCGCGCGACGTGGGACCCGCCGCGGCGAGCGACGACACGTGCACGAAACGCCGGACGCTGCCCGCCTCGCGTGCGGCATCGGCCACCCGTGCGGTGGCCTCCGTGTTGACTGCGTAGAAGTCGGCGCGCCGGCGTGCCGCGACGAGACCCGCCACGTGGAACACCACCTCCGCGCCTTCGAGCCCCGCGCGCAGCGCCTTGCGATCGGAGAGATCGCCGGTCACCACGGTGGGCGGCCGGCTCCCGAACAGGCGACCGGCTTTGGCGGGGTTGCGAGCGAGGACCACCACGTCGTGGCCCGCCGTGCGGAGGGCGTCGACGAGGTGCGAACCGACGAACCCCGTCGCCCCCGTGACGAAGGCTCTCACAGCGGCCGGTCGTAAAACCGCAGTGTCTTGTAGGGCTCGAATCCGATGCGGAGGAGGCCGTTCTTCATGGCGGCGTTGTCGTCGAGAATCCATCCCCCCTCGGCCCAGTTGTACCCGCGGGCCGTACCCTTCTCCCAGATCCAGTGGTACATGAGCGCGTCCGCGCCCGTCATGCGGTACTCCTTGAGCAGGCCGAGCAGGAGGATGCGGAGGCGATGAATTCGGCCGCTGAACTTCGCGGTCCAGAGGATCTTGAAGAGGCCGGGGAAGAGGCGTCCCGATGGGTTGGTCTTCAGCGCCACGTTGAGGTCGGGGAGTGCCGCCGCGAAGCCGATCAGCTCACCCTCGCGCTCGGCGAAGCAGACGAGGTCGGCCACGACCACCGGCTTGAGCTGCTTGGCGAGATGGTCGATCTCGGCGTCGGACATGGGGACGAACCCCCAGTTGCGCTCCCACGCGGCATTGTAGACCCGCTTGATGAGCTCGACTTCCTCGTCGAAGTGCCGGATGTCGAGCTTCCGAAGCGTGATCTTCTTCCGCTCGGCCACCAGTCGGGCCGCCTTGAGGAGCCGCTCCGGCATGACCGGGTTGGTGGACTGGAACTGGATGAGGTCCTTCGCCTTCGTGAAGCCCGCGCGCTCCACGAGATCCACGTAGTAGCGTGGGTTGTGCGGATTGAGCAGGGTCGGGGGCGAATCGAACCCGTCGACCAGGAGGCCGCATTCATCGTTGGTCGAGAACGACGCCGGCCCGCGCATGATCGTGAGGCCCTTCCCGCGGAGCCAGCCTCCGGCAGCCTCGAACAGTGCGTCGGCAACGGTCTGGTCGTCGATGCACTCGAAGAAGCCGAAGAATCCGACCGTGTCCTCGTGAAAGGCGTTGTGCGCGCGGTTGTGGATTGCCGCGATCCGACCGACGACCTCGGACTTTGCGCCACGGGGCCGCTCGGCCAGGAAATACTCGGCCTCCGCGTGATGGAAGAAGGGATTCTTGTCCTTCCGGAGCATGGTCCGGATGTCCATACGCAACGGAGGGACCCATTGGGGGTCCCCCCGGTGCAACGTGTACGGCAGGGCGATGAAGCGTTCGAGGTCGGCGGCCGACGCGACCGGCCGCACGACCACCGGCGCCGTCAAACGACCCCCATCTCCTTCCCGAGCCGCGCGAACTGTTCGAGCGCGAAATCGATCTGATCGGGCGTGTGGGTCGCCATGAGGCTCGTGCGGAGCCGGCAGGCATCGGGCGGCACGGCGGGCGGAACCACCGGATTGGTGAAGACGCCGGCGTCGAACAGGCGACGCCAGAACATGAAGGTCTTCTCGATCGTGCCGATGAGCACGGGCACGATGGGCGTCTGCGTGGAGCCGATGTCGAAGCCGAGCGAGCGGAAGCCCTCGTGCAGGCGCTTGGTGTTCTGCCACAGCCGCTCGCGGCGCTCGGGCTCGTCGATCATCACGTCGAGGGCCGCCAGCACGCCCGCCGAGTTGGACGGCGGCAGGGCGGCGGTGAAGATGAGCGGCCGCGAGTGGTGCTTGAGGTAATGAATGACGCTCTCGCTGCCGGCGACGAAGCCGCCGATCGACGCGAGGGACTTCGAGAACGTGCCGACCACCAGGTCGACGTCGTCGGTCATGCCGAAGTGCGCGGCCGTCCCGTCACCCCGGGGGCCGAGGACGCCCGTCGAATGCGCGTCGTCGAGCGCGAGGGCGGCGCCGTACTTCTGGGCCAGTCGGACCAGCTCCGGCACGTTGGCGATGTTCCCCTCCATGGAGAACACGCCGTCCACGACGATCATCTTGCCCTTGCTGCAGTGCTTCTGCAGCAGGCGCTCGAGCTGTTCGGTGTTGTTGTGGTTGAACCGCTCGGTCTCGCCGAAGGCCATCTTGGCGCCATCGACGATCGACGCGTGGTCGAGCTTGTCGAGCAGCACGACGTCCCCGCGCCCGATCAGGCACGAGATCAGGCCGAGGTTGGCGCTGTAGCCCGTCGAGAAGACGAGGGCCTGTTCCTTGCCGAAGAACTCGGCCAGCCGGGCCTCGAGGGCCTCGTGCAGATCGAGCGTCCCGTTCAGGAACCGGCTCCCGGTGCAGCCGGAGCCATAGCGGTCGAGGGCACGCTTCGCGGCCTCGAGGACGCGGGGGTGGTGGGTGAGGCCGAGATAGTTGTTCGACCCCATCATCACCTTCTCGTGGCCCTCGATGACCACGACGGTGTCTTCCGCCTTCGAGATCGGCTTGAAGTACGGATACAGCCCCGACGCCTGGACCTCGCGCGCCTTCGTGAAGTTCTTACATTTGTCGAACAGCGCGACGTGCTGGAGTGTCTGTGTATCCACGAACCCTCAAGACAGGCAAATGTGAGCGTGCCCCAACCCCGGGAGCTTCCCCCCGCGAACCCTACGATTTTACCGATCGCAGGCCGTCCGCACAAGGGTTTTCGCCGAGCAGCCATCTTCCTGCTAGGCACGGTTTTAGCAGTCGTTCCGCCGCTCGCCGCGCAATCTCAGGCGCCGCAGGCTGTTGCACCGAGCCCCCAGCCACTCGTCACCCCGTTCGACGTGGTGTCCATCGCGGCGGCCGGAGCGGTCTACCTGGCCCCGTCGGTATTCCACCTGGACGGGCCCGCGTCGACCTGCGCGCCATGCGACCCCAACACCGTCCCCGGGTTCGACCGGTGGGCCATCCACCCCGTCGAGACCGGCTGGAGTAATGCCAGCACGGGTCTCCTGGTCGGCATGACGGGCTTCCTCGCCTGGGATCTCTGGCGCCGGGGCCCGGACGGGTTCCGCCACGCGGTGGCGGCCGCGCAGGCCGCCTCCTGGGCCGTCGCCACGGCCGAGATCCTCAAGGTGGTCGTCAATCGGAAACGACCCGTCTTCTACACGGATCAGGCCGCGGCGGCTCAATCGGACCCGGAGAACCGGTGGTCGTTCCCCTCCGGCCACACGACGGCGGCCTTTGCGGTGGCGACGAGCTACTTCCTGGCGCGCCTCGATCTGGGCGGGGATCACCACGCCGGCCGGGTCGCGCGCTGGGTGATGCTCGGGGCGGCCGCGGCCGTGGGCGTCATGCGCGTGGCCGCGGGTAAGCACTTTCCTTCGGACGTGGTCGGCGGTGCGGCGCTCGGTGTGACGAGCGCGGTGGTGGTCCACGCGATCCGGTTCTAGGCGGTACCGTGCCCTGATCGCGGCGGCGGCGCTCGGCCTGGCCGCCGGCGTGGCGCACGCGCAGACGGACGACGTCACCGCGCTCGGGCTCGCGCACGGCGGTGCCCGCCCGCCCGCCGGCTACTACGCGATGAAGTCACTGCATCCGCGCGCCTTCGAATTTTCGCTGCAAAACGGCTGGATCGTGCGCGCACATGCCGTCGCCGCCCGGCGCGACGCATGGCGTGCGAGTGCGCTCATGCCCGGGCTCTCCGCCGCGCCGACCGCGAGCCAGCCCGCCGGGGGCATCCTGCACGGCGATCTCAACGTGCCGGCGTTCCTGATTCTCTATGCCAACACCGATTCCACGACGCTCACCAGCGCGGTGTCGTGGAGCACCATCGTGAAGCGTCTGTACGGAACGCAGATCGCACCGCCGTATTCGGTCACGTCGTACTATCGCGAGTTGTCCCACGACAGTCTCCGCGTGAACGGCACGGTGTATCCGTGGAAGCGGGTACCGGGCGCCGATACGCTGTACGAGGGGCCGGCCGGCTGCGACGGTCTCTGCTCGGTGAGCGGCGTGCCGCGCCTGATCGAGGATATCGTCGCCGCCGAGGATGCGAACGTCAATTTCGGGCAATTCGACAACGACGGGCCCGACGGCATCCCGAATTCGGGGGACGACGACGGCTACGTCGACGCCCTCGTCCTGCTCGATCCCGAGGTCGGCAGCGAGTGCCAGCTCGTAACGCCGGGGGTCTCCAACAACATCTGGGCGCACCGCTACACGTATTCGGGCTGGACGGGCCACGACCTGCAGACCAACGATCCCGCCGCCAACGGCGGGTACATCAAGATCCGCGACTACATCATCCAGGGGGCGCAGGGGGGCGACAACGGCTGCACGCCGAACCAGCCGCAGGCGATGGGCGTCGTCGCGCACGAGACCGGGCATCTCTTCGGATTGCCCGATCTCTACGACACCGGGCCCCAGGGCACCTCCGGCATCGGGCGATGGGGACTGATGGCGTCGGGTGGTGAGCGGACGCCCACTCGGCCTGCCTACATGTCGGCGTGGTCGCGCGCCACGCTGGGCTGGGTCACGGAGGTGCCGATCACGCGGGACACGTCGGTCGTCCTCTCGCCGGCCGAGCTCAGCGACACCGCGCTCGTGCTGCCGATCGCCAACACCAACGAGTACTTCCTCCTCGAGAATCGCCAGCAGCTGGGGTCGGACGTCTACCTCTACGCCCCGGGGCTCCTCGTCTGGCACGTGGATTCCGTGCTCATGCGCCAGCGTGAGCCCGCCAACATCGTGAACGCGCTCAGCCCGCACGCTCTGCGTCTGGAGCAGGCCGACGGTCTCGCGCAGCTGGACCTCCCGGGTGCGAGCCTGACGAACCGGGGCGATGCCGGCGATCCCTATCCGGGCTCCACCAACAGCACGGAGTTCGGCTTCGCCACGACACCGTCGAGTGCCGACAACTCGGGGAACCCGAGCTACGTCACCGTGAGTGACATCACGCAGGTGAGTCCCGGCGGCGCGATATCGGCCTCGATCCTCTTCAATCACGCCACCCTCATCGCCGCCTCGGACATGAACGCGTTCGTGAGCGTGGACAGTGTGCCGTACCACCGCTTCTACGACGTGCTCCTCAACGATCGTTCGCACACGGTGGCGATCGACAGCGTCCAGACGGGGGATAGCGGCCGGAGCCGGTTCACGTTCCTGCAGTGGTCGGACGGCCTCTCGCGCGTGCACGCGCTGCCGTCGCCGCCGCCCGACACGCTCATCGCCAGCGTGCATGCCGAGTATCGCGTGACGGCATCGGTCGTGGGCGCGGGGAATCTGCGCAGCCAACCCGCGATCGCCCTGGACACGGGCACGTTCGTGACCAGCGGCACGGTGGATACCATCACCGCTACCGCCACGGGCCGCCAGGTCTTCGACGGCTGGACCGGCGACTCGATCGCCATCGGGAATCCGCTGATCCTCACCGTCCGCCGGCCGTACACGATGGTCGCGCACTTCGTCGATTCGCTCGTGGTGCCCGACTCGGCGCGCGGCCCCGACACCCTCGTGATGGGCCGCAACGTGCAGCGCCCGGTGACGGTGACCGGCGGTCGCGGGGTATACCTCTGGACCATCGGCGGCGGTGCCGTGCCGCCCGGCGTCACGTTCACGCAAACCGGCATCATCGGCGGACTCCCATCGGCCACCGGTGAGTACACGCTCTCCGTCCGGGTGACGTCGGGACTCCAGCACCTCGATTTTCCACTGACCCTGGACGTGGTGGCGCCGACGCTCGCGACCGACGCCGTGGTGAACGCGGTGGTCGGGACCGGGCCACCCCTTCCCGACGACGACGTCCGCTATCTCGACCTCCTCGGCAATCGGAACGGGCGTGCCGACGTGGGGGACTTTCTGGCGTGGGTCCAGGCAACGGGCGCGCCGGTGAGCGCGGCGCAGGCCGCGCGGCTCGCGAGTGCGTTGAGGAAACGCCCATGACTGGCCTGCGCGTCCTGCTCGGCCTCGGTCTGGCGGCCTCGTTGGCCTCGTGTGCCAGTGGTCCCGTGGCCGGCGATCTGACCTTCACGCTCCACACACCCAACGCTGACGACGGCGCCATCGCTTTCCGTGTGGCGACATCCGCACCGCAGACGATTGGCGGGGGCACGGCGCTCTGTACCGGGTGCCGGATCTTCCTGGTGTCCGTCGCGGATACGGAGGTGAGCGGGATCGTCACGGGCCCGCTGCGGAGCGGTGCGATCTTCTCGCTCACCGTCTCGGACACGCGCACGCCCTCGGCCTATACCGGAACGGTGCTCGACGCCGCGTCGGGGACGTTCGTCGAGCGCGGGCCGGCGGGCTATCACATCACCGCGTCGCAAGATCCGTAGACGGCGTGCGGCGCTCGGTCGCGGCGCAAGCTCCACGGCCGCTCCCATCTTTTCTCGCAATCCACAACCGGAGTCGCTTCGTGAAGCAGATCGGTTTCCTGCTGGTCATTGGGGCAAGCGTGAGTCTCGCCGCGCCAGTCCGCGCCCAGACCTTCGATCTCACCGTGCGCAACATCATGCGTGGCCCGGAGCTCTACGGCACGGCGCCGCACGCCCTGCGGGGTGGGGAACCGTTCAGCTGGTCGCCCGACGGGAAGTGGATCTACTTCCGCTGGAAGCAGCCGGGCGTGGACACCGCGGAGGTGGCCTATCGCGTGACGCCGAGTGGGGGAACACCGGAACGGCTGGCCACGGCGAACGCGGACACGATCGTGGCCGGCGACGCGGCCTGGTCTCCCGATCGCACGCGAGCGGTCTTCGCACTCGACGGGGACCTCGTGCTCTGGAGTAAGCACGGCACGCGACGCCTCACGTGGACGCCCGACCGCGAGAGCCATCCGCAGTGGTCCGCGGACGGCGGCAAGGTGTTCTTCGAGCGGGGCGGGAACGCCTACGCGCTCGATCTCAGCACGGCAGCGCTCCGGCAGCTCACCGACATCCGTTCGGGCACGGCACCGGGTGACACCGCCGCGGCCTCGCCGCAGCGCGCGCGTCTCGCCGCCGAGCAACACCGTCTCTTCGACTTCATCAAGAGCGGCCGATATACCAAGCAGCCGTGGGGGCGTGAGCACGCGCAACCCGACACCACGCGGCCCACCCCGTTCTACCCGGGTGCGCACGCGCACGTGAGCGACATGGAGGTGTCACCGGACGGCGAGGACGTCCTCCTCACGGTGCGGTACGCCGCCAAGGACGCTCGCTCGACCGACATCGCGATCTGGATCACCGCCGACGGCTACGAGCATACGTACAAGGGGCGCACCAAGGTCGGCGACGCGCAGGGGACGAGCAGGGCGGCGGTGCTCGACGTCCGGACCGGTGCCGTCACCTTCGTGGGGGACAGCGTGGCTGGGCGGCCGAGCGATGTGCAGGGGATGGCAGTGTCGTCCGACGCGCGCCACGCACTGCTCCGGATCGAGAGCCGCGATCACAAGGACCGCTGGTGGACGGTCGTGGATCTTCCCGATCTCGCGACGCGCACCGTGGCGCACGACCACGACGATGCCTGGATCGGATTTCCGGGTCCGGCGATCGTCGAGCGGGGCGGGTTTCTCCGGGACGGCGAGACCGTCTACTTCGGTTCCGAGCGCAGCGGCTGGGCACAGCTCTACGAGGTTCCCGCGGCCGGTGGCGACGTGGTGCCCGTCACGTCGGGCCGCGGGGAAGTGCTCGCCGCCGCGCTCGCGCCCGACGGCCGGACCTGGTATCTGACGGCCAACAAGGACGGGTTCGCGGACGTGCATTTCTACACCGTGCCTGCCCGTGGCGGTGCGATCACCCGCGTCACGTCGGCAAAAGGTCGCCAGGACGTCGCGGTCTCGCCCGACGGCCGGTGGCTCGCCGTCTCGCATTCGGTGGCGAACCATCCCCCCGAGCTGTACGTGCAGCGTGACGTCCCGGGCGCCGCGATGCGCAAGGTGACCGAGAGCACTACGGCCGCCTGGCGGTCGTATCCGTGGGTAGTGCCCGAGATCGTCATGATCCCGGCGAGCGACGGTGTCCAGGTCCCGGCGCGTCTCTTTCGTCCCACCGATTCGCTCGAGGCGGCGGGGCACCGGCCGGCGGTCATCTTCGTACACGGCGCCGGGTATCTCCAGGAAGTCGACGATTGGTGGTCGGACTATTCGCGCGAATACATGTTCGACAATCTCCTCGCCGCGCACGGGTACACGGTGCTCGACGTCGACTACCGGGGGAGCGCCGGGCACGGGCGCGATTGGCGGACGGCGATCTACCGCCATATGGGCGGGCGCGATCTCGACGACCAGGTGGACGCGGCCCACTGGCTCGTGCACACGATGGGGATCGACTCGACGCGCATCGGCATCTACGGTGGGAGCTACGGCGGGTTCACGACGTTGATGGCGATGTTCACCAAGCCCGGCATCTTCGCGGCGGGTGCGGCGCTCCGACCGGTGTCTGATTGGTCGGAGTACAACGATCCGTACACGTCGGCCATTCTGAACGACCCGCAGGACGATTCCGTGGCATATGTCCGGTCCTCGCCGATCTATCATGCGGCGGGACTCCAGGGCCGGCTCCTCATCTGCCACGGGCTGGTGGACGACAACGTCCTGTTCTATGACACCGCTCGCCTGATTCAACGCCTCATCGAGCTGGGCAAGGACGGGTGGAGCGTCCAGTTCTACCCGGTCGAGCGGCACGGATTCACCGAGACCTCGAGCTGGCAGGACGAGTATTCGCGCGTCTTCCGGCTCTTCCAGACGACTATCCGCCGGGACCGGCGTGTGAAGTGAGTCACCGACGGCGGGTACCGTTCGGCGGAATTAATCCACTGCTTGCTTGAGCGATCCGCTGATGGCTAGGTTAGCGGATCATCGTGCTCGCCCCTGCTCGGACATCTCGGTCCGTGGAGTCATCATGCGCCGTCTGATTGCCGCCTCCGCCGCCACCGCCTCGCTCGCACTCCTCGCGGCCTGCGGGAGCACCTCGCCCCCCACGCCGTCGACCATCGTGCTGAGCGAGGTGTCGGTCACGCTTGGTGCGGTGGGCGCCACCCACACGCTGACCGCGACCGTCAAGGACAAAAGCGGCCAGACCATCTCGGGCGCCGCGGTGACCTGGGCGTCTGACAACGCCTCCGTGGCCACCGTCAACGCGTCCGGAGTGATCACGTCGGTCGCGAACGGCACCGCGCACGTCACGGCGACGTCGGGTTCGGCGAGTGCCTCGGCGGCGGTCACGGTCACGCAGCTCGCGGCGCAGCTCACCAAGGTGAAGGGTGACGGCCAGTCGGCGCTCGAGGGGACGGCGGTCGCGGACTCGGTGGTGGTCAAGGTGACCGACAGCCTCGGCGCGCCCGTGAACGGCGTGCCGGTCTCGTTCAGCGTCGTGAGCGGCGGCGGGTCGATCAGTCCGATCGGCGCGAGCACGGGCGCCACCGGGCTCGCGGCCACGCAGTGGACGTTGGGACCCGCCGGCACGCAGTCGCTCAAGGCGACGGCCGGTGCGGCGAGCGCGCTGACGCAGACGTTCGCGGCTACGGCGATTGCGGCGGGGCCCGTTTCGGTGACGAGCGTGACGCCCGATACGCTCACGGAGAACGGGACGGCGACGATCATCGGGACCGGTTTCGATTCGGTTGCCGCGAACGACAAGGTCACCGTGGACGGCGTCGTCGCGACGGTCATGTCCGCGTCCGACACCATGCTCACCATCTCCGTCCCGACGTACGACTGTCTCCCCGCGCGTACCGTCACCGTCCAGGCGTCTGTCGGCCTGTCCAACGCGAACCCCTTCTCCAAGCCGTTGAAGCCGGCATCCTACACGACACTGAGCGTCGGCCAGCAGCAGATCGTACAGAGCCCGGCCAACTTCTGCTTCCAGTTCGCGCCGAGCACCACGGGCGGAGACCAGTATCTGATCGGCGTCGGCGCGGCGACGGAATCACCGGCGACGCTGAACGCCTTCACGCTGACGGCGAGCGGTGGGCTCGGCCCGGCGCCGCTCGCGGCTCCCACGTCCCCGATGGCCCTGCCGATGACGTCGTCGTCGGGCGCGAAGGCGCCGCTGGTGCAGTCTGCGCTCGAGCAGGAGGTCGAGCGGAACTGGCGACGGCAATATCGGTCTGAGGCCGTGATCCGGAACTTCGAGCGGACGTACCTTCCGACGCTCCCGATGCCCCGCCGCGACGTCGCTGCCGCGCCCACGCTCGCTGGGGCCCCGACGGGAACGCTTGCCGGCGTTCCCAGCGTCGGAGACACCATGACGATCCGCGTGCCGACCTTCGGTTCGAATGCGTGCACCAACTACACCAAGATTCTCACTGTCGTGAAGGCGGTCGGCGCGTCCGGCATCTGGGTGTCCGATACCGGAAATCCGAATACCGTGGATTCGTTGACGGATGCGGATATCCAGGCCTACAGCGACACGTTCGACACCAAGATCTATGCGACGGACACGTCGTACTTCGGCGCACCGAGCGACATCGACGGCAACGGCCGCATCATCATCGTGCTCACGATTGCGGTGAACAAGGAAATGGGAGGCAGTGTCGCGGGATTCGTGTTCGGTGGGGATCTCTTCTCGCCGGTGGACTGCGCGTCGAGCGATTCGGGCGAAATTTTCTACGGGCAGGTCCCCGATCCGAATAACGCGTCGAACACCGGAGCGCGGAGCAAGGCCGCGGTCGTGTACCAGATGCCGTCGCTCATCGCCCATGAATTCACGCACGACATTCAGGAGTCACGGCGCATCATCATCCACGGGTCCAACGTGCCGATGAATGCGTGGGAGGCGGAAGGCCAAGCGATGTTCGCGCAGAACGCCGTGGGAGACGACGTGCTGGGCAACACCTCGGGGAGCAACTATGGATGGGCGACGGCGCACACCGGACAGGGCGCGCGCTGGTACGGCCAGGGATTCGATCTGCTCGCCGCGTACTACGGGTCCAAGTACACGGCACCCGGCAAGAACGCGAACGCGCCGGAGCAGTGCAGTCTCTACGCGAGCACCAGCACCACCCTCGCCTGCTTCAACTTCGCGTTCTATGGCGCGGCATATTCGTTCGAGAAGTACATCACCGACCGATCTGGCCCGGGTTACACCGGCTCCGTGGGTGGCGAGAAAGGCCTGCAGCACGACGTCATTGACGGCAACCCGACGTTGGCGGGACGCGCGAATTGGTCGGCTCTGCTCGGTCTCACGTCCTCGGGCTTCGACAGTGTCTTCTCCCAGTGGAGCGCGATGCTCTGGGTGGACGACAGTGTGCCGGGGATCGCACCCGAGCTCCAGATGACGAGCTGGAATCTGGCGAACATCTTCGGGCCGTCGGGCTACGGCTCGACGACCTGCGACACGAGTTGTCAGCTGCTCCCGGTGCAGGAGTCGTGGGGCGCATTCAGCCAGTCGCGCAGCGTGCGCGATGGGAGCAACGCGTATACGCTCCTCACGTCGTCTGGGCCGCGATCGGCGCTCGCCATCAAGGCGCGAAACGGGGGCGGGGGAACGCTCTCGACGACGATGGCGCCGCAGTTCTGGATCGTGAGGACCAAATGACCCGCTCCGGAGGGATGATCTTGTTGCTGGCGGTCGCGGGCACGGCGTGCCACCCCGCGCCGCAACCCGGCGCGAATGCGCTTCAGGCCGATACGGCCGCGGCGATCGCGGCCCAAGCCGAAAGCGCGGCCGCCGAGACCACCGGCGCGCCTCGGGGCGCGCCGGCGGAGAGCACCACCGCTCCGGCCGCTCCCGCTGCCGGCGCCACGCCGGTCATCAGCCCCGTCACCCAGCCTGGGGACACCACCGTCGAGGGTACGGTTCGCTCCGTCGGGAGCGTGCCGATGGTGCGTAGCGTGATCGAGACGGATGCCGGACGGTACGTCGTCACCGGACCGCTCGCCAAGGAGATTGGGGAGCTCTCGGGCGCAAAGGTGCGGATCACCGGCCACCTCGGCCGCGCGGCGCCGCCACCGCCGCCCATGGCGATCGCGGTGCACGCCTACACACTGCTCGAGGTGGGTGGGGAGCAGCCGCACGTGGGGACGCTCCTCTCACGTGACGGGGCATGGTGGCTCGCGGGTGCTGACACGGTGAAGCTCACCGGGGTGCCGGCGGACTTCCCCGCGAAAGCGGGCGACAAGATCTATGTCGTGGGTGATCTCGCCAGCGGTGTGTTGGCGCTGCGCTCCTACGGCGTCATCGCGCGCGCCGCACAGTAACCGGACCGGTTATACTTCACCCCCCTCGGGGCGGTAGCTCAGCTGGGAGAGCACCTGCTTTGCAAGCAGGGGGTCACGGGTTCGAATCCCGTCCGCTCCATTTTCCCCTTCGCACCGCGCCCTTCCGGGCGGAAACAGGCGGTCACAGGCGGAAACAGGCGGAAGCGGGCGGTAGTGGCCAGGCCATTACCGCCCGTCGTGCATTTCGACTGCCTCTGACCGCCTGTTACCGCCCATGACCGCCCATGACCGCCTGTTACCGCCCGTTTCCGCCCGTTACTTCATCGCCGCATCGAACCGCTTCGCCACTTCCGGCCAATTGACCACGTTCCACCAGGCCGCGATGTAGTCCGGCCGGCGATTCTGGTAGTGCAGGTAGTACGCGTGTTCCCAGACGTCGAGCCCCAGGATGGGCGTCTTTCCTTCCATATAGGGGCTGTCCTGGTTCGCCGTGCTCTCGATCCCGAGCTTCTTGTTGTGCACGGTGAGCCACGCCCAGCCGCTGCCGAACCGGGTCGCCGCCGCGTTCGAGAAGCTCTCCTTGAACTTGTCGAATCCGCCGAACCCCCCCTTGATGGCGTCGGCGAGCGCGCCGGACGGATCGCCGCCCGCCTTGGGTGCCATGATCTGCCAGAAGAGACTGTGGTTCGCGTGCCCACCGCCGTTGTTGCGGACGGCCGTTCGGATATCTTCCGGCACGGAGGAGATCCCGCGCAGCAGATCTTCCACGCTCTTCTTCTGCAGGTCGGGGTGCTTCTCCAGCGCGGCGTTCAACTTCTTGACGTAACCGCCATGGTGCTTGTCGTGGTGAATCTCCATCGTGCGCGCGTCGATCGTCGGCTCGAGCGCGTCGAAGGCATAGGGGAGTTTCGGGAGTTCGTGTGCCATATGTTCGGACCTCCGGATGGTTTGCACACTCGCAAGGATCGCGTTTCGTGTCCGTGAAATATAAGGGACTGGTCTGCTCCCCGTTTCGCGCGTCATCCGCCCGGCCGCCCCGGTTGCACGATCGGGCGACCCGCGCGACATTCTGCCGCACGCATGTCTGAGCCGAAACCGGCTGTTCCCAACGACCTGAGCTCCGGCGCCGCCCTCGAAGCGCTCGGCGAGGTCGCGCACTTTCTGGGCGCGGGCCTGAGCATCGACGAGGCGCTCGCGGGGGTCGCCGGCGTGATCGAGCGACGCCTCGGCGCGCTCGACTGCGGCATCTGGCTTCGCACGCCCACGGGCGGCGGATTTCGTGTGGTTCAGCCCGTTCCCGACCGCCCGGAGCCGGAGCACGCGCGCGACGTGGCGGCGTGGGTCACACGCGGCGAGTCTCCCGAGTGGACCACCCGCAACCCGCGGGTACGGGTTCCGCTCATCCACGACGGCGAGCATCTCGGCCTCCTCGGCTGCACCGTGCCGGAGGGCCCGGCCGCCGCCCTCCAGCGACAAACCGTCGTGACGATCGCCAACTTCCTGGCACCGCTCCTCTCGTCGATCGAGCTGTCGGAAGACCTCGCCACCGAGGTCGCGCTCCGCACCCGGGAGATCGATGCGCAGCGGCGGTTCACCGCGCGGATCATCGATTCGCTGCCCGTCGGTCTCTACGTGATCGACCGCGAATACCGCATCCAGGCGTGGAACCGCAAACGCGAGACCGGGACCCAGGGCATCTCGCGCGACGACGTGCTCGGCCGGACGGTCTTCGAGATCCTGCACCGCCAGCCGCGCGATCTCCTGCAGCAGGAGTTCGATCAGGTCTTCAAGACCGGGCGGATCGAGGAAGTCGAGGTCGCGACGCACACCGGCGGGGAGCCGCACTATTACCGGATCACGAAGATCCCGATGCGCGTCGAAGGGGACGAGGTCACGCACGTCATCACGATCGGCGAGGACATCACCCAGGGGCGCCTCGTCCAACAGCAGGTCTCGCAGACCGAGAAGCTCGCGGCCATTGGACAGCTCGCCGCGGGCGTCATGCACGAGATGAACAACCCGCTCGCCACGATCGGCGCCTGCATCGAGGCGCTGACCGGCCGCCTGCCGTCCCTCGCGCCCGCGGTGCGCCAGAACTTCCGCGAGTATCTCGGCATCGTCGATTCGGAGGTCGAGCGCTGCAAGTCGATCGTGGACGGCCTGCTCGACTTCTCCCGGCCGAAGTCGCGTGCCAAGGCGGAGGCCGACGCCAACCAGCTCGTCGAGGATG
>DATFMZ010000092.1:0-2801 GCA_035266665.1 Gemmatimonadales bacterium | reverse complement strand
GTGGGCCTCGTGATGGCGCCGCACTACTCGCGGATGAGCATCGAGGTGTACTACAAGGAAGTCGCGGAGGCCAAGAGCGAGGTCGAGATCGCACCGATCCGTGAGTGGCACCTGCTGCCGGGGTTCATCGACGCCCTCACCGACCGGGTGCGCGGCGCGATCGGCCGTTTCCCGGCCGATGCGCGCGAGCGCGTGCCCGTGATCTTCTCCGCGCACAGCCTGCCGCAACGCATCCTCGAATGGGGTGATCCGTACCCCGAACAGCTCGAGGCCACGATGCACGCGGTGCTCGAGCGGCTCGGCGAGCGGACCCACTGGTTCGCGTTTCAGTCGGCGGCGATGACCAAGGATCCCTGGCTCGGTCCCGACGCGGGTGACGTGATCGCGGAGCTTGCGGCGGAAGGGCACACGGGCATGGTCATCGCACCGATCGGATTCACCTGCGAGCACGTCGAGGTGCTCTACGACGTGGACGTCGAGTTCCAGGAGCGCGCGCGCGAGCTCGGGGTCCGGCTCGAGCGGATCGACATGGTGAACGACCACCCGCTCATGATCGCCGACCTCGCGCGGATCGTGCGCGAGACCGCGACAGCGCAGGGGTGGCTGTGAGCGAGCGCGTGCGGGTCGCGGTCGTCGGCGGCGGCATCACCGGTCTCGCCGCGGCGCTCAGGCTCTCCGAGACGCTGGCGCCCGGCGAGGTGCGGCTCCTCGAGGCCGAGGATCGTCCGGGCGGCAAGATCACGACCGACCGGGTGGACGGTCTCGTCATCGAGGGCGGTCCCGACTGCTTCCTCGCGATGAAACCTGGCGGGATGTCGCTCTGTCACGAGCTCGGCCTCGACGAACGCGTGCGCGGCACCAATCCCGCGTTCCGCCGCACGTACATCCAGCGCCGTGGACGGATGCACCGGCTTCCTGAGGGCCTCTCCGGCCTCGTGCCGTCGAAGATCGGTCCGCTCCTCACGACGGGCCTCCTCTCGCCCCTGGGGCGGATCCGCGCGGGACTCGAGATGTTCGTCCCGCGCGCGACCCCAGACGACGAGAGCATCGCGGAGTTCGTGACGCGGCGATTCGGGCGCGAAGCCTACGATTGGCTCGTCGAGCCGCTCCTCTCGGGCATCTTCGCCGGCGACGGAGAGCGGCTCAGCCTGTCGGCCACCTTCCCGCAGCTCGTGCAGCTCGAGCGCGACCACGGGAGCATCGTCCGGTCCATGATGCGGAGCCGGGTCGCCAAGCGCTCGAAGCGCCCCTCGGGTCCGGGGTTCGTCACCACCGCCGGCGGTCTCGCCGACATCGTCGACGCGGCGGTGCGCCATCTTCCGGAGGGCACGGTCCGCACGGGCGTGCGCGTCGCGGCGATGGAGCGCACGGCCAACGGCTATCAGCTCGCGATCGAGGGGGGCGGCACGCTCCACGCCGAACGCGTGATTCTGGCGACGCCGGCCTACGCGAGCGCAACGCTCCTGCGGCCGCTGCATGGCGCGATCGCGGATGAGCTCGACGCGATTCCGTACGTCACCAGCGCCACGGTGTCGCTCGCCTTTCCCGCGGATCGCGTGCCGCGGCCGTTCGACGGCTACGGCTACGTGTCGCCGCGCGCCGAGGGCGGACCGGTGGTCGCGTGCACGTGGACGTCGAACAAGTTTCCCGACCGCGTGCCCGACGGCCAGGTGCTCGTGCGCTATTTCCTCGGCCGCGCGGGTCAGGAAGCGATCGTCGCGCAGGACGACGCGGCGCTGCTCGACGTCGTCCAGGGCGAGCTCCGCCGAGTATCCGGCATCACCGCGGAGCCGTCGATCGCCCGCGTCTTCCGGTGGCCGCGCGGGCTTCCGCAGTATCACGTTGGGCACCGTGCGCGGCTCGATCGGATCGAGCATCACGTCGTGCAGCTTCCGGGCATAGCCCTCGCGGGTGCCGCGTATCGTGGCGTCGGCCTTCCGGACTGCATCACCCAGGGCCGCGCCGCCGCGGACCGCATTCTCGGCACGGCGAAAGCGGCGGTGGCGGCATGACGACGGAAACGACGAGCCGCTCGGCGGCGCTCTTTCGCGAGGCCCAAGCCCTCCTCCCCGGCGGCGTGGATTCGCCCGTGCGCGCGTTTCGCGCGGTAGGTGGCGAGCCGCTGTTCATTGCGCGCGGCGCGGGGGCGACGCTCGAGGACGTAGACGGCCGGCGCTACGTGGACTACACGCTCTCCTGGGGCCCGCTGATTCTCGGACACGCGCATCCCGCGGTGGTGAACGCCATCACCGAGACCGCCGCCAAGGGGACGAGTTTCGGCGCGCCGACGCCGCTCGAGCTCGACCTCGCGCGGCTCGTGCAGCGCTTCGTGCCCGCGATGGAGCTCCTGCGCTTCGTCAACTCGGGCACCGAGGCGACGATGAGCGCGCTCCGCGTCGCGCGCGCGTTCACCGGTCGCTCGAAGATCATCAAGTTCGAGGGCTGCTACCACGGGCATGCCGACGCGTTTCTGGTCAAGGCGGGTTCGGGCGTCGCGACGCTCGGACTGCCCGATTCGCCGGGCGTGCCCGCGGGCGCGGTTGCGGACACGTTGGTGGCCCCATACAACGACCTCGCGGCGGTCGAGGATCTGTTCGCCGCGCACCGCGATGCGATCGCCGCGGTGATCGTGGAGCCGGTGGCGGGCAACATGGGGGTCGTGCCGCCCGCGCCCGGGTTTCTCGAGGGGCTGCGCCGCATCACCACCGAGGCCAACGCGCTCCTCATCTTCGATGAAGTGATGACGGGTTTTCGGGTCCATCCCGGCGGTGCGCAGGCGCTCTTCGGGGTGACGCCCGATC
>DATFMZ010000091.1:0-3808 GCA_035266665.1 Gemmatimonadales bacterium | reverse complement strand
CATACAAGAAGTACACGAGCACGAAATACGAGAGCAGTACGACGATCGTGGTGATCGGCACCGGCGGGAGCGAGAATCCGGCCATCGCCTGCGCGCCATTCTGCGTCACCATCGACGCGATTTCCGCGCGCTTGTCGAGGGCGAGCTTCCCGAAGCCGAGCCAGATCCCGAGCTGGAAGAGCCCCACCGCTCCGACCCCGATGATCTTCCCCGAGAGCAGCTCGAAGGGACGAAGACTCGAGACCAGCACCTCGACCACACGCGACGTCTTCTCCTCGACCACGGAACCCATGACCTGAATCCCGTAGAGGAGAATCGCCATGTAGAGCAGGAGCCAGCTGAAGTATGCGAGCACGAACGCCGACTCGCCCGACTCGCCGGTCACCTTGCCCTTCGTGATCTTCGATGTCTGAAGGCTCACCGGAATCTGCGCCTTTCCCACAACCGAGGGATCGACGCCGGCCTCCCGCAGCCGCTCGGCAAAGACGGTCGAGCGGAGCGTTCGTTCGAGCGTCCGCATGTCGCTCATCGATGAGACGTTCGTCCCCCGATACTCGGCCTTGCCGTCCGCCAGCACGGAGTCGGTCAGAATCAGAAAGCCGTCGATGTGCTTGGCACCCACCACGCCGGCGAGCGAGTCCGCGGCGGCATCGAGGTGTGCCGGTGGCACCGCCAGATCCGTGGCCTTCGCCGAGTGGGTCTGATCGATCGCGGCGGCCACGCGGTTGCCGAACCCCGACCTGGTCGCATCGAGCACGACGACGGTGCGCGAGCCGCCGTGCCCCGAGAGCAGGATCGGCAGGACCAGAAAACCGAGCATCAGGAGGGGCCCGAGGACCGTCCCGATGATGAACCAGCGCGACCGCACCCGCTCGACGAACTCGCGTCGGACGACGACGAAGATCTTACGCATGGGCGTGCACCTCCTCCGGCCGACCGGGAGCGGCCTGACCACCCACCTTGTCGATGAAGATCTGGTTGAGCGTCGGCTCGGCGAGCTCGAACTTCGTGACGCGCGCGCCGGCCTGGATCAGCCCCTTGAGGAGATCCTGCGGGTCCGCGCCGTCCGCGAGCTCGATCTCCGCGTAGTTCCCGGAGTTGTTGGTGTTCGCCACGAGCGCTCGATCGTTGAGCACGCGATCGACCACCGAGCCGCCCTGCTCCACGGCAACGATCACGTTCCGCCCGCCGTGCTCCCGTTTGACGTCCGCGAGGCGGCCGTTCACTACGATCCGTCCTCGGGCGATGATGCACACCGAGTCACAGAGTCGCTCCGCCTGCTCCATGATGTGGGTCGAGAAGAGAATCGTCGTCTCGCCGCGCGCGAGGTCCACGACGATGTCCTTCATGATCTGGCTGTTGACGGGATCGAGCCCGGAGAACGGCTCATCGAGGATCAGGAATTCCGGCTCGTGCAGCATCGTCGCGATGAACTGCACTTTTTGCTGCATGCCCTTGGAGAGATCGTCCACCTTCTTGCGGGCCCAGCCGGCGAGCTCCAACCGATCGAGCCACTCCCCGGCGCGGCGCCTGGCCGTCGTCCGGTCGAGACCTTTGATCTGCGCGAGGAAGACGAGGAGATCGTCCACGTGCATCTTCTTGTAGAGCCCACGTTCTTCCGGCAGGTACCCGATTCGGGGCGTCAGGTGCTGCCCCGGCGCCTCCCCGCCAAACAACGCGATCTTCCCGTCGTCCGGCAGGATGATGTTCATGATCATCCGGATCGTGGTGGTCTTGCCGGCCCCGTTCGGCCCGAGCAGACCGTAGATCGCGCCACGCGGGATCGTGAGTGAGAGGTCGTCCACCGCGGTGAACGAGCCGTACCGCTTCGAGACGTGCTGGATATCCACTACCGAGTCCATCGCGTTCCCCAGTCTATTCGAGCCGGAGCATCATACGGCAATAGCCGCGGAAAGGATACAACCCGAGTGCGATGGCCGGAACTCGCCGCGTTACGGGCGCGTTCCTGAGGAGTGAGCGACCCAATGGACCACGACGACCTGACGTGCGTGGAGGTCCGCGAGAACCTCTGGCCGAATCCCGCCGCCGCCGGGACGGACGCCCGCGTGGCAGCGGCCCGAGCGCATCTCCGCGAATGTCCCGCCTGCCGCTGCTTCTTCGCGATCGAGCGGGCGCTCGATCGACGACTCGCACGGCTGCGCAGCGCGCCGGAATGCACCAATCCCGACCTCTACGTTAGGGTATGCGCGCGACTCGACGACCGGGTGCGCGAGACCCGCCGGCGAACCAGTCGGCGCCGCGCCTTCGCGTTCACCGCGCTCGCGGCCGCCGCCGTCTTCATCGTCATGATGGCCGTGCGTAACCGCGTGCCGGCTGAGGCGAACACCCTCATCGCCGCCGCGACGCGGGCCCTCCCCGCCGACTCGGTGATGGACTCGAGCGACTCGGCGGGCGTTGCCCAGTGGCTCGAGCATCAGGCGGGGATGCCGCTCGCTATCCCGGCCATCGCGGGCGCCCAGCTGATGGGCGGGCGGGTCGTGCGGCTCGACAACCAGCCCGTAGTCGGGGTCGTCTACCACATGCACGGCGTGCCGTTGATCTACCTGGCGACTCCCACGATGCGGCTCGGAGGCATGACCGTGGACACCGCACGCGCCATGGTCCACATGGGAGCGCGCGGCTACCAGGTCGCGGTGTGGGGTGAGGCGGATGGGGCGAGGGCGATCGTTGCCCCGATGTCGAGCGCGGAGGTCCACACCCTCGCCACGGAGTGTCACGCCATGCTTCGAGGGACGACGTCGTCCTGACCCACCTCCCACGTCGGCCGATCCCCGTCAGAAGACGATCTGCAACCCCGACGTGAAGATCCGATCGGTCTTCTTGAACCCCGGTTCGGGCAAGTTGTCGAACCGAATTGCGTAGGACATCTTCACGGCGATGCGATTCGAGATCGGCGCCACGAGCGAGGTCTCACTGTTGATCCGCAGATCCTTGGTCTGCTGCAAGTTCGGAAGCGCCGACGCTTCTTCCTGCACGTAGGCGGCGTCGGTCAGATTCCGCCGATACGTGGCGGCCACGCGCGCGGCGATGAAGCTGTTCGTCGAATCCGTGAGACTCCGCTGCTGGTTCAGCGAGGCACCGAGCTCGGCCTTGAGCAGGTTCCCACCGCTGTTGACGAGCGTTGCCGCGAGACCGGCTGCCTCCTCGAAGTACCACTTGAAGCCCGCGAAGGTGTTGCGCTCGAAGGTGCCCAGCGCAAAGACCCCGACACCGTCGTCAACGGTGTAGTCTAGCCGTGCCCCGGCCTTCCAGTCACTCGCATTGGTCACTCCCGCCGACCGCCCGTAGACCACGCTGAAGTGTTGACTGACTCCCACCGGCCCCGACGTATAGCCCACCTTCTCCGCTCCATTCAACGTGGTGACGTCCGTGTTGCCCGCGGTATTCACGAACCCGAGGTCCACGGTGGCGGAGAGTGGCGGCTTGGCCGCCTTCTGAGCAGCCAACTGGGTGGTAGAGAGCGTGCCCAGGGCGACCGCAATGAGTGCAGCGGAGAGACGCGCGTTCATGGCAAACGATCCTCGTACGGTTGTCGATAGGTTGCGTGTGGCTCGTAAGGTAGGTGCTGCCGTCGGTGGCGGCGAGACGCGCCGCTCACTCCTCTGTGCTGATGGGCTTCTTGGCGTCCTCGAGCGCGGCGCGCAGTGTGTGCCAGGAGAGATTGGCGCACTTCACGCGAGCGGGAAATTCCCTGACCCCGCCAAAGGCCGCGAGCTTGCCGAGCGCTTCCTTCTGCTCGGCCGTCGGCTCGGCGTCGGTGACCATCGCATGGAACGCACTGAAGAGC
>DATFMZ010000090.1:0-12389 GCA_035266665.1 Gemmatimonadales bacterium | reverse complement strand
ACGGTTTACCGTCGTATTGCAGGCTGGGGGGGCGACGGGCAGCGTGACCCAGAGCGGTGCGGACGTGAGCTTCCGCGGGTACCGCGCCGGCGTGCAGTTCGAGGTGAAGCCCTGATGCGCGGCTGAAGTGCCGGGCAGCAGGAGGCCCGGTACCCGGAAGCGACACGGCCCGCGAGAGGATTCCCCCTCGCGGGCCGCTTCGCTGCCCCTCCTGCTCCGCCTGCCGCTTCTGCCTCTCCTGCCGCGGGGCGGTGGCGGACGTGGGGAATGCCATGCGCCAGACAGGATTCGAACCTGTGACCTTTAGCTCCGGAGGCTAACGCTCTATCCAACTGAGCTACTGGCGCGAATTCCCGTCGGTTGTGTCCGACTGAACCATCAGTCGGGGCGAGAGGATTTGAACCTCCGACCTCCTGCTCCCGAAGCAGGCGCGCTAACCGGGCTGCGCTACGCCCCGAACACCATTCTCAACGCTGCCGCACTGCGGTCTGCCGGCGCGGGCATTGCCGGCCGATGCGCCCAGGAGGACTCGAACCCCCAGCCTTTTGGTCCGTAGCCAAACGCTCTATCCAGTTGAGCTATGGGCGCGAGTGGGCGGTACAAGACTCGAACTTGTGGCCTCCACGATGTCAACGTGGCGCTCTAACCAACTGAGCTAACCGCCCGGAAAAAAACGGACAGCCAGCCAGGCGGGTCGGGCGGTCAGTTCGTCCCGAATTGCTGCCGACCGCCGTGTCCGCCCGTCCGTCCGTCCGCCCGAGTAGCGGGGGTGGGATTTGAACCCACGACCTCCGGGTTATGAGCCCGGCGAGCTACCAGACTGCTCCACCCCGCGCCGAAGAACTGCTTCCGATCAATGAATCAGGGCTTCAGCCCTGCTTCCGAGAGCGGGAAACGGGACTCGAACCCGCGACCCCAACCTTGGCAAGGTTGTGCTCTACCAGCTGAGCTATTCCCGCGAAGTCCGCGACCGGAATGTACCGAGGATTCCCTGCCGTCCGCTACCCGTCCACCCAATGGAGGCGAGGGGGATCGAACCCCTGACCTCGTGAATGCCATTCACGCGCTCTCCCAACTGAGCTACGCCCCCATTATATTATGCGCCCCGAGGGGCGCCCCCCGTCGGGAACACGAAAACCTATCCGAGCGTTTCGAGAGTGTCAAGCAGACTCGTCAAAGTTGAGTGCAACACTCCCGAAGAGCCGGGGTACACACCGTCGATGTCGGCACCTTCCACGTCGGTTGCCTTGCGCGCCGCCGTTTCACGTGATAGTCAGGAACGTTATGGCTCAGCCCAAAGAGCGGAAAAAGCGCCGGCGCCGCGCCGCGCCGGCCATCGCGGTCAACGAGGACGACCGCGATCTGCTGGATCAGTACCTCTACGAGGTGAGCAAGACCCCCCTCCTCAAGCCCCATGAGGAGATCGCGCTCGCCAAGAAGGTGCGCGCCGGCGACCAGGAGGCCATGCAGGAGCTGGCGAAGCGGAACCTCCGATTCGTCATCTCGGTGGCCAAGAAGTACCAGAACCGCGGCCTCCCGCTCACCGATCTGATCGGCGAGGGGAACGTTGGGCTGCTCACGGCGGCCCGGAAGTTCGATCCGGACCAGGGTGTGAAGTTCATCTCGTACGCGGTCTGGTGGATTCGCCAGGCCATTCTCGCCTCGCTCGCGCGCCATGGTCGCACGGTGCGGGTGCCGCTCAACCGTACGGCCGATCTCTCGAAGATCGTCCGGACCGCGGAGGCGCTGCGCCAGGAGCTGCGGCGCGAGCCCACCCCGGAGGAGATCTCCGAGGCCACGGGCCTCTCGCTGGAGGTCGTGCAGTCGCTCGCCGCGCTCAATACCGGCGAGGTCCGGCTCGATGCGCCGCTCGATCCCGACGGCGACCGCTCGCTCATCGAGCGGTTCATCGCCGAGGATCTCCCGGACACCGAGGAGCGCACGATGGAGCGCTTCCTGAGCGACGAGGTCGAGCAGGCCCTGCGCTCGCTGCCCCCGCGCGACGCCAAGGTGCTCAAGCTGTACTTCGGCCTCGACGGTGGTCGCGAGCACACGCTCGAGGAGATCGGCGGGATGCTCGGGGTCACCCGTGAGCGGGTGCGCCAGCTGCGCGATCGCGCGCTCAAGCGCCTCCGCGAGGGAGACGTCGGCAAGGCGCTGGCCAGCTTCGCGGCATAGCGAACACGAGGGCAGGGTGGCCGGGTGGCAGGGTGGCACGGTGAAAGCCGACCCGCCTGCCACTCTGCCTTTCTGCCACTCTGCCCCTTCCCACTAGCCCCCTCTACATTCTCGCCCTAAATTCGCCCCGTGCAAAGCTTTCTGAGCGCTCGGGTCACCGGCTGGTACGCCGGCTTCGGCCGGCTCGGGCAGTTGCTTGCGGACATGGGCCGGGCACTCCGGGACGTCCGGGTCTGGCCGGGACTCACGGCCACCCAGATGCGCCGCATCGGGGTCGATTCCGTGCCGATCGCGCTGTTCATCGCGGTTTTCACCGGCATCGTGCTCGCCCTCCAGGCGTCGTACACCTTCACCGGCGCCGTCCCGCTCTACTTCGTCGGGACCCTCGTCGGCAAGACGGTCATGCTCGAGCTCGGTCCCGTGCTCACCGGGCTCGCCCTGGCGGGCCGGGTCGGCGCGAATATTGCCGCCGAGCTCGGGACGATGCGCGTGACCGAGCAGGTGGATGCCCTCGAGACGCTGGCCTACGATCCGGTCTCGTACCTCGTGCTCCCCCGGGTGCTCGCGGCGACGATCATGTTTCCCATGATCGTGGCGCTCGCGGTGGCGGTGGGCGTCGTGTCCGGCTGGATCACGGCGGTCAATCTGCTCGATCTCTCGACCGTCGAGTTCGTCCGCGGCCTCCGGCTCTTCTATCACTTCAAGGACATCTGGTTCGGTCTCGTGAAGAGCGTGTCGTTCGGGTTCGCGATCTCCCTCATCGGCTGCATCAAGGGGCTCTCGGTCCGGCAGGGTGCCGAAGAGGTCGGGCGGGCGGCGACCAAGGCCGTCGTCCTCGGGGCGCAGATGATCCTCGTGCTCGACGCCTTCTGGGCGGTGGTGCTCCTGTGATCGTCTTCCACGACCTGGTGAAGCGGTTCGACGACAAGACCGTGCTGAACGGCTTCTCGCTCGAGATCCCGGACGGCCAGACCACGGTGATCATCGGGTACTCGGGCTCCGGGAAGAGCGTCGCGCTCAAGCACATCGTGGGGCTCCTCGAGCCCGACGCCGGGGCGGTCACCGTGGACGACCAGGTCGTCCACGAGCTCGATCGGGACGCCCTCACCGCGCTCAGGACGCACATCGGATACGTGTTCCAGTTCGCCGCGCTCTTCGACTCGATGTCCGTGAGCGACAACATCGCGCTGGGGCTCCGCCGCCAACGCTTGCCGGATGGGGAGATCGCGGATCGCGTGCACGAGGCGCTCGAGCTCGTCGAGCTCGCCGACACCGCGGAGCTCTTTCCCGCCGAGCTCTCCGGCGGCATGCGCAAGCGCGTCGGGATCGCGCGGGCAATCGCGCTTCGGCCGCGCTACATTCTGTACGACGAGCCGACCACGGGACTCGATCCGGTGACGTCGGCCGTCATGGACCAGCTGATGGTGCGGACGCGGGAGACGTACGGCGTGACGAGCGTCGTCGTGACGCACGACATGCGCAGCGCCTACACCGTGGGCGACCGCATCGCCATGCTCTATCGAGGCACGGTGCGTCAGGTCGGCACGATCGAGCAGATTCAGCGAACGCACGACCCGATCGTGCGCCAGTTCATCGAGGGCCGGCCCGAGGCGGTGGACGACGCCGAACGGGCCGTCGAGGGGGTGGAGCCGTGAAGCGCCGTGACGACGTGTTGGTGGGCGCGACGATCGTGATCGCGCTCGCGGTGGTGATCGCCGGAGCCCTCTGGCTCTCGCAGGCGCAGCTCGGCAAGGGCGGTGAGACCCATACCGCGCGCTTCCGGAACGTCGGCAACCTGGGCGTGGGCGACCCCGTCGTGCTGCACGGCGTGCGCGTGGGCCGCGTCGCCGGGATCCGACTCGGGCCGAAGAACTGGGTCGAGACCGATCTGCAGGTCTACGGCGGCGTCACCCTGCCCCCGCACCCCGTGGTCATCGCGGCCTCGGCTTCGCTGTTCGGTGAGTGGCAGGTCGGGATCATCAATCGCGACGAAGCGCCCGACGATCCGAACGTGCAGCAGCAGTTGAAGGAAGCGGCCGCGCAAGGCGGATCGGCGTGGCCCGGGGCCGCCCTCCCCGACATCGGTCAGCTGACCGCGCAAGCCGGCCGCATCGCGTCCGACATGGCGTCGGTCGCCACGCGGGTCCGCACGGCGTTCGACTCCACCGCCGTCGCGCAGCTCCAGCAGTCCATCCGCGACTTCGGCGGCATCGCTCAGAAGATCAACGATTTCACCGAACAGCAGACCAACCTGCTCCGCGGGGTCGGGACCAATCTGCAGCAGGGATCCGACGTGCTCGCGAATGCCGCGGTGAGTCTCCAGAACTCGCTGGCGCGGGTCGATTCGGCGACGAACCAAGGCGAGCTCAAGACGATCCTGCAGAACACGCAGGCCACCTCGGCGAACATGCGCGACGCCTCGCAGGGCTTCCGCGAGATCGTCGGCGTGGCCCAGGAGAATCAGCAGAGCATCGTGCGCACGCTCCAGGCGGCGGATACCGTGATGACCCGGCTCGCCAACAAGTCGGGGACCCTCGGCATGCTGATCGGTGACACCACGCTCTACAGCGAGACGACCAAGGCGGTCGAACAGCTCCGGAGCCTGCTCGCCGACATTCAGGCGAACCCGCGCAAGTACTTCAAGTTCTCGGTGTTCTGATGCCGCAGCCCGCCACGCGCCGCGAGACGAGCGCGGGTGGCGTCGTCGTGCGGCGCGGCGCCGAGGGGCTCCGATACCTCCTGATTCACGACACCCACGGCAACTGGGGCTTCCCCAAGGGGCATCTCGATCCGGGCGAGGGTCCCGAGGAGGCGGCCCGCCGCGAGGTCGGCGAGGAGGTCGGCCTCACCGCTCTCGTCCTCCACGCGCCGCTCGGCATCATCGATTGGCATTTCCGCTTCCGCGGCCGGCGCATCCACAAGTTCTGTCACTTCTTCCTCTTCGAGTCCGCGAGCGGCGACCCGGTGCCGCAGACCGAGGAGGGTATCACGTCCTGTCGCTGGTGTGTCTACGACGACGCCCGGCGCCGCCTGCGCTTCGCGAACGCCCGCGCCATGCTCCGCGCCGCACACGAGCGCGCCACCTCGCTCTGCGCGGAGGAATGATGCCGGTCGTTCCCGTGGTCCATACCAATCCCGAAGTGCGCGTCGCGATCCGCCGCGGGTTTCCGCGGCGCGGGATCCGCGTGCGGCGGATCGCCGACCTCGCGGCGGTGCGCGCCTTGCTCGCGCGCGAGCTCGTGGACGCGGTCGTGGTGGACGTGAAGGCGGGCGACCCCGCGCCCACCTTTGCGCTCGCGGCGGAGTTCCCGACGATCCCGGTCTGGGCGTTCAGCGCCTTCCGTCCCGATGACGGCGTCCTGCTCGCGGCCTGCCTCGAAGGCGGCCTGCGCGGCGTCTTCGTGGAGGGGGTCGACGAGGCGGTGGCGGGTGAAGTCATCGCGCAGCACACGGCGAGCCGGGCGCGCCTCACCGCGCTCGGCGACGCGCCTCGCCAGCTGCGCCTCACGGAGGCCATCCAGCGCGCGGCGTTCTTCGAGGTCTTCGCGCGCGCCGGCATTCGCACCACGACCGCCGATGTCGCCGACGCGCTCGAGCGGACCCGCGAGCATCTCTCCCGCGAGTTCGCCGCCGGCGGCGCGCCGAACCTCAAGCGCGTGATCGACCTCGCCCGGACCGTGTGTGCGGCCGATCTCCTCCAGAATCCCGGCTACGACGTGCGGGGCGTCGCGGCGGTCCTGCACTACGCCTCGCCGAGTCACCTGGCGACGGCCACGCGACGCGTGGCCGGCGCCACGCCGAGCGAGCTCGCCCGACTCGGGCCGAAAGGGGTCTTTCAGCGCTTCCTGCGGGGGAGAACGCGCAGTAGGATTTGACCAAACGAAATTACCCGCCCCGCTTGCAGGAGGCGGGGTTTGTGATATTTTTCACAAGCCGTTCAAACACCACGTTCACCGATACGATTCTGGGGTCCATGGCTACCGACGCGATTCTCCGGCCCGGCGAGCTCAAAGACGTTCTCCTCAAGGAAATCGAGGCCGCCGATCTCCAAGCCCTCGACGTGCAGGAAATCGGCACCGTTCTCGAGGTCAAGGACGGGACCGCCCGGATCTACGGCCTCATGTCCGCGATGGCGGGCGAGATGCTCGAGGTCACGTCCTCCGAGACCGGCGAAACCGTCGCCGCGCTCGCGCTCAACCTCGAGGAGGACAACCTCGGCGCCGTGATCCTGGGCGACTACCTCTCGCTCCGTGAGGGCGACGAGGTGCGCCGCACCGGCCGCGTGCTCGAGGTCCCGGTTGGCCCTGAGCTCGTGGGTCGTGTCGTCAATCCGCTTGGCCGGCCGCTCGACGGGCTCGGCCCGATCAAGGCCCAGCACACCCGAAAGGTCGAGTCGGCCGCGCCCGGCATCGTGGAGCGCCAGCCGGTGAAGGAGCCCCTCCAGACCGGCATCAAGGCCATCGACTCGATGATCCCGATCGGCCGCGGTCAGCGCGAGCTGATCATCGGCGACCGCGGCACCGGCAAGACGGCCATCGCGGTCGACACGATCATCAACCAGAAGGGCGGCGACGTCGTCTGCGTCTACGTCGCCATCGGCCAGAAGAACTCGACGGTGGCGTCGGTGGTGGAGCGGCTCAAGGAACACGGCGCGATGGAATATTCGATCGTGGTCGTGGCGAGCGCCGCCGACCCCGCGCCGATGCAGTACATCGCGCCGTACGCCGGCTGTGCGATGGCCGAGTACTTCATGTACGACGAGAAGCGCGCGACCCTCTGCGTCTACGACGATCTCTCGAAGCAGGCCGCGGCGTACCGGCAGCTCTCGCTCGTGCTCCGGCGCCCGCCCGGCCGTGAGGCGTATCCGGGTGACGTCTTCTATCTCCACTCCCGGCTCCTCGAGCGGGCAGCCAAGCTCTCCGACGCGCTGGGTGGCGGGTCGCTCACGGCACTGCCCGTGATCGAGACCCAGGCGGGCGACGTTTCGGCATACATCCCGACCAACGTCATCTCGATCACCGACGGGCAGATCTTTCTGGAGACCGATCTCTTCTACTCGAACGTCCGGCCGGCCATCAACCCGGGCATCTCGGTCTCCCGCGTCGGCGGCAATGCGCAGATCAAGGCGATGAAGTCGGTTGCCGGACGGCTGCGTCTCGAGAACGCCCAGTACCGCGAGCTGGAGGCCTTCGCGCAGTTCGCGTCCGACCTCGACCAGGCGACGCAGAAGCAGCTCGCGCGCGGTGAACGGATCGTCGAGATTCTGAAGCAACCGCAGTACCGCCCGATGCCGGTCGAGCACCAGGTCATGATCATCTACGCCGTCACCAACGGCTACCTCGACGAGGTCCAGGTGTCGGACATCCGGAAGTGGGAGACGGAGTTCCTGCAATTCATGGACGCGAGCAAGGCCGAGGTGGGCGAAGCGATCCGGTCGCGGCGGGTGCTCGACGACGCGACGACCGCGGCGCTCCGCAAGGCCATCGAGGACTTCCAGGCGATCCGATAGATGGCCAAGACGCGCGAGCTGCGCCGGCGGATCAAGTCGGTCGAGAACACGCGGCAGATCACGCGGACGATGGAGATGGTGTCCACGTCCAAGCTCAAGCGCGCCCAGGACCGCGTCATCGCGGCCCGGCCGTACGCGCGCGCGCTGAGCGAGCTGATCGCGGAGCTCTACGCCCCCGATCTCGCCGAACGCTTCACCCTGCTTCGGCGTCCCGCCGGCACACCGAAGCGTGTCGCGATCATCGCGATCACCAGCAATCGCGGCCTCTGCGGCGCATTCAACGCGAACCTGATTCGTGAAACGCGACGCCGGCTCAAGGCGTACGAGGAGGGCGGCACCGAGACGGAGCTGCATCTGATCGGCCGCAAGGGGATCGGCTATTTCCGGTTCATGGGCCGCGACATCGCGAGCCAGCGCCAGGACATCGGCGACCGGCCCACGGCGGCACACGCGGCCGAGGTCATGGAGCCGCTCATCCGGCGCTTCGAGGCCGGCGAGCTGGACGGCGTCGAGGTGGTCTTCGCCAAGTTCGTGAGCCCGCTCTCGACGCCGCCGACGGTGCTCCCCGTGCTGCCCATCGTGCCGCCCACGGGCCAGGGAGAGACGCCGGAGCGGCGTCCCTTCTATCTCCTCCGGCCGTCGCCGGAGGAGATCGTCGGCGCGATGCTCCCGCTCTACGTGCGGAACCAGATGTACCGCGCGCTCGTCGAGACGGCGGCATCGGAGCAGGGCGCCCGCCGGACCGCGATGAAGAACGCCACCGACTCGGCGGGCGACATGATCGACTCCCTGCGCCGCACGTTCAATCGCGCGCGCCAGGCCCAAATCACCCAGGAGATCGCCGAGATCGTCGGCGGCGCGGAAGCGCTCCAAGGATAGCCCAGAGGACCCATGGCTGAGCACAAGCACGACGGAAAAGTCGTCCAAATCATCGGACCGGTCATCGACGTCGAGTTCGAGCCGGATCAGATGCCCGACCTGCTGACCGCCCTCGAGATCGACGACGCCGGCAACGGCCGGCCGCCGGTGCGTCTGGTGGCCGAGGTGCAGCAGCACATCGGGCGCAACCAGGTGCGTGCGGTCGCGATGAGCTCGACCGACGGGGTCGTGCGCGGGATGCCGGTGGTCAACACCGGCGCCCCGATCAGTGTGCCGGTCGGCGAGCATGCGCTCGGCCGGATCCTGAACGTGCTCGGTGAGCCCGTCGACAACGGCGATCCGATTCCCGCGGATGCCGAGCGGTGGCCGATCCATCGGAAGCCGCCCGCGTTCGAGAACCTCGAGCCCAAGACCACGGTCTTCGAGACCGGCATCAAGGTCGTCGATCTGCTCGCGCCGTTCGTCAAGGGTGGCA
Organism: Gemmatimonadales bacterium; assembly: GCA_035266665.1. Classification (GTDB taxonomy): domain Bacteria; phylum Gemmatimonadota; class Gemmatimonadetes; order Gemmatimonadales; family GWC2-71-9; genus DATFMZ01. The sequence continues at coordinate 3,348 of DATFMZ010000090.1, read as the reverse complement.
AGATCGGACTCTTCGGTGGTGCCGGCGTCGGCAAGACGGTCATCATTCAGGAGCTGATCCACAACGTGCAGAAGGGCCATGGTGGCCGGTCGGTGTTCTGCGGCGTGGGTGAGCGGACGCGCGAGGGCAACGATCTCTGGCTCGAGATGAAGGAGAGCGGGGTTCTCGATTCCGTGGCGCTGATCTACGGGCAGATGAATGAGCCGCCCGGGGCGCGCCTGCGGGTCGGTCTCACGGGCCTCACGGTGGCCGAGTACTTTCGGGACCGGGAAGGCCAGGATGTGCTGGTCTTCATCGACAACATCTTCCGGTTCACGCAGGCGGGCTCCGAGGTGTCGGCGCTTCTCGGGCGGATGCCGAGCGCGGTGGGCTATCAGCCGACGCTCGCGACCGAGATGGGTGATTTGCAGGAACGGATCACGTCGACCAAGAAGGGCTCGATCACGTCGGTGCAGGCGATCTACGTCCCCGCCGACGACCTGACCGATCCGGCGCCGGCCACCGCGTTCGCCCACCTGGACGCCACGGTGGTGCTGAACCGGGCGCTCACGGAGATCGGGATCTATCCCGCGGTGGATCCGCTCGACTCCTCGAGCCGAATCCTCGGCGCGCAGTACGTGGGCGAGCGGCACTACAACGCCGCCATCGAGACGCAGCGTATCTTGCAGCGCTACAAGGACTTACAGGATATCATCGCGATTCTCGGGATGGATGAGCTCTCCGAGGAGGACAAGCTCACCGTGGCTCGTGCCCGGCGCGTTCAGCGCTTCCTCTCCCAGCCCTTCAACGTCGCCGAGCAGTTCACCGGCACGCCGGGTCGCTACGTCAAGCTCGAAGACACGGTAGAGAGCTTCGAGCGGGTGGTCTCCGGTGAGTTCGATCACCTCCCCGAGCAGGCGTTCTACATGGTGGGCGGGATCGACGAAGCCGTTGAAAAGGCTAAGAAACTCGAGACAACGTGATGCGCGTTACGGTTATTTCTCCCGAGCGGTCCGTATATGACGGGGACGCGGACGCCATCGTTGCGCCGGCGTTCGACGGGGAGGTGGGCATCCTCCCGAGACACGCCCCGTTCATGACCCTGTTGGGAGAGGGTCGAATGACGGTTCGTGCGGAGGGCTCGGAGCGGACCTTTCGGGTTCGCGGCGGGTTTCTCCAGGTCGCGCACGACATCGTGCGCGTCGTCGCCGAAGATGCCACGGAGGAAACGCATGGTTCGTAAGGTCTGTGGATTCGCGCTGCTCGGGATCGTCTTCGCCGCCGCGCCGCTGTTGGCGCAGGCAACGGGGACGCCGTCTTACAACGCGCCGTACCGCGCGTTCACGCAGTCGGAGTTCGGCGGGACGCTGAGCTTCCCCGACCCGGGTGGCACGGCCATCGAGGGGCAATACCGCTTCGGGTATCAGACCTTCGACATCGGGCTCCGCGGCGGAGCGTTCTTTCCCGGCAACAACGGGACCAACCAACTCCTCGTCGGCGTCGAGGCACGTGACCGGGTGATCACCCACACCACCGAGTTTCCGCTCGATGGCGCGATCATCTTCGGTGGCGGACTCAACTCGGGTGGTGGGACGGGATTCATCGCTCCCGTGGGCCTGTCGCTCGGACGCCGACTCCTCGTCCAGGGGTCGCAGGTCAGCATCGTGCCTTACGTCCAGCCCACGGGGTTTCTGGTCTCCGGTCGTGGGGCCGGGACGCATCTGCGATTTGCGCTCGGTCTGGGTGCGGACTTCCGCCTCAGCCAGCTGTTCGACGCGCGTCTCAGTGTCGGCGTGGGCGACAATTCCGCTCCGGCGCGCGGCGTGGCGCTCAGCGCGGTCTGGGTGCACTGACCGGGACGGTCTGAGAGCATCTTTAATTAATCTTTAGGGTATTGACGGCCGCGCAGGGGTCTTTTAGCTATTAGTGCCCCTCGCTACGTCACTTACGGGCCGACGGGGAAGGGTCCCCGCGGCCCGGTGGTTCGTGGGTAGGTAGCATTGGGTTTTTCCACTTCCAGGGAGAAGTCGCAATGAACGTGGTAACTCGCATCTCCTCCGTCGTGCTTGCCCTCGGGCTAGTAGCGAGTCCGGCGGCAGCGCAGCTGCTGAACGACCCGGTGTACATCAACCCGAACATGGGCACGGGTCTCTCCATCGCCGGCGATATCGGCTATGGCGTGAATAACGCGTCGGGTAAGAACTCGAGCTTCAATGGTCGTGTCACGCTGGGTCTCCCGATGGTCCAATTCACGGTTGGCGGCGGCATGTTCCATCAGAAGGCCGTCGGCGCTGCGCCCAGCGTCAACACGGCGAACTTCATGGGCCAGGCGGCCCTGAAGGTGCTCGGCAGCACGCCGATGATGCCCGTCAACGTCGCGATCTTTGCGGGTGCGGGCTACGCGTCCAAGTCGGGTCTCAAGACCACGACCGTTCCGGCCGGTGTGGCGATCGGGCTCAAGCTCCCGTCGCCGGGCGTCTCGGTCGAGCCGTGGATCGCGCCGCGCATCAACTACCTGCACACGTCGGTCTCGACTGGCGGCGTGAGCGCGAGCGGCAGCACCACCAAGTTCGGCATCTCCGGCGGCGTGAACGTCGATCTGCCCGGTGGCTTCGGCCTGCAGGCTGCGGCGGACTATCTCGCCATCAGCGGTGGGTCGCCCTTCCTCATCAGCGGCGGCCTGCACTACACATTCAGCGTCCCGGGTCTCGGGATGGCTGGCATGTAAGCTTCGGTTCTTCGAACCGAACACTTCGCGGGGCGTTCCGGCTTGCCGGAGCGCCCCGCGTCGCGTTTCTCTGGTTTGGCGGACTATTTCGCCGCGTGAATGACGGCGCCGAGCCCGATGCCGATGGTGATCTCGTTCAAATGCGAGGAGCCAAGCCAACGCCGATACCCGGCTTCGAGACGCAACGCCAACGACCGTTGGACGACGAATCGGTACCCCACACGACCGCCGATGGCGGCCTCGGTGTGCGATGTCCCGCCGCCCGAGACGGCCTGGAGACCTACGTTCGCGGCGATGTACGGCGCGGCATTGCTCGTGGTGGGAAAGAGGTAGCCGAGGTTGGCCGCCGCGCCGAACGTCGTGACGGTGGAGCCGCCACCGCTCGCGAGATTGAACGCGAGATCCGGCTCGATGAACACGTTCGGCCCGGCGAAGAACGTGGCATAGATGGTGGGTTGGGCGAGGATGCCCGCGCCGGGGACTCCGAACTCCGTGAGCGTGGAGCCGCTCGCATGCTCGATCGTGACTCCCAGGCGCGTCCCGATTTCGGCAACGGGGCGTCCCTGGGCGAGCGCGACGGTGGGGACTAGCGCCAGCGCTGCCAGCGCTCGGTGGAATGCGGACATTGGTGCCTCCCTGGA
>DATFMZ010000089.1:0-2546 GCA_035266665.1 Gemmatimonadales bacterium | reverse complement strand
TACCGCGCGCGCCGGCCGCGTGCTCGATCTCGCGAGCATCAACGGGGCGGACGCGCTCCGGCTCGCGCTCGCGGGTGTCCCCGGCGGCGCGGAAGCGGGCGAGGGCCTCTTCGAGTGCGTGCAATCGCTCGAGGCGATGGGGCTTCGGAGCTTCGTCGAGGTGGATCTCTCGATCGTTCGCGGCCTCGCGTACTACACGGGGATCGTCTTCGAGCTGTTCGACGCCGGGAAGACGCTTCGGGCCATCTGCGGCGGGGGCCGGTACGACAACCTGCTCGAGGCGCTGGGCGGCGTGGATCTCCCGGCGGTGGGCTTCGGGATGGGCGACGTCGTGCTGGGCGAGCTGCTCAAGGATCGCGGCCTCGCCCCGATGACGGCGGACGGACTCGACGTCTTCCTCGTGGCGGTGACCTCGCAGGACGTGCCGTTCGTGTTGGGGCTCGCGCATCAGCTGCGCGACCGCGGGGTGAGCGTCGAGTTCGCGCTCAAGGAGCAGGCGATCGCGCGCCAGCTCAAGCTCGCGGCGGCGCGGCCGGCGCGGTTCGCGGTGTTGATCGGGCCCGACGAGCGCGAGGCGGGGAGCGCCGTGGTGCGCGACCTCAAGGAAGGGAAGGAGACGCGCGTGGAGCTCGCGCGCATGACCAGCGATTTCGAATGGACGTGACGGGATGAGCGAACAGCGAATCACGGCGCGCGCCGAAGACTTCAGCGCGTGGTACAACGACGTCATCATGCGGGCCGAGCTGGCGGACTACTCGCCGGTACGCGGGTGCATGGTGATCCGTCCGTGGGGGTATCGGATCTGGGAGCTGATGCAGCAGGGCCTGGACGGGATGTTCAAGGCCACGGGGCACCAGAACGCCTACTTCCCGCTGTTCATCCCGCAGAGCTTCCTCGCCAAGGAGGCGGAGCACGTCGAGGGGTTCGCCAAGGAGGCGGCGCTCGTCACGCATACGCGGCTCCGTGCCACCGGCAAGACCGGCGCGGCGGCGATCGAGGTCGATCCCGAGTCGAAGCTCGAGGAGGCGCTGGTCATCCGGCCGACGTCGGAGACCATCATCTACGCGATGCTCTCCAAGTGGATTCAGAGCTACCGCGATCTGCCGGTCCTGCTCAACCAGTGGGCGAACGTCGTGCGCTGGGAGATGCGGACGCGCCTCTTTCTCCGCACCGCGGAATTCCTCTGGCAGGAGGGACACACGGCGCACGCCACCGAAGCGGAGGCGAAAGAGGAGGCGCTCCGGATGCTCGGTGTGTACCGCACGTTCATGGAAGAGTGGATGGCGCTCCCGGTGATCACGGGACTCAAGACCGAGTCCGAGAAGTTCGCCGGGGCGGTGCGCACCTACGCGTGCGAAGGGCTGATGCAGGACAACAAGGGGCTGCAGGCGGGGACGTCGCACTTCCTGGGGCAGAACTTCGCCAAGGCGTTCGACACGCAGTTCCAGACGGCGTCGGGCACCATGGACTACGTCTGGAGCACCTCGTGGGGCGTCTCCACGCGGCTGGTCGGTGCGCTCATCATGACGCACAGCGACGACGTCGGGCTGATCTGTCCGCCGCGGCTCGCGCCCACGCAGGTGGTGATCGTGCCGATCTGGCGTTCGGACGAGGAACGCAGCGCCGTTTTCGAGGTCGCCGAACGGATTGCCGCCGATCTCGGTGGTGCGGGCATCAGCACGCACGTGGACGTCCGTGACGGGATGAAGCCCGGCGCCAAGTACTACGAGTGGGAGGGCAGGGGTGTCCCGGTCCGGCTCGAGGTGGGGCCGCGCGACGTCTCGAAGGGGCAGGCCATGCTCGCGCGGCGAACGGGCGGCAAGGCTCCGGCGCCGCTCGCCGACATCGTGGGCGCGGTGCGCACGGCGCTGGACGAGATCCAGACGGGGCTCCTCAATGCGGCGCGCGAGCGGCGTGAGGCGAACTCGGTTCGCGGTGTGTCCAAGCAGCAGCTGATCGACCTCATGAATGGCGCGGGTGGGTTCGCCTACGGCGGGTTCTGCGGCTCGGAGGCGTGCGAGACCGCGATCAAGGAGGCCACCAAGGCCACGATCCGCGTCCTTCCCGATCCCGAGTTCCGCTCCACCGACACACCCAAGACGTGCGTGTGGTGCGGCCAGCCGGCGAAGACCGAGGCCGTGTGGGCGAAGGCGTACTGACCCGGGTTGCCGACCGGGTCGGCACCCCCGTGTACGTCTATGATGCGGCGTACATTCGCGAGCGGTACCGGCGCCTCACCACGACGCTCGGCGCCCGGTTCCGGCATCACATCCACTTCGCGGTCAAGGCGAACAGCAACCTGGCGGTGCTGCGGCAGCTCCAGGCGCTCGGCGCGGGCGCCGACATCGTCTCGATCGGCGAGCTGACGCGCGCGCTCCGCGCGGGGTTCGCGGGCGAGGACATCGTCTTCAGTGGGGTGGGGAAGCGGCCGGACGAGCTCGACGCCGCGCTCGACGCCGGGGTCGGGCTCATCAATGTCGAGTCGGCGGGCGAGGTCGCGGCGATCGCCGCGGCGGCGGCGCGCCGCAGCACCACCGCCCGGATCG
>DATFMZ010000088.1:0-3537 GCA_035266665.1 Gemmatimonadales bacterium | reverse complement strand
AGTCGTTCGGTGCCGGCGGACCGCCGAAGTCCGGTATTCATCGTGATTCGGCGACGTACGTGCGCCTCGACGAAACGGGCGCCGTGCGCGACACGATCGGCAGCTTTCTCGGCACCGAGAGTCTCGTGATCGCCGACAAGAACATGATCATGATGACCTACCTTCCCTTCGGGCGTGGGTCGTTCATCACGGCGCACGACAGCTCGGTCGTCTTCGGCGCGAACGATTCGTATGCCTTCGAATGGCTCGACGGGTCGGGGCACGTGCGGCGCATGGTGCGCCTGGCGCATACGCCGGCCCCGCTCACCGATGCGGACGTCTCGAAGTACAAGGAAGAACGGCTCGCCGACGCGTCGGACGACAACCAGCGCAAGTTCGAGCAGCGCATCCTCGACAAGACGACCTTCCCCAAGACCATTCCGGCGTACAAGTCGATCAAGACGGATGCCCTCGGCGACGTCTGGGTCCAGGCGTATGCCGCTCCCGGCGATTCGTCGAACAACTGGTCGGTCTTCAATACCGATGGATGGTTGCTCGGCACCGTCGCGCTCCCGCCCAACTTCCGGCCCAACCAGTTTGGCGCGGACTACGTGCTCGGGATCTGGAAGGACGAGAACGACGTCGAGCACGTGATGGAGTATGGGATCCGGAAGCCGGAAGCCGCGGGGAAAGAAGGCGCGTAGGTGATCCGCCTCTCCATCCGCCGGCCCGTGGCGATCACCATGGCGTACCTCGCCGTGGCGTTGCTCGGGGTCGCCGCATGGCGCAACATCCCGATCGAGCTGCTCCCGAACACCAATCTCCCGCAGCTCAACATCCAGGCCTACTGGCCCGGTGCATCGCCTGAGGTGACCGAGGCGTTCCTCACCTCACCCGTCGAGGCCGCGGTGCAGCAGGTGCGCGGCGTGCACAAGGTGACCTCGACCTCGTCCCAGCAGAACGGCGCGGGGATCGCGAACATCCAGGTCGAGTTCACGCAGAACACCGACATGCAGTTCGCGCGGCTCGATCTCTCCGAGCGGCTCGCGGCGCTCCAGAGCACGTTGCCCCCCAACGTCATCGGGCCCACGGTCAGCCCCTACGTCCCGCAGGAGTTTCAGAAACAGAGCCGCCCGTTTCTGCAGTACACGATCAGCGGTCCCTACACGCTCGAGGCGCTCCGTGCCTTCGTGGACGATCAGATCGTCCCCGAAGTCGAGCAGATGCCCGGCGTGGCCGAGGTGGTGGCGACGGGAGGGCGCCAGCGGGTGCTCGAGATCGATCTCGACGAGCAGAAGACGGTGGCGTTGGGACTGAACCCGCAGATCGTGCAGCAACAGATCGATGGATTGGACTTCGTCAAAGACGCCGGCGCGGTGATGGTGGACGGCACGCGGCGCGCGCTCGCCATCCGCAACAACGCCGATTCGCTCGAGCAGGTCCTGCGCGTGACCCTGCTCTCGAATCACGGCCGCCTCGTGCACCTGGGCGACGTGGCGACGGTCCACGATACGTACGAACAGCCACAGTCGTATTACCGGATCGACGGCAACCCCGCGGTCTCGTTCGAGGTGCACCGCGAGCCGCGAACGAACGCCATCACCCTCGCCGACGCCGTCAAGGCGAAGCTCGCCGAGGTGATGCCGAGTGCGCCACCCGGGTCGCGGTTGATCCTCGACAATGACGAGAGTGCCGCGATCCGCACGCAGTTGACCGATCTCCGGTTCCGCGCCCTCGTGTCGGCGGCGGTGATCTTCCTGGTGCTGTTGGTCTTTCTGCGGTCGTTCCGCTCGGCGGGGATCGTCTTCGCCACGATCGCCTTCTCGATCCTGATCGCGCTCAACCTCACCTACTTCACCGGCTACACGTTGAACGTCCTGACGTTGATGGGCCTCGCGATGGGGTTCGGCCTCATCGTGGACAATGCGATCGTGGTGCTGGAGAACGTCTATCGTTTGCGAAAGCTCGGCGTTCCGCCCGCCGAGGCCGCCGAGCGGGGGGCGCGTGAAGTGGTGCTCGCGATCCTCGCGTCCACGCTCACCACCGTGATCGTCTTCATTCCGTTCGTCTATCTGCAGGGCGATCTCAAGATCTACTACGTGCCGCTCGCGATCGTGGTGGGCATGAGCCTGATGGCGAGCTTGTTCGTTGCGTTCACGTTCATTCCAGCCCTGGCGGCGAAGGTATTTGGGAGGGTCGTGGGGAGCGGGGAGCGGTCCCTTCCCGGTAGCGAGCATGCCACGGCACAGCCGGCCGACGATCGGACGGTACCGCTCCCTGCTCCCCGCCGTCCCTTGTACGTCCGCTTCTACGCCGCGCTCATCGGCGTCACCCTCCGTCACCCGTGGGTCACGGCCGCGGTCTGCCTCGCTTGCCTCGGCGGCTCGTATCACCTGTTCGACAAGTACGTGGACCAGGGCGTGCTCTGGAGCAACTGGTGGGGGCAGGACAACTACATCGCCATTCAGATTCAATTCCCGCGCGGCGCGAACCTCGATCAGACCGATGCGCTCACAAGGTACTTCGAGGCCAAGCTCGCCAAGATGCCCGAGATCGCGCGCTACGTGACCCACGTGCGGCCGCAGAGCGCGGACATCAAGGTCACCTTCCCCGATTCGATCGCCGAGACCGGGGTGCCCGTGGCCATCAAGGATCAGATGGTGGGTTACAGCCATCTCTTCGGTGGCGCCGACGTCCGCGTCTACGGCTACGGTCCGTCGTTCTACGGTGGCGGTTCGAGTCCGCCGAATTACTCGATCAAGGTGCTCGGCTACAACTACGACGAAGTCCGCTCGCTCGCCGACGAGCTCGGCCGGCGTCTCGAGCGCTTCTCGCGCATCAAGAACGTGGACGTGAACTCGGCGGGGATGTGGTACACGCGGGACAAGGCCACCGAGTTCGTGCTCGACATCGACCGGCGGCAGCTCGCGTTGCATGGCCTCACCGTCAAGGACGTGGTCGGGTTCGTGACTGCCGCCGTGGGCGGGCGGACGTCCAACAACCCCTTCCGCCTGGCCGGCGACGAGGTCCAGCTCGAGGTCACCTTCCGCGGGAGCCGTGAGTTCGACGTGCGGCAGCTCCGCGAGCTGATCGTGCCGGCGCCGAGCGGCGTGGGGGTGAGACTCGGCGACGTGGCGACCATTCGCCAGCGCGATGTACTGAACCGGATTCAGCGGGAGGATCAGCAGTACGAGCGGTACGTGAGCTACGAGTTCCGCGGGCCGACGAAGCTCGGCGACAAGGTGCACGACGCCGTCATGAAGACGATGCAGGTGCCGGAGGGCTACAAGCTCGTCGGGAACGACGAGTGGCATTGGAACACCGGGGAGCAGAAACAGATCTACGGCGTGCTCGCCATATCGCTCGTCCTCATCTACATGGTGACCGCGGCAGTCTTCGGCTCACTGCGTCAGCCGTTGGTGGTGTTGCTCGCCGTGCCGATGGCGCTGGTCGGAGTGTTCCTGATCTTCTTCTATACCGGCGCCAGCTTCACGCGTGAGGCGTACATCGGCGTGATCATGATGGGCGGGATCGTGGTCAACAACGCCATTCTGCTGG
>DATFMZ010000087.1:0-3656 GCA_035266665.1 Gemmatimonadales bacterium | reverse complement strand
AGGTCTCCGACCACGTAGCGGCCGGCGAGGATTGCCTCGAGCCGGCTGGTGACGTCCGATGGCCGCGTGAAGGCGCGCGGCCCGGCGGTGGGATCGCTGCTGTCGGCGCCGCAGACGGGACAGAACCGGCTCCCGTCGGGGAGCGGGGTCTGGCAGTGCTGGCAGACCGCCACCGTCATGGCCGCTCTCGGCCGCGCGGAGTCCACACGGGCGTCCACGCGGTCGCGCGGCGCGGGACGGCCGCGACCGGCGCCGGCAGCAGGCTCGCGCTCGTCGTCAACGTGTACGGCGTCGCCGTGCCCACCCAGTCCACGACCAGCAGGAAGTAGTTCCCCACCGGGAGCGAGCCCACCGAGAGCTTCTCGACCGGTCCCGCCGTGCGCGCGATGTCCACCGCGACCAGCGAATCGGGCCGGAAATCGTGAATCAGATAGAGATCGGGATCGCCGGCGCTGTCGGACGCCGTCGCCACCGCGCTGAACGGCGTCGCGGCCGTGACGGAGAACTTGAACCAGTCGAGGTCGTGCGGATTGTCGATCGTGAGCGACGCGCTCGAGCCGATCGGGAACGGCGTCGCGACGTCGCAGTAATCGTTCTCTTCGTCGGCATCCGGCGGGAGCACCGACGCATACTGGTTCACGATCGTCAGCTGATACGGGATCGGCTGCCCCGTCGGCACGTACGGCGCGATGATGTGATAGGTGCCGGCAGGCAGATTCTTGAGCGCGATCACCGAGAGCGGAAAGAGCGATTCCTTGATCTCGACCGGGGCACCGTTCTGCTGGATCGTGAGCCCGGAGCAGACCGCGCTCTTGGGACCGATGGTCCACGCGCGCGGCCCCACCACCCATGTTTGCTTCGCGGAGGACCATGCGAGCGAGTCGGTCATGAACACGCCGACGGACTGCGTCGCGCCCAGTTTCGAGTAGAAGAGGATCGTGCGGTCTTGGGTCTGCGTGTTCGTGAACGTGTACCAGTCCGCGGGCGTCTTCGTGTCGGTGCGCGGCTGGGGCTCGAGGGCGAGCGCCGGGTTGTTGAATCCGTCGGGCAATGGACCCAGATCCGCGGGCACCGTGTCGTCCGGCTCGTAGAGATCGTGCTGGATGACGTTCAGGCTGTCGGGAAAGACGACGCCGCCGTTGAAGCCGAGCACGGTGAGGACCGAGCGCCGTGGCGCGGGAGGCGGCATCCAGACCACGAGCTTGCCGAGCCGGTTCGGATGCTGGGGATCGACCGCCTGATAGCCCGCGACCTGCGCGTCTTCCCCGCCGATCGACGTCTGGAAGAGTGAATCCTTGTCGAGTCCCGCACCGTACAGCGTCACGAGCTCCCCGAACCGAGCCGTCATCGGGCGGATGCTGTCCACCTCGAGGGCGGCGAGCACGTTCACCGTGCGGTTGACGGGGGTCGCCTGCGCAAACCCGACCGCCGAGACGGTGAGCGTTGCCGAACCCACGCCCACGGCGCGGAGCCAGCCGAGGGAATCAATGGTGATTACACCCGGATCACTGGTGCTGAAGGACACGAGGGCGTTGGGGACATCGGCACCGGACTGATCCACGACGTGCGCGGAGAGCCGCACCGTGTCCTTGATGAAGAGCGGCGGGAGTGCCGCGAGTTGTACGCTCAGCTCGCCGGAGCGATCAGTTGGCGCGACGCAGGCCGACGCACCGAGCGCGAGGGCGAGCACGCAGATCGTCCGCATATCGGGTGGCCTTGGTGACAGGAGTGGCCTTACGATGGGGCCGGGCGGGAGGTCGTGTCAAGCGCGACTCGGCGGTAGTGCTTCCGCTTGACTTCACCGCTTGCCGGATCTACCTTCTGCTGAAATTTCAGCACTCTGCCGTGGAGCCGCCGATGCCTGCGTCACACAGCCCCCTGAGCCGCCGCGAGCGCGAGGTCATGGACATTCTCTATCGCACCGGCGAAGCGACCGTCGCCGAGGTGATGGACGCCATGCAGGAGCCGCCGACCTATTCCGCGGTGCGCTCGATTCTCAGGGTCCTCGAGGAGAAGGAGCACATCGTGCACCGCGAGGACGGCCCCCGCTACGTCTACGCCCCCGCGGTGGAGCGCGATCGCGCGCGCCGCGCCGCACTCGACCACCTGGTGGATACGTTCTTCGACGGATCCGCCGAGCAGGCGCTCGCGGCACTGCTGGGCCGCTCCGATCTGGCGCTCCCCGACGCGCAGATCCGCCGCCTCGCCAAGGCGATCGACAAGGCGCGCGAGGAGGGACGCTGACCATGACGTCACTGAGCGCTCCGTGGATCGTCGCGGTGGTCGTCAAGGCCACGCTGCTGTTGCTGATCGTCTTCGGCCTCTCTCGCCTGCTCCGCCGGCGTTCGGCGGCCCTGCGCCATCTGGTCTGGTGCGCCGCGATCGCGGGCGTGCTGGCGGTGCCGCTCCTGTCCGTCACGGTGCCGTGGCGTCTGCCGGTGAAGACGGCGATGGTGCCGGACGTGGCAGGGTGGCAGAGTGGCAGAGCGGCAGGAGGGGCAGAGTTGCAGGGTGGCAGGGTGGCAGAGAAGGCAGAAGGAGCGGCGCGCGAACCGTCCGTTCCACCTGCCGCTCCCGCCGCGTCTGCCGAAACGCACACGATAAACGTCGCCGGCCTCCTCCTGGCGATCTGGCTCGCCGGCGCCGCGCTGGTGCTCCTGCGCCTCGTGCTCGGCTGGGCGATCGTGCGGCGGCTGGCGACGCGCGCGCTACCGCTCGAAGCCTCCGAGTGGACGCGCCCACTCTACGAGGCCGCCGACCGGCTCGGTCTCGCCGAGGTTCCGCGCCTCGTCATGAGCGAGCGCACGCCGATGCCGTTCGCCGGCGGGCTGCTGCGCCCGACGATCGTGCTGCCCGCCGAGGCGACCGCCTGGACCGGTCAACGGCGCCGCGCCGTGCTGGCGCACGAGCTCGCACACGTGCGGCGCGCCGACATCGCGGTGAACGCGCTCGGCCAGATCGCGTGTGCGCTCTACTGGTTCCACCCGCTCGTCTGGCTCGCGGCCAAGCGCTTGCGGACGGAGAGCGAACGCGCCTGCGACAACCTCGTGCTCGGCCTCGGGACGCGTCCGTCGGACTACGCCGATCATCTGCTCCAGATCGTCTGCGGCGCGGGTGACGCCCGGACCCCGGCCCTCGCGCTGCCGATGGCCGAGCGGCGCGAGTTCGAGGGACGCATGCTCGCGATCCTCGAGCGCGACGCGTCCCGTCATGCCCCGAGCCGCGTCCACGCCGGCGTGCTCGCCGGGCTCGCCGCCGTCATGGTACTTCCCTTGGCCGCGCTCGTCCCCACCGCGGCGCCGGCACCGGCCACGAAGGACGGGCCCGCCGCGGCCGCGGCCGAGCAACCGCGCATCGCGGGACCCGCGGTGCACCAGCCGGCCGACACGCCCCGCGCGCGCGACGCGCGCTCACGGGACGGCGACGTGCACGTGGCGACCACGGCGAAAACCGAGACGCGCACGCGGACGAACACGATGCTCCGGACGAGCACCGAGACCCGCACGGCGATGGAAGCCCCGGCGGGCGCATCGCGGGCCGACACGGGCGACACCCGCGTCGCCTCCGCCCTCATCGGAACACTCCACGATCCCTCGGCGAGGGTGCGGCTCAGTGCGGTGACCGCTCTCGGCAACCTCGAGTCGCGCCAGGCGACG
>DATFMZ010000086.1:0-7216 GCA_035266665.1 Gemmatimonadales bacterium | reverse complement strand
ACGGGGAACCCGCCGCACGTGGGCTCCTCGGCGCAGCAGATCATCATGAAGATCATCGCCGAGGACGTGAAGCCGGTCACCGAATTCCGGAAATCGGTACCGGCCAACGTGGCCGCGGCGGTGTCGAAGGCGTTGGAGAAGCTGCCGGCCGATCGGTTCGACAGCGCCAAGGCGTTTGCGGAGGCGCTGACCAATCCGGCGTTCACGACCGCCTCTGCCGCTGCTGCCGCTCCTGCCGCACTGCGGCGCTCGAGGACGACGGTCTCTCTCCTCGCCGCCGCCTGCCTCGTCCTCGCCGCGGCCGCGCTCTGGGGCTGGCTCCGGCCGACGCCCACCCCGCCGGAGACCAGCGAGCACATCGTGCTCGGGACGCTCACGACGCCGGGCATCCTGGCCGTGGGCGCGGCGATCGCTCCCGACGGTTCCGCGATCGTGTACGGGGATACGGTCGGGGGAGTGAGGCGCCTCTGGATCAAGGAACGGGGGGCCGTGCAGGCGCGGCCGCTGGCGCCGCTCCCCCGGGGAGGCATCTACCCGGGACCCTCCTTCTCTCCCGATGGGCAGTGGATCACGTACACCGACGGGAGGCTCGAGAAAGTGGCGCGGCAAGGCGGTTCGCCCGTTCAAATCTCCGACTCGGCGGCGGCGTACGGCGCGGCGTGGCTCGACGACGGGACGATCGTCTTCATCGGCTCCGGCGGGAACTCCCTGCTGACGGTTGCATCGGGCGGCGGCCAGACCAGGCGCATCCTCAAGGTCAGCGACGTCATCCTGGGAGCGCAATTCATCAAGGTCGCGGCCGTGCCCGGGAGGGCGGCGGTGTTTCTCACGGTGGCGCAAAACACGCCCAAGATCTTCACGCTCGAGCTCGCAACGGACAGCGTGCATGCCCTGAACACGGATGCAGGTGTCGCGTGGGTCATGCACGGACGGCTCCTCTACGTAACGCACGCGGGCCAACTGCTTTCCGTAGCGTTCGACGCGCGGCACCTCACGACGCACGGCACGCCGACCTCCATCATCCAGGGGATTCGTACCGCCCAAGGGCTCGGCGACGCAACGCTCGGCCGAGACGGGACGCTGCTCTATTTCGCGGGCCAGGCCGTCGCGAGGGAAGGTGCTGCCGGGATCGTATCGGTCACGCGCAATGGCCGGGCGACACCGCTCGATACGGCGTGGAAGGCGGCGGTACCGAGCAACTCCGCCGTGGCGCTGTCCCCAGACGGCAGCCGGCTCGCGCTCAGCGTCGTCGACAGCGTCACGGGTAACAGCAACCTCTTCGTCGTCCGTCTCGCCAGCGGCATCGCGACCCGCCTCACGTTCAGCGGAACAGTCAACGTCCGCCCGTGGTGGTCGACCGACGGGTCGACACTCCTCTACGTTTCCAACGCCGGCGGCCCGTATGGCCTCTGGACCAAGCGCGCCGACGGCAGCGGGCAAGCGACGGCCGTCACGCTTCCGGACACGCGGCCGGTCTGGGAAGGCGTCTGGTCACGGGACGGCAAGTGGCTGGCGTACCGCACGGACAACGCGTCCAAGGGAAACGGCGACATCCTCGCGGTCAAGACGAGCGGTGACAGCACACCGGTCCCCCTGGCAGCGACCAACGCGCAGGAAGTCGGCCCCATGATCTCGCCGGACGGCCGCTGGGTCGCCTACGCCTCGGACACCTCGGGACAGTTCGAGATCTACGTCCGGCCGTTCCCGAACGTCTCGGGGGGGATGTGGCAGGTCTCGACGGATGGCGGCAGCGAAGTCGTGTGGTCGCATTCGGGGAAGGAGCTGTTCTACCGCAACGCCGCGGGCGATCTGGTGGCGGTCGCGGTATCGGAGACGCCGACGTTCACACCGGGTAAGCACACGACGCTCTTCGCCGCGGGGCAGTACGCCAGCGACATTATCAGTCACTACTACGCGGTCACCCCCGACGACGAGCATTTCATCTTCATGCGTCCGGTCGCCGGAGCGCCGGGTGCCGGCGGCTCGCTCGTGCTGATGCGGAATTGGATGCACGGGAGCCGGAAGCCGTGAGACGGGAGACGTAAGACGGGAGACGCCCTGCTCCCTACGGGCAGAGCTGCACGATGTCGATCCTGCCCACCTCCGCCACCGTCGTCCCCGCCCCGTCGCCGTCGTCGTAGCAGGCCTCGATGGTGGTTGCGCCCGACCCGCCGACCTTGCGGATCAGGCTCTCGTTCACGAACCGCGCAGCCGTGCCGCCCAGAGCGTTGCCGTCAAAGGCGTTATCCGAGTATGCGGTGAAGACGGCCGCGGAGAAGTAGTTCGCTCTCGTCGTAAACTCGGCACCGTTGCCGGCCAGGAGGTCCCCTCCGATCCACTCGGTGGGACCGAGCGCCAAGAGCCGATGCCCGTCGAGCTTCATCGGCCCCTGGCCCAGGAGGGAGAGCGTCGGCTCGGACTGCGTGATGGTGGACTGGGATACGACCGTCCTGCCGGCTCCACGCAGCGTCCCCTCGAGCCGGCGACCGTAACGCTGGTGGCGTCGAGAGCCGAGGATGCGCTCATGATCCAGTCGCCTCGGACCAGAAGCGAGGCGCCCGCCGACGTGATCGCGCCGTCGTTCTGTCCGTCGCCAAGCCAGAGCGCCGTGGTTCCGTAATCGATGGTGCCCGAGTTCGTGATGAACGGATCGATGGACACCCGGAAGCCCGTCATCGTGATCGTGCCGTGATTCTCGATCGATATCTCGGAGGGACAGGGGAATGCGGTGCATTCGACGAGCCCGCCGTCGATCCGGACGATCCCGTCGGACGCGTTGACGAGGCTCACGGCGCCCACGAACGACAACCGGCCGGTCACTCCGCCGACGACGACCTCGCCGCCGTTCTCGACGGCGAGGTCGTTCCAGACGCACAGATCCGCGCCCGTCGACGCGCAATTCCCACACTTCCGATGCGTGACAGTCATCGGAACCCATTGCGGACTGCACCTTGAAGCTTGCCCCCTGAAGTGGTGGCTCCGGGAAACGGACCCCACATGTGCTTCCAGCGTAAATGGAAGCATTCTCAGCAACGATCAGGTCGATGTCGATCGTGAACGAGTCGGGGTTCCCACGAACCGCCACGATGCTGGCGGGATGGACGGTGAAATCGAAATTGGTCGCCAAGGGGGCCACGAGCTCGGGGCAGGCTGAACCGAGTAGTGACAAGGAGGCGGCGACGACGCGGCGGACCTGGGGGATGTATCGGTGCCGGTCATGGGGGCGCTTCGAGGATAGCATTTCCGCCAGCTCCGGCCTCCACTCGGCACACGATGCGACCGGGCCGGCGGGCTCACGCGGCGTGGGGGGGCACGCCTCGTCTCCCATTCAGTCCCACAGCGTCTTGAGCGGCTTGTAGGCGCGGAGTCGGCGATCGGCGGTGACGAGCGACGCCCCCTCGCCGAGCGCGGTGGAGACGATCATGCGATCGGCGGGATCGGGATGGGGAAACCCGGGAAGCCGCACCGCGCGGAGCGCGATCGCGTTATCCACCGGGACAAAGCGCACGCCCGGTACCGCCGCCGCACGCTGCAACCACTCCGCCACATCCACCGTGAGCGCGAGCCGCCCGCGCGCGACGAGCATCGCGACCTCCCAGACGCTGATACTCGAGACCACCACGCCGTCACCTCCCCGGGCCGCGCGATCGATCGCGCGCCGCGCCCGGGTAGTGAGCTTCGCGGGATCCGCGAGCCACCAAACCCAGGCGTGCGTATCGAGCACGATCATCCCCCGCTCTCCCAATCCTCCTCGGCCACGGGCCTGGTGGGCGCGTCGTAGCGGACGACCGTCTCGCGGAGCGCGGACAGCGCCGGCGCGCCATCGGCCTTGAACGGAACGACCTTGAGCACCGGCCGCCCGCGGTCGGTGATGATCAGCTCCTGGCCCGTGCGCTCCACCTCGCGGAACAGCTCGAGCGCGCGGGCCTTGAAGCGGGACTTCGAGACGGAGGTTGGCATATGACTATGGTCACGTTACTATGGTCACAATGTCCGGTCAAGGTGGGCTTCCGCCTTGCCTCCCGCTTCCCGTGCCTCCATGTTGGCGCTTCATGGCCGATCCCACCGCCTCCCTCGCCACCGCCCTCTCCGACCGCTACACGATCGAACGTGAGCTCGGTGCCGGCGGCATGGCCACCGTCTATCTCGCCGAAGACCGCAAGCATCATCGCAAGGTCGCCATCAAGGTCCTGAAGCCCGAGCTGGCCGCCGTCTTGGGGGCGGATCGATTCATCCAGGAGATCGAGACCACCGCCCAGCTGCAGCACCCGCACATCCTGCCGCTGTTTGACAGCGGGCGGGCAGAGGCGGGCGCCGACGGGCACGGGCGGGCGGAGTTCCTGTACTACGTCATGCCCTACGTCGAAGGCGAGTCGCTGCGCGATCGGTTGGCGCGCACCGACCGGTTTCCGGTCACCGAGGTCGTGCACATCGTCCGGGAGATCGCCGACGCGTTGTCGTACGCACACGGGCATGGGATCCTGCACCGCGACATCAAGCCCGACAACGTCATGCTCTCGGGCCGCCACGCGCTCGTCACCGACTTCGGCGTGGCCAAGGCCATTCGTGACGCCACGGGCGTGCAGCAGCTCACGTCGACCGGGGTGGCGGTCGGTACGCCGCGCTATATGTCACCCGAACAGATGACGGCGGAGTCCGTCATCGATGCGCGCGCGGACCTCTACTCGCTCGGCGTGCTCGCCTACGAGCTGCTCACGGGACACACGCCCTTCGAGGGCCCCACGCCGCACGCCCTCTTCGCCGCGCAGGTCACCGAAGCGCCCGCCCCGATCGGTACGCAGCGTTCGGACGTCCCGCCCGCGCTGGCCGCGGCGGTGATGCGATGCCTCGCGCGGGATCCGGCGGACCGTTGGCAGAGCGCCGACGACCTGTTGGCCGCGCTCGAGGCGTTGGTCACGCCACCCAGGGGAACCACGCCCCCCGCGGCCGGGCGCGTCGTCCGCCTGCCCTCCGCCCGGTGGCTCGCGCTGGCGGCGGCCGCGGTGATCGCGCTCGGCCTCGGCGCGGCCTGGTGGCTCGGTGCGTTCGGCGCGCGCAAGACGCGGGCGTGGTTGCGCACGCAGGCAATCCCCGAAATCCGGCGCCTCGCCGAGCGGGATCAGAACATGGCGGCGCAACGGCTGGCGGTGGAGGCGGAGGCAGCGTTCCCCGGTGACTCCGCGCTGGACGCCGCGTGGCAAACGTTCGCGATTCGCACCACCATGACCAGCGACCCGCCCGGCGCACGGATGGTCTATCGGCGGTACGGAGCGGCCGATACCCTGTGGCAGCCGCTCGGCACCACGCCGTTCACCAACGCCTGGCTCCCCCGCGGGCTTTACCAGATCCGCTTCGAGCGCGTCGGCTACCGCCCCTACGAGATGCTCTGGACCATCTTTTGGGGGGCCGAGGGTCCCCAACGCATCCCGCTCGACTCGATCGGAACACTCCCGGCAGACATCGTCCACGTGCCCGGCGGTACGATCGGCCTCGAGCATCCCGGCTTGGAGAGCATCGAGCCGATCCCCGTCGCCGACTATCTGATCGATCGCTACGAAGTCACCAATCGGCGCTACAAGGCGTTCGTGGACGCCGGCGGCTACACCACGCGCGCGTACTGGCGGGAACCGTTGATGAAGGACGGCCACGAGGTGTCGTGGGACGACGCGATGGCGTCCTTCACCGATCGCACCGGCCGGCCGGGACCGAGCACGTGGGAGCTTGGTGACTACCCGGACGGGGAGGATGACTATCCCGTGAGCGGCGTGAGCTGGTACGAGGCCGCCGCGTTCGCGGCCTTCGAAGGCCGCGATCTCCCCTCCATCTACCACTGGAACCATGCCGCCGGCATCGCCGCCACCAGCGGCATCGTGCCCGCCAGCAACTTCTCGGGCAAAGGGCCGGCGCGGGTGGGAGCATTTCGGGGGATGAACCGGTTCGGCAGCTACGACATGGCCGGCAACGTGCGGGAGTGGTGCTACAACGCCGACCAGACCGTCGCGGACAACCGATTCATTCTGGGCGGCGGGTGGGATGACGCCGCGTACGCGTTCACGGATGCGTCCACCCAGTCCGCCTGGAACCGTGCACCGACCAACGGATTCCGCCTCGCCACCTACGCGGACAACGATGCGGATCTCGTGCGGGCAAAGCGACCGATCGCGCGCGTGACGCGGGACTTCTCGACCGAGAAGCCGGTAGACGACGCGGAGTTTCGCGTCTACCGGCGCATGTACGCCTACGACAAGACGCCGCTCAACGCGACCATCGACCGGAGCGACACTGCCGACGATTGGATCCGCCAGCGCGTGACCTTCGATGCGGCGTACGGGACCGGACGCACGATGGTCTATCTGTACCTGCCCCGCCACACGAGACCGCCCTATCACGCCGTCGTCTTCTTCCCGGGATCGATCGGGTTCTACGTCAATTCGATCGAGCAGGTCTCGTCACTGGGCTGGGACTTCATCATGAAGGGCGGACGCGCCGTCGTGTATCCCGTGTACCGGGGGACTCTCGAGCGCCGGACGAGCGAGCTGGCCTCCGATCAGCCGGATACCACCGTGACCTACCGGGACTTCGTGATCTCGTGGGTGCAGGACCTGAGTCGTTCGATCGACTACCTGGAGACGCGCGACGACATCCAGAGCGACGACCTCGGCTATTACGGCGTCAGCTGGGGCGGCCGGATGGGCCCCCTGGTGCTCGCCGTGGAGCCGCGGCTCAAGGCCGCGGTGCTGAACGTGGCCGGGTTGAAGTTTCAGCGCGCGCTGCCGGAAGCCGATCCGTTCAACTTCGCCCCGCACGTCACCATTCCCGTCCTGATGCTCAACGGTCTGTACGATCAGTACTTCCCGCTGGAGACGTCGCAGAATCCGCTCTTCCGCCTGCTCGGCACGCCGGCGTCGCGCAAGCGACACGTGGTGTACGAAGCGGGACATCTGGTTCCGCGGACGCTGACCATCACGGAAACGCTCGACTGGTTCGATCGGTATCTGGGGAAGGTGCGATAGCGGGCGTAGGCGGGCGTGGCGCGCTGCGACGCGTCATGCATGATTCAATCCGCGAGCACCCTTCAGGGTGCGTCGCGGCGCATCGGGGCGCGCCGAGCCGGGGGTAGCCGCCCGTCCCACCCTCGAGGTTCGGTTGGTGCGGAATTGGATGCACCGCCGGGCGACGCCGTGGGCCGTGCTCCGTGCAACGGGGACACGCCGCT
>DATFMZ010000085.1:0-7459 GCA_035266665.1 Gemmatimonadales bacterium | reverse complement strand
TAGCTCACGATCTCGTCACCCTCGCGACAGGTGACACGCATCGAGCGTGTCCGCGCCTCGAAGGGGCGCGACGAGATCCGTTCCGCCGGGGCGGGTTCGGGACCGTCGCTCGTGACATAGGCACGGAGCGCGAGGTCGAGGGGGTCGCCCGCGCCGGTGGCCGCGTCCGCATCGTTCGCGAGCCAGATCGCGCGGATGGCGCGGGCGGGATCGGTCGTGTCGAGCGCCCGAACCTCGAGGCGGTTTTCCGTGAGGGTCCCGGTCTTGTCCGTCACGATGACCGTGACCGACCCCAGCGCCTCGACGGCGCTGAGCGTGCGCACCACGGCGCGGCGGCGCGCCATGCGTTCGACGCCCAGGGCGAGCGTGATCGTCATGACGGCGGGGAGCGCTTCGGGAACGGCCGCAACCGCGAGGGCGACCGCGAGGAGCAGGGCGGGACCCGCATGCGAGATACCTTCCGCCAGGATCCCCACCACGGCGAGCACGACCACGAGCGCGAGGATCCAGCGCGCGACGCGTGCACCGAACGCGTTGAGGCGCCGGATGAGTGGAGTCGTTTCGGCCTCCACCGTCTGGAGCAGCGTCGCGAGGCGCCCGAGCGCGCTCTCGTTCCCGGTGCGGGTGACCTCGGCGTAGCCGGTTCCCGCGACCACGAGCGTTCCGGAAAAGGCTTCGTCGTCCGGGGCCTTCTCGACCGGCAGCGATTCGCCGGTGAGGATCGATTCGTCCACGGCGAGCCGTGCGGTGCGCGTCACCCGCACGTCGGCCGGCACGCGATCGCCGGCGTTCAACCAGACGGCATCCCCCGGCACGACGTCCTGCGCCGGAACTCGCTCGAGGCGATCATCGCGCAACACCCAGACGTGCGGTGCGGCGAGCGCGCGCAGGTGCGCCAAAGCGTCACGGGCGCGACGCTCCTGCCACACGCCGAGCGCGGCATTCAGGCAGAGGATCGCCGCGATGGTGACCGCGTCGATCGGCACGCCGCGTGCCGCGACGAGCGACGCAATGAGATCGACGCCGAGGGCGGCCAGCAGGATGTAGATGAGCGGGCTCTGGAATTGTCGCCGCCAGGGCTGCCACCAGGGCTCCGGTGCGTGCGCGGGCAGCGCATTGGGCCCGGTGCGCTCGAGGCGCCGCCGGGCTTCGTCGGTCGAGAGACCTCGTGGAGCGAATGACGACTGTGCGATGCCGGACTTCCCCGCCACCATCTCCACCTCCTCTCACGGAGTAATCTCTCCCCGGGAGGGGGTGCTCGCTACGAATCGACCGTGAAGGAGATGTGAAACGGGGCGGCGGATGGTTCCGCCGCCCCGGAGGGATTGTTCAGTGACCGCGCCGGTGGGCGGTCCGTCCGGTGCTTTGTCGTGGCGCCGAGGGGGCCGGGGCCGGCCGAGCCGAGGGCGCAGGCGCGCTCCGCGGCCGATAGACCGGTGTGCTCGGTGGCCGGGAGGCGGGCGCGCTTCGCGGCCGGGCCTGTCCCGTTATCTGGCCGCCGGGGCCCACGTAGCCACGCCCGTTCACCACGCGGCCCTGAGACGTCGAGGCGGCGCCGCCCGAGCCGACCACGATCACCGGCGGGAGTCCGCCGTTGTAGCCGTAGTAGCCGGGATACCCGTAGCCGTAAGAGCCTGGATACCCGTAACCGTAGTACAGGCTGTTGAGGCCGAAGTAGCCGGGGTACCCGAATCCATATGCCCCGTACCATCCATAGCTCGGGGCCGCGGACCCGTAGCCGCCGTAGTAGCCACCAGCCGGATACGTGACCGTTTCCGGCCTCGTATTGGGCATGACCTCGCGGGACGCCACGGTCATGGTGACGGGCGATACCGTGAACGCCGTCGGGTAGGACAGCGCGACCATGACGTTGATCACGTCGGTCGGCACGTGGTGATCGGCGAGCGCACCGAGGACCGACGCATCGACGTGCGTCGTGTCGGAGCGGGCGAGCAGATACAGGATGACCGCCTTGGAACCGACGGTCTTGGACGCCTCGGCGAGCGCGCCGGCCGTGAGCGTGTGGTCGACGTTCAGTCGAGCCGTTTCCGCCGCCAGCGCGAGACCGCTCAGCCGATCCGCGACCGCCGGGGCCGGGGAGGCGAGGCTGAACGATTGCTCGTGCGCCGCCTGGCGCCCGGCAACCGTGGTGCTGTGGATCCACGTCCACGTGGAGTCGCCGGTGAACGCGAGCATCGCCGAGGCGCGACGCGTGGTACCGCCCGCGCACGTGAGGTTGGTCTCCTCGTAGGCACGATATCCGTCCGCGGACCACGTCAACTCACGCGTCCCGGCGCAACCGCCTTCGTTCACGGAGACGGGCGTGCCCGCTTCGAGGGTCTTCGGGGGAGCCGAGTGATCGGTGTGAATCACCTCCACACCCGATCCGGTGGCGGCGGGCACGATGCAGATATCGCCGGCACTTCCCGCGCCCGCGCCGGACTCGGGTGTCCAGCAGCCGATCCAGGGGATCCAGTGCGCGTCGAGTGCCGTGCTGTCTCGGTCCGCAGCGCGCTGGGGGTGCGGCGTCGCGGCCGCCACCGATGCCGAGAGGCCCAGTCCTGCGGCGCAGAGTGCCGCCGTGAGGTTCCATCGCATTACAGCCTCCAGCTCAAGCCCAGAGTAGTCTGCAGTCCGCTCAGGTCGATCGCATTGAAGTTGACGAACGCATTGTTCATCGGTGCCGATCCGAACGTGTAGCGCGCCTGCATGTCGAGCGCGAAATGCTTGGTCATCCCGAGCTCCGCGCCGCCGAGCACCTGTCCGATCGCGCCCCAGCTCCCCGACGAATACGTCGTGGTGAAGATCGAGGAATTGGTGTAATCGACGAAATCGCCGTGCTGCGTGAACTGATAGTGCATGATGCCACCCGCCGCGCCGACGTACACGGCGAGCCGGCTCGGCAGCCATGCAAAGTCCCCGACCGAGCGGCCGGGCGGGAGCAGATAGGCCTTCACGCCCACCGTGAGCGGCACGCGCGTGAGCGTGGTCCGTTGCTGGATGGGCAGGTTGTTCTGGTCGACCCAGTCGCGGAATTCGGACGGATGCGACGTGCGGTCGAGGCCGAGGTCGAAGAGCCACGTGAAGCGGTCGTTCAGCCGAAGGCCCAGCTCGGCGCCGCCCGCGAGACTGTTGAAGTCACTCTTGTTGAGCGTGAGGGTGCTGTCCACGAACGAAAAAATGTCGCTCGAGGCCCGCGCGAAATTCCAGCCGCCGCGGAGCTCGAGCGTCACGTTCGGTGCCGTGAAGAGAAATCCATCGCCGCTGCCGGCACGATGGACGCGGGGCTGGGCGGCGCCCATGTCGATGAGGCCGCCCTGCGCCGCGAGCGGCGCCGCCGCGATGAGGATCGCGGTGACCCCGCCGAGCACGCCCCGGGGCACCATCAGCCTACGGGGTGCCCGACTCCCGGGTCGAGCCGTCTGTCGCAACGCAACAGACCGAGGCGTGTTCGATCGTTCCATTGTCAGAATCCCTGTCATTCGGGTCGTGCTTCATTCCTTGATAGGGTGCAACGTCCCGAAAGGTTCCGCAACCCTGCTCAGCGCCCTCCCCCCGCCGGGGACGTGCCCTGCATCTCGTTCGCTATCCTATTGGCATCGTAGACCTTACGGAGCGCCTCGATGATTCCCGCCGAATGCACGCTCACCGAGCGCGAGACCTCATCGGTGTAGATGAAGCGGTTGGGAAGCATCTCGATGTTTCCGTCGAAGATCAGTCCCACCACCTCGGCGTTCCGGTTGATCACGGGGCTCCCGGAGTTGCCGCCGATGATGTCATTGGTCGAGACGAAGTCGAGCGGGGTGCTGAGGTCGAGGCTGTCGCGGTGCGCGACCCAGCGCTCGGTCAGATTGAACGGCGGCTTGTCGTCGAACGCCGCCGACCGCCCGTAGAGGCCGTAGAAGTTGGTCTTGTACGGCGCGATCGTGCCGTTCATCGGATAGCCCTCGACCACGCCGTCGCTGATGCGGAGCGTGAAGGTGGCGTCCGGCGGGAGGGTCTTCCCGTAGGCGGCGAAGATCGCCCGGCCAACCAAGTCGGCGTTGGCGGAGATGGTGGCCTCGAGGGGTGCCGTGCGCTGCTCGAGCTGGTGCTCGATGGGCGCGAGCTTCTGTGCGACCTCGATCAGGGGATCGCTCGATGCCGCGACGGCCGCTGCACCGCCGTCGATGAGGTGCTTCCGGAAATCGAGGTCGCCGACCCTCGTGTTGGCGATGAGGTACGCCGCGGCAGCGTCCGGTGTGCGTCCTCCGAGAACGGCCGCGAGGTACGGATCGTTCGCGGGAAGATCCTTCTGTGCCGCCGCGAGATGCGCGGCGAGCATCGCGCGATCGAGCGCCGTGTCCACGCCCTGCTCCCTCAGCAGGAACGCCTTGAGTCGTCCTTCCATCTGCGTACCGCGCAACTGCTGCGGCCGCATCGAGTCGGGTTCGGACAGGGCGACAACGAAGGTCGCGAGGCGGAAGAGGTCTGAGTTCCCCGTGCCGTAGTAGGTGCTCTGCGGCCCGAGCGCGGTCATCCCCTGCTCGGCCTTGGCGATGGCATCCCATGCCCCGCCGTACTGCGCCTTGAGCTTGGGATCACGATTGATGCGCGCGCGGAAGTCCTGCTCGAACGCGGCCTTCCGGGCCATGATGCTCGAGTCGCGGAGGCCGGCGAGATATCCCGTGATCGCCTTCTTCGAGTTCTCGAGGCCGAAGATGTCGTTGTCGTACTTCTGGTGGGCCTCCGCGCTCTGCGCCGCGAGCGGCTTGAGGATCGCGAGCATGCGATTGAACTGCGCGATCGCCGCGGGGTACCGCACGTCCCGCAGGAAGTGCATCTGCGCGATCGTGAGCAGCCGGCCGGTCGACCCGGGATTCCCGATCACGAAGACCAGCTCGCCGTCGTGGGGGCCGTTCGCGCTCCACTTGAGATAGTTGTCGGGGTGGTACGGCTTGCCGTTCTCGTAGGCGCGCATGAGCGAGATGTCCACGTCGAAGCGCGGATACGTGAAGTTGTCCGGGTCGCCGCCGAAGAACGCCGTCTGCTCCTCGGGCACGAAGACCAGACGCAGATCATTGAACCGGCGATAGCGATAGAGCGAGTACATCCCACCCTGGTAGAAGGTCACGACCTGGCAGCGGAGTCCGCTGTCCGTGTCGCACTGCTCCTGGATCGCCTTGATCGCCGAGTCGCGCTGAGCCACCTGTTGCTCGGGCGTCTTCGCCGTGATCGCAGCGTGGATCTGCTGCGTCACGTCCTCCATGGACTGGAGCTGATCGGCATACATCCCGGGGCAGTGCTTCTCTTCCGCGGCGCTCCCGGCGACGTAGCCGGTCTCCGCGAGATTCGAATCGGCCGACGAGAGAGCGGCCACGCACGAGCGGGCGCAGTGGTGGTTCGACATGATGAGCCCGTCGGGCGAGACGAACGAGGCCGAGCAGCCGGGCAGGCGCACGGCCGACAGGCGCACGTGGTCGAGCCACTGTTGCGTCGCGTGGAAATCGTAGCGCTTGGCCCAGTAGTCGAGCGGCGGCGCGTCGAAGGTCCACATCGTGCCGAACTCTTTGACGTATCCCGCGGGCCAGGGATAGGGGTTCGTCTCCTGGGCATGTGCGGTGGCGGGAGCGGCGATGAGCACCGCGAAGGCGGCCGCCGCCGCGAATCGAGCTAGAGTGGAAAATCGCATCGTCTCCTCACGGATCTGTGGTTCAGTGCTGCGTGGTGCTCGGCGTCAGTCGTGCAATCAGGGCAAGCGCCGAGTCGCGGACTGTATCGAAGCCGCGACCCGACGCTTGGTAGTGCGCATCGTTCAGCGTGTTGAAGTTCGCGACCACGGCGGCGCGCGTCTCGGGATTCAGGTACATGAAGGAGCGGAAGCCCGCCTGCTCACCGGTGTGTCCCACGAACCGCTGGCCCGCGCGGTGGAGCACGAAGAACGAGAGGCCGATCGAGTCGGGGACGGCGGGGCTCGGGTCGGTCACGTACCGCGCGCGCCACATCTCCTCGAGCGTCGCGTGCGAGAGCACGGAGTCGTTCGGCGTGACGCCGGTCAGAAAGGCCAGGTACGTCGCGAGGTCGCCGAGCGGCGCGTTCCACCCGCTGTTCGGGATCGTGATCCCCGGATCAAAGTCCCGGCCGTTCGCGACGACGGTGTCGCGGTCGGTCACGCTGTCGCGTTCCACCGTGTAGTTGTTGGATCGCTCGGCCTGCAGGTAGTAGGGGGTGGTCCCGAAATAGCTCCGCGTGAGATGCAGCGGAGAGAGGATGTTCTTCTGAACGTAGTTCTCCCAGGAATCGTCAGTGATAAGCTCGATGATCCGGGCGAGATACACGAAGCCGGGGTTGCTGTAGCTGTAGTGGGCACCCGGTTTGAACAGGAGCTCTTCGTAGGGCATCATCGCCACCAGTTGGCTCCAGTGCTGCGGCTCGAACGGCTCCCACGGCCGACCCTTGGTCCACGGCCACGTCGGCGCCTGGAATCCCGCCGCATGCGAGAGCAGCATCGCGATCGTGACCGAGTCCATGGAACCGTACGGATCGTGCACCTGCCGGAGCTCGGGGATCCACTTGGTCACCGGGTCGTTCAGCGACAGACGCCCGCGATCGCGAAGCTGCATGACGGCGATCGCCGTGAGCGTCTTCGTGATCGAGGCCCAGTGGAAGATGGTCCCGGTATCCACGCCTTGGTGCAGTGCTCGATCCGCCCACCCATACTCGTGCCGCGCGATCACCTTGCCGTTCGAGAGCACCCACACACTCGCGCCCACGTCACTGTCCGTCGCGGCATAGGCGTCGAATTGGCGAGTGAAGGCGGTCCAGCCGGGGGGCGGAGACGACTGCGCCAAGGCGAGTTGCGGCAGAAGCGGCAGCAGGGATAGCAACGCCACGAATAGCAGCGTGGCAGAGTGGCAGTGTGGCAGACGCCGGGTCAGCATACATACGCGCGGCAAGCATCCCCTCCCTTCCCAGTGATGGAAACTATCCCCAGGTACACGGCCCGGCAGGGCGGGGGTTGTCATATCAAAAAATCTTGATATAATTGATCTCATGACTGCTGCGCCCTTCACCCCGTCCGCGGAAGCCATTGCCTGGTTTCATGCGCTGTCCGACCCGACTCGGCTCGAGATCGTTTCCATGCTCTCGCATGGGGAGCGGTGCGTCTGCGAGCTCACCGCGGCCCTGGACGCCGCACAGTCGCGGCTCTCGTTCCATCTCAAGGTGCTCCGGGACGCCGACGTCGTGATCGACCGGCGCGAGGGACGGTGGATCCATTACTCGCTCAATCCGGCGGTACTCGACGGGATCGTCGAGTTCGTCGGCGCCGTGCGTCCCGGCCAACATGCGGGAAGCTGCCGGCGCGCGTGCTGCGATTGAACTTCTCGAGGACTTCATGACCGATACCACACTCAAGGACACCGTCCGCACCAAGTATGGCGAGGCCGCGCTTCGTGTCTTCAATGGCGAGAGCAATTGC
>DATFMZ010000084.1:0-18808 GCA_035266665.1 Gemmatimonadales bacterium | reverse complement strand
CGAGCGCTTGACGTCCCCCACGATCTCGGGGGCGAAGCGCGCGAATCGATCATCCATCTCTTCGATCAACTCGCGCATCGGCCGGCGGATGAACTCGTCGTAGCGCACGCGGTTCGCTTCGAACCACGACTTCTCGTTGTTCCGCGCGAGGCCGCGAAGGAAGGACAGGGATTGGGTGGTGAAGGGCATCGTGATTCTCTAAAACAACCGAGTTGGCGCGCGTGTGGCCACCCTCGCCGCACCATGAAGACCCCTTCGCGTCGTGTTGGCCACCCGTTCACCCACGTCGAGGACTTTCGGGGTATGGGGGAACGGGTTCTTGGGGAGAGGCATCCATGATCGCGGCACGTCTTGCTGTAGGGCTCGCCGCGCTGCTCGGCGCGACAACACTTCAGGCGCAGGTGCTCCGTGAAGTCGGCCGGCCGCCGTTCGAGGTGGGGATCGGCATCGCCGTGGCACAACCGACGGGTGATTTCAGCAACTACGTGAGTGTGGGCGGCGGATTGATCGGACACGGGGTCTGGACGCCGGACCGCTCCGGGGTGTTCGGCCTTCGGTTCGACGTGAGCGGAATCATCTACGGGAGCACCACCAGGAGCTACGTGCTGGTCCCGCTCATCACCGTGGATGTGACCACCACCAATTCCATCGTGACGGCGCTCTTCGGCCCGCAGTTCGCGACCGGCGGCGACGTGCGCCTCTATGGATTTGGGGAACTGGGGTTCTCGTATTTCGCGACGACGTCATCCGTCGAGGGGAGCGGAGACATCGGAGCGTTCGCACACACCACCAACTTCGACGACTTCACCTTCGCCACCGCCGCAGGCGGGGGGGTGAAGATCCAGCTCACCCATAGCCGGCATCCGCTCTCGCTGGACGTGGGCGCGCGCTACGTGTACAACGGCCGCGCCCGCTATCTCCGTTCCAGCAGCATCATCATCACCGGCAACACGGTCCAGTACACGCCGATCGAGAGTCAGACGAACCTGATCCTGTATCAGGTCGGTGTATCGGTGGGGTTGGGGGGGCCGTAGTGGGCGTCGCGGACACGCCTCGCGCTCAACTCGTCGTCTGGAGCCAGTCGATCACGTCCCGCGCGGAATAGCGAGTCCGTCCCTGAAGGAATTGTCCGATGGTCTCGAGGTCGTCACCGCTGGTTACCAACGCCGGCTCCACCCATCCGTTCTCGCGCACCTGCGCCATGTCGATGGCGGCGATCAGCCCGTTGCAGAGACACCGGCGGCCAACCGTATCCTCGATGAGGCCGCCCTTCCTGACGTAGTCGTCGACGGGCTCGCCGGGGCAGCGATATCCGATCCTGCCGTCGGGCGTGCGATACGCGATGCGAAGCCCC
The DNA here is from genome assembly GCA_035266665.1 of Gemmatimonadales bacterium. Lineage (GTDB taxonomy): Bacteria > Gemmatimonadota > Gemmatimonadetes > Gemmatimonadales > GWC2-71-9 > DATFMZ01. The sequence continues at coordinate 17,454 of DATFMZ010000084.1, read as the reverse complement.
CCGACATCACATATGCGCTCGCGCGTGCCCGTCGCGCTGTCCTCCCCGCTCCAGCGAACGACCTTGAACGGATAGCCCGTGGGTGAGGCCTTGGCGTCCGTATAGACGCGCACCTCCCCTGCGAGGGCCCGGGCGAGAACCGACCGCTTGATCGCGTCCGCCAGGCCCGACTCGTCGCAGTAGGCGAAGAGCGTGCCCACCTGAACGCCCGCGGCACCGGCCGCCACCGCCTCACGCACGCGCTCGGGCCGTCCGGCCCCGCCGGCGAGCCAGAACGGGAGGCCGAGTGCCGCGATCTTATCGAGGTTCACGCCGTCCCGCTCGCCATAGACCGGCTCGCCGTCCGCGGTGAAGGTCGGGTCCCCGCGCGGCGGTGCGTTGTGCCCGCCGGCGGTCGGGCCTTCGATCACGAAACCGTCCACTCGGCCCGACGATTTTCGGGCGAGCATGGTGGCGAGCGAGTTGCTCGCGATGACCGCGAGGAACTTGGGACGCTCGAGTGGGGGTGGTGTGGTGCTCCAGTAGTCCGCCGGATTCAGCGAGATCTCCTCGACCTCTCCCGGTGCGAGCCCCTGCACCTCGAAACGCTGGGTGGCCCGTTCATGCCGTGCCAGGTGATCGAGGGCCGCGGGAATCTCCCGCGGAATGCCCGCGCCCATCAGGACGTAGTCCACGCCGGCGAGCATCGCGCCATAGAGCGTGGCGAGGTTCGGGAGCTGCAACTTGGTGAGGAGGTTGATGCCGACGGGAAACCGATGCCCCTCTTTGGCGAGCCAGACCTCCACGAACGCGGCGAGGATCGTGATTCGCTGACGCGCGGTGCTCACACGTTGCCGGTACATCGGAAGCAGGCGGTACGGCGTATCCGGCGTCCGGCCCTCGGGCCGGAACCAGCGGTCCAATACCTCGGCGGCGACGCCGGGCATTGGGAAATGGGCCATCGCCCGCCGGACGTGTCCGCCGGGATCGCCATCCTGGAGTCGGCGGGTGACGATGGTGTCAATGGCGGTACCGGAGACGACACCGAGGTGCCCGGATCGGGACACGGCGCGGGCCAATCTCCAGTCGGAGACGCCAACACCCATTCCGCCCTGGATGATCAGCGGAAGGTTGGCGGGAGTTGTCATTGAAGGAAATATAAGGGTCGGGACCTCCCGGCGCGCCCGCGTTCCCCGCGGTATCTTGATAGCGCACCAGTCACAACCGAACGACTCGCTCGCGGCGCCAGCCGCATCCTTTCCTGGGAGGAGCTCGAGTCATGACCCGCCTCACGTCCGCGTCCGTTTCCCCCGTCACGTTTCTCGTGGCGCTCCTCGCTACCGCACTTGCCGCACCGGCGTCCGCCCGCGCCCAGGAAGCGGCCACGCCCGCGCCGCTCACCGCGCTCCACTGGCGCAACGTCGGCCCATACGTTGGCGGCCGCGTCGTCGCGGTCACGGGAGTCCCCGGAGAGCCCAACCTCTTCTATATGGGTGCCGTGGACGGCGGCGTGTGGAAGAGCACGGACTACGGGATCCGCTGGACGAACATCACCGACAGCACGCTGCCGGGCTCGAGCAACAGCATCGGTGCTGTCGCGGTAGCGCCGTCGAATCCGCAGGTGATCTACGTCGGCACCGGCGAGAGCGACATTCGCGGTGACATGATCTCCGGCGACGGTGTCTTCCGCTCGGCGGACGGCGGGAAGACATGGGCGCGGGCGGGTCTGGAAGAGACCCACACCATCAGCGCGTTGATCGTCGATCCCAAGAACCCGGATGTCGTCTACGCGTCATCGCTGGGACACGTCTTCACGCCCGGCACGCATCGCGGCGTCTTCAAGAGCACCGATGCGGGCAAGACGTGGAAGCGCGTGCTCTTTGTGAACGACAGCACGGGCGCCGTGGACCTGGTGATGGTCCCGGGGAACCCGAACGTGCTCTACGCCGCGATGTGGCAGGCGTACCGTACGCCGTGGTCGCTGTCGAGCGGTGGCGCGGGGAGCGGGCTCTACAAGACCACCGACGGCGGCGCGCACTGGACCGACATCTCGCATCACCAGGGCCTGCCCACCGGCATCCTCGGCAAGATGGGCGTCGCGGTCGCGGCGAGCGCGCCGAACGTGGTCTACGTGACGATCCAGGCCAAGCACGGTGGCGTCTTCCGCTCCAATGACGGCGGCAACACCTGGACGCGCGTGAACGCGGAATGGAAAGTCCGCCAGCGCGCCTTCTACTACATGGCGATCTTCGTGGATCCCACCGATCCCAATACCGTGTACATGCCCGAGGTGGATGGGCTCTTCGTCTCGCACGACGGGGCCAAGACGTTCACCCGCATTCACACACCGCACGGCGACAACCACATCGTCTGGATCAACCCGGACAATCCCAAGATTCTGCTCGAGGGGAACGACGGCGGCGCGACGGTCTCGACCGACGGCGGAAAGACGTGGAGCACGGAACACAATCAGCCGACCGGTCAGTTCTATCACGTGAACATCGACCACCAGTTCCCGTTCCATCTCTACGGCGCGCAACAGGACGAGGGCTCGACCGAGGGGCCGAGCGCCACGAGCGCCGGTGAGATCCCGCTCTCCGCGTGGAAGGAAGCCGCCTATGGCGAGAGCACGCCGACCGTGCCCCAACCCGGGCATCCCGGCGTCACGTACGGCAGCGGGTACTTCAGCATCTTCCTCCGCTACGATCAGGCCACGGAGCAGTTCCAGAGCGTGAGCCCGTGGCCGCACTATCAGGAGGGAGCGTCGGCGGGCGAGCTCAAGTACCGCTTCGCGTGGACGCATCCCATTCTCTTTTCGCCGAACGATCCCACCGAGCTGTTCGTGGGATCGCAGTACGTGATGCGGAGCCCCGATGCGGGCAGGACGTGGCAGACGATCAGCCCCGACCTCACGCGCAACGATCCGCGCACCGAAGCGCCGACCGGCGGCCCGATCGATCTCGATCAGTCGGGGGCGGAGATCTATCCCGGCGTCTCGGCCATCGCCGTGGCGCCCGGTGACGACAGTCTCATCTGGGCCGGATCATCCGACGGGTTGGTGCACGTCACCACCGACGGCGGTGCGCACTGGCGCGTCGTCACGCCGCCGACGCTTCCCACGTGGTCGCGCATCAGCTCGATCGAGCCGTCGCACGTGGATCGGAACACGGCCTACCTCACGGCCCGCCGCTACATGTGGGACGACTTCACGCCGTACGTCTTCAAGACCACCGACCTGGGCGCGCACTGGACCGCGATCACGAACGGGCTCCCGAACGACGAATACACGTTTACGATCCGGCAGGACCCGAACGACGCCGACCTGCTGTTCCTCACCACGAAGAGCTCGGTGTACGTGAGTCTGGACGGCGGCGCCGCGTGGCGCTCGCTCGCGCTCAATCTGCCGCCCGTGCAGGTGCGGGACGTCGCGATCGACACGCGCCAGGGGCAGGTCGCAATCGCGACCCACGGACGCGCCTTCTGGGTGCTCGACAACCTCGCGTTGCTCGAGCAGATGACCCTGCGCTCGGTGCCCGACGCGAGGCGCGCGGCGCTCTTCGCGCCCGAGCGCGCGTGGCTCACGCATTCATACGGAGCGCCGGGCTACGGACGCGCTGCTGACGCCGGTGAGAACCCGCCGTTCGGCGCCACGGTCTTCTTCCAGGTCCCGAGCAATTACGATGGTACGACGCCGGTGACGCTGTCGTTCGCGGATTCGACGGGCCGCACCATCCGGACCTTCACGCTGCACCTCAGAGAGAAGCCCTCGGCGAAGAAGGGCATCCCCGAGGAAGAGAAGACCCCGATCGAGCGCAAGGCGGACGCCGAGAAGAAGCTCACGGCGATCACCCAGGGCATGAATCGCTTCCAGTGGGATCTCCGCTATCCCGACGCCGCCGAGGTGAAGGGGTTCGAGCCGCCGATCGCGGCGGGCGGGCTGACGGACGAGGTGGATGGGCCGGTGGTCGTGCCGGGCACGTATCGTGTGACACTCGACTACGGCGGGCAGGCGTCGAGCGAATCCTTCGACGTCGCGCTCGATCCCCGGATTCACGCGACGCCGCCGGATCTCGCGAGCCGGTTCGCGCTCGATCTCGAGATCCACACGGCGCTCGATTCGCTCGACCGGACGATCAACCGCGCGATCGACGTGCGTGACAGCCTCGCGAGCGCGGGCCGCGCCACCGCCGTACTCGACAGCACGATCGGCGGACTGGTGCAGCTCGATCTCCACGCGAGCGAGGGAAGCCTGTTGCACGAAACGAAGCTGCGGAGTCACCTGGCCTACCTCGCCGCGGACCTCGAGCTCGCCTATGCCGCACCGACGGCGGCACAGCGCGCGGTCTTCGTGGAATTGACGCGGCAGGCGGAAGCCGGCGAAAAGGCCCTCGCGAATGCGATGACGAAGGCGCGCGCGGGTGGGTGAGCTGCCGCGGCCTGATCTGGGCTTCGCGGCGCGGAAGATCGCGAGTCTCTTCTTACCGGCCCGGCCGGGCGCGGCGCCGACGGCGCCGTTCGATCCGCGCGCCGTCGAACGGAGCCCGAGCATCACCTGGATCGGCCATTCGGCCTTTCTGGTGCGGATGGACGGGGTCACCTTCCTCACCGATCCGATGCTTTCGCGCGTGGCCGGGCCGTTCGGAGTGATCGGTCCGCGGCGCCTGGTGCCGCCGGGTGTCACGCTCGACGCGTTGCCGCCGATAGACTTCGTGCTCCTCTCGCACGACCACTACGACCACGCCGATCACCCGACCGTGCGCCGGCTCGCCCGACGCGGCGTGCGCTTCCTGGTCCCGCGGGGACTGGCCGAGTGGGTGCGGCGCGCGGGTGGTGAAGCCGAAGAGCTCGCATGGTGGGAGGAGACTCGGCGGGCCGATTGCACGATCGCGTGTGTCCCCGCCCAGCACTTCTCGGGGCGCACGCCGTTCGAGCGGAATCGGCGGAACTGCTGTGGGTGGGTGGTGAAGGGACCCACCCGCACGTTTTACTTCGTGGGCGATACCGGATACACGCCGGCACTCGCGGAGATCGGCGCGCGCTTTCATCCCATCCATCTCGCCGCCGTGCCGATCGGTGCCTATCTCCCCGCGTCGATGATGGCTCCCGTGCACACCACGCCTGAGGAGGCACTCCGCATCGCCTCGGACGTACGGGCCGAGCGCGCCGTGGCGATGCACTTCGGCACCTTCGACCTCACCGATGAACCGCTGGACGAGCCGCCGCGCCGGTATCGCGCCGAGGGCGAGCACCTGGGGCTGGGACCCGACCGCGCGTGGGTGCTCGCCGTCGGCGAGACCCGCGACTGGTAACCGTCGACCTTACCCGCCGTTTCACCCCCACTTCATCGCGTCCGAGACACCTAGAGGGACGCAGCGCCCAACAGGCTCTCGTCACCGAGGGGACGACGATGTCGGACAACTCGCTCACGCGCCGCGATTTCGTGGCCGCGAGCGCCGCCGGTGCGGTGGCGCTCACGCTACGCCAGCCGGGTACGCGTCTTCCCGATCCACCCATGCCGGAGCGGCCGCTCGGACGTACGGGACATCGGGTGCGACTCTTCAGTTTGGGCGGCCAGGCGACGCTCGAACGCGCCGGCCGCCACGACGATGCGGTCGCGATCATCAACCGCGCGATCGACCTCGGCGTGAACTACATCGACACGGCGGCGGCGTACGGCCGCGGCATCGGCCAGATCTACATCGGCGACGTGATGAAGACGCGCCGTAACGAGGTCTTTCTGGCGACGAAGACGCACGATCGCACGCGTGACGGTTCGCTCCGCCTCCTCGACGACAGTCTGCGGAAGCTGCAGACCGATCATCTCGATCTCTGGCAGCTGCACAACATCACGAGCCGGGGGGACCTCGACCGCATCTTCGGGAAGAACGGGGCGCTCGAGGCGATGGATCGGGCGCGGGATCAGAAGATGGTACGGTTCCTTGGCATCACGGGGCACTACGATCCGGACTTGCTCATCGAAGGCCTGCGCCGATTCGCGTTCGATACGGTGCTCATGGCCTTGAACGCCGCCGACGCGCATCATCTGCCGTTCACGAAAGCGCTGCTGCCGCTCGCGAACGAACGGCGGATGGGCGTGATCGCCATGAAGATCCCGGCGCGCGGGCGGCTCTTCCGCGCCGGCGGCATCACGACGATGCGGGACGCGATGCGGTACACGCTCTCACATCCCGTCAGCACGGTGATCGTGGGGTGTGATACGGTGGCGCAGCTCGAGGAGAACGTGGCGATCGCCAAGAGCTTCGAGCCCCTCCACCCCGCGGAGATGGCGCGGCTCGAGGGCCTCACGGCGGGCTACGCCGAGGACGCTGCCTTCTTCAAGCGGGGGAACGCCGGGTTCTGACGCGCCGACCGGCGCCTCGGCGATCACAAAACAAGAACGGGCGCAGGCTCGTGAGGAGTCTGCGCCCAAACGGGCCGGGCGGGCGGAGAGATTGACCGCCCTAGTGAGGCCGGCACTTTGCCGAGTCCCGGAGATGCTCGATCCCACCGAGCACCCTCCCTACTGCCCGACCCTGGCAACATACTAACACCTGCCAGATGAACCGGTGCTGAAGTGCGCGACAAGAGCCGCGACGTGCTGGATGGGGCCACTCTCTCCGGGACTTCCTGGCGACGTTGCCGTACCGCTGACCGGACCTCAGGCGCCGTTCAACGGGGTTTCAGCGACACTTCACCCGCGCCGTACGAGGTTGTACGTGGAGTGAACTCTCTGAGGGTGAGGTGTCGCGATGTCCCGGATACTGGTTCTCTACGGCACGACCGACGGACACACGCGGAAGGTCGCACAGGCACTCGGCGTGACGCTGGGCGCGGACGGCAGTCGGGTGGACGTGATCAACGCGGCGGTAGCCGCCGCGGATCTCCGGCCCGAGGACTACGACGCGGTGTTCGTCGCGGCCTCGGTGCATGCGCGGGGATATCAGCGCGCGGTGAAGGAGTGGGTGCATGCGCACGCACCGGCGTTGAACCGCATGCCGACGGCGTTCCTCTCCGTCTGCCTCGGCATTCTCGAGGAAGATCCCGAGACTACGCGCGACGTGCATCGCATCATGCACCGGTTTCTCAACCGGGCGGGGTGGTACCCGGCGGCCACGGAGATCGTGGCGGGCGCGCTGCCGTATACGCGATACGGGTGGCTCAAGAAGTTCATCATGCGCCGCATCGCCGCGAAGGCGGGCGCGGACACCGACACGTCGCAGGACTACGAGTACACGGATTGGGCGGCGCTGGACCGGTTCGCCATGGACTTCGTGCGCCGAGAGGGACTCGTGCACGACGAGAAAGCCCGGGGCCAATCGGCACCCCGGGCTCCCGTTGCCTGAGCGGCAGCCGCGTCAGTCCTGCTTGGCCTTGGCCTTCGCGAAGTCGCCCGCCTCGATGATCGTGAACTTCGAGGGGTCGAGATACTTTCGCATCGCCGCGTTGATCGCCGCCGGGGTCAGCGCGGCGACCTGCTTTTCGAGCTGCGCGTCATAGTCCAGCGTCCGGCCGTAGTACAGATCGCTCGTCAGCTCGTTGGCGAGCCCCTGGTCCTGCGAGCGGTTGACCTCACGCGACTGGAGCCAGCCGTCCTTCGCCTGCTGGACCTCCTCGCCGGTGAAGCCGTCCTTGAGCACGCGCGCCACCTCCTCCTCGAAGGCCTCCTCGAGCCGCGTGGCGTTCTGCGGGGCGTAGATGGCGTACGTGGTGAACTGTCCGCTCTCGTCGAGCGCGCTCGCGCCGAGGAATGAGCCCACACCGTAGCTGATCCCCTCCTTCTGGCGAATCCGCACCGCCAAGCGCGAATTCAGGAACCCGCCACCGAGCATGTAGTTGCCGAGCAGGAGTGCCGCGTAGTCCGGCGAGTCGTCGCGCAGCGGCAGGTTCATGCCGGCGAGGAACATCGCGTTGGCCTTGTCGGGCGTCTCGATCACGATCGTCGTGTCGGGTCGGTCCTGATACTCCTGCGTCACCCGCGCGAACGGTCCCGGGCTCTTCCAGTCGCCGAGCATGCTGGTGACCTCGGCGGTCACGGCGGCGGGATCGAAGTCTCCCACGACCGCCATCTCGCCGTTCGAAGCACCGTAGAAGGTCCGATAGAACGTCCGGGCGTCCTCCACGGTGGCCGAGCCGTACGCTGCCGCCTGCTCGGCGAAGGTCGGCGTATACCGCGGGTCGTCCTTCGGGTACGGGTGCATGTACCGGCCGTACGCCACGGACGCGAGCGCGGTGGGCTCGCTCTTCTGTTGCTCGATCTGCGCCAGATTCGCCTGCTGCAGCTGGCGGAACTCGCTCGTGTCGAACGCCGGCATGCGGAGCACTTCCCGAACAAGAGCGAGCGTCGGAATCAGGTTCGGACGCGTCGTCTCGATGGTGACGCGAAGCGTATTCGGTCCCCCGAAGACATTGACTCGTGCCTCGAGCTTGTCGAGCGAGTCCTTGATCTGCTGGCGCGTATGCAGCGTGGAGCCGCGCATCAGCATGTCCGCGGTGAGATCGGCGATCGTGTTCTTGCCCGCGATCGCCTGAGGTGTGCCGAACCGGAGGCTCAGCATTGCGTGCACCGTGGCGCCGCGCGTCCGCTTGGGGAGCAGCGCGAGCTTGATGCCGCCCGGCAGTGTCGTGCGAGTGGTGCGCGCTTCGATGTTGGCCGGGGACGGATCGAATGCTTCACCCGCGCTCCGAGTGGTGTCGCCCTTGTAGTCCTTGACCAGCGCGGCCACGTCCGGCGTCGGCGGAATCTCGGCGCGGAGCGGTTCCTTGGTCGGGATGAACTCGCCCACGGTCCGATTGGACGGAACGAGGTACCGGGCGGCGACTCGCTGGACCTCGGCCGGCGTCACCGTCTTCAGGCGGTCGCGGTAGAGGAAGAGCATCCGCCAATCGCCCATCGAGACCCATTCCGAGAGCTCGAGTCCGATGCGGGTCGAGTTGTTGAGATTGAGCTCGATGTTCTTGAGGAGCGACGCCTTCGCACGGTCCACCTCTTCTGGCGTCGCCGGCGTGGTGATCATCGAGTCGATGGTGGCGAGCATCGTGGTCCGCGCGCTGTCGAGCGAATCCTCTTCGCGCACGTTGGCGAACGCGACCAGCACGCCCGGTTCACGGAGCTGGTAGGCGAAGGCGCCCACCGAGGCGGCCTTCTTGGTTTCCACGAGGGCCTTGTAGAGCCGGCCGGACGGGGCACTCCCGAGCACGTCGCTCAACACTTCGACGGCGGGGAAGTCAGAATCCGATCCCGCGGGAACGTGATAGGCGGCCATCACCGCCTGGACGTCCCCCACCCGCCGGAGCGTCACGCTCCGCTCGCCGTCCTGCGTCGGCTCGGCCGTGTACGTGGGGTAGATCTTCATGGCACCCGTGCGCTCGGGCCGCGGAATCGCGCCGAACTTCTGCTCCACCAGCTGCAGCGTGCGCTCGGGATCGATCTTCCCCGCCACGAGCAGTACCGCGTTGTCCGGCTGATAGTACTTGTGATAGAACGCCTGGAGCCGGCCGATCGGCACGTTCTCGATGTCGGAGCGCGCGCCGATGGTCGGATGGCCGTAGTTGTGCCACAGATAGGCCGTCTCCATCGTGCGCTCGAAGAGAATGTTGAAGGGGCTGTTCTCCCCCATCTCGAACTCGTTCCGCACGACGGTGAACTCGGTCTTGAAATCCTTCTCCGCGATGAAGCTGTTCACCATGCGGTCGGCCTCGAGATCGAGCGCCCAGACCAGGTTGCTGTCGGTTGCCGCGAAGGTCTCGAAGTAGTTGGTGCGGTCGAACGACGTCGTGCCGTTCGGCTGGGCACCGTGCTCGGTGAGCTCCTGTGGGATGTCGCGGTGCCGCGGGGAGCCCTTGAACACCATGTGCTCGAGCAGGTGCGCCATCCCCGTCTCACCGTAGCCCTCGTAGCGAGAGCCCACGAGATAGGTGATGTTCACCGTGATGGTCGGTTTCGACGAGTCGGGAAAGAGGAGCACCTTGAGACCGTTCGGCAGGCCGTACTCCGTGATCCCCTCGACGGTCGGGCCGCGCACGGCGGCTAATGCCGCCTGTGCTCGGGGTCTTGGGGCGGAACGTTGCGCGGCGAGCGGCGCCGCCGTCGCAAGAAGAAGGACGAAGGGCACCACGCGCATTGGCCACCTCCACACACGGGTCGAACGATGAAGCGCGAACATGCCGGACGGCGCCCTCGCCGTCCGGAGAGAAACAAGCATAGCCCGCGGGACACGGCGTTCGCCAGGATGCCGCGATCGCGCGCGTGCCGGGCAAGCCGATGACCGACCACGGCGGCGTGCGGGGAGTCTTTGTGGGGCCGCGAGGTCTCCGGACGGGATGGCGCCTCGCGCTCTTCGTGGCACTCGTCACGGTACCGTCGGTGCCCGTCACCGTGTTCTTCTCGCAGCAGTCGCCGCGCTTCCTGTTCTCACCGATGGGCATCTTTGCCGGGAAGGCGGTCACCTTCGTCATCGTGCTCGCCGCGACGTGGGCGATGGCGCGGGTCGAACATCGCGATCTTGGCGCGTTCGGGCTCCCCCTCGTGCCGGGGAGCGGTCGGAGGATGCTGCGCGGTCTCGCCTGGGGTGGCGGAGCCGTCATGCTCCTGATCGGCGGGATCGCGCTGACGGGCGGCGCGCGGGTGAGCGTGGCGCCGATCGCGGCGTCCGAGGCGGCCGTCTACGCCGGTCTCTGGGCCGGTGCGATGGTGGCTACGGCGTTCGCGGAGGAATACCTGACGCGTGGCTACGCGCTCGTCACACTAAGCGACGGCATCGGCTTCTGGCCCGCGGCGGTGCTGCTCTCGGCGGCGTTCGGATTGATCCACGTATGGAATCCGGGTGAAACGTGGGTCGGTATCACCGGGGCCGCGCTCTTCGGGTTGCTCTTGTGTTACACGGTTCGTGTGACGGGTTCGCTCTGGCTCGCGGTCGGGATTCACACCGCGTGGAACTGGGGAGAGACCTTCCTGTTCGGCGTTCCGAATAGCGGCATTGTGGCCGAGGGACATCTGCTCACGACGTCGCTGCACGGCCCGGCCTGGCTCACCGGTGGGTCGGTGGGGCCGGAGGCGAGTCTGCTCGGGCTCCCGGTTCTCGTGCTGCTCTTCGTCGGCATCCGGTTCGTCGCATGGCCGGACGGACGCCCTCCCGCGTCCTGACGGCCAGCAGTTCTTCAACTCCGGTTCAGCCACTTCTCAGGGGTGCGTCACTAGCCTTCTCCACGAGGTGACGAGGGAGGAGGTGGGTCATGAACGCCCGACAGGAAGCGCTGCAGGCCGAGGTGCTGGCCGAGCTGTCGTGGGACCCGACGATCGGGGCAACGACGGTGCAGGTCGCGGTGGGGCCGGACGACGTCGTATCGCTGCGCGGCGTCGTGCGGAGCTTCGCACAGAAGATCGCGGCGGAACAGGGTGCGAAGCGGGTCAAGGGAGTGCACGCGGTCGTGAACGACGTCGACGTGAAGCTGCCGTCGTCGCATGAGCGATCGGATCCGGATCTCGCCGCCGCGGTCGTCCGGGCACTCGAGTGGGACGTGATGGTGCCGCACGACCGGATCAAGGTAACCGTCTCGGATGGATGGGCGCGGTTGGAAGGGACCGTGGATTGGAATTATGAGCGAGGCGCCGCGGAAGACGCCATCCATCATCTCATGGGAGTGCGGGGTATCACGAACCGCATCGAGGTGACGCCGCGTGCGGCGGCCGGCGACATCGAGCGCCGGATCGAGGACGCGCTCAAGCGCCATGCGACGCTCGAGGCGAAAGCCATCGAGGTCGACGCGAACCGCGGGAAGGTGGTGCTGCGCGGGACGGTCCACTCCTGGGCCGAACGCGATGCTGCCGAGGCGGCGGCGTGGGCGGCACCGGGTGTCGCGGTCGTCGAGGACGATCTGAAGGTCGAGTCGTAAGCGGAAATCGGCGGAGGCCGCCACGCGACCTCCGCCGATCAAGTCTCCAAATGGTTGACTAGACAACCACCGATCACGTCGCGGTCGTCCGTCTCAGCTCTCCCACCACGCGATCTCGCCATGGTGTCCGCATTGAGGGCACTGCTTGGTGTCGGGGCGTCCCATGAGGGCGGCGCGGTGGCCGCATTTCGGGCACACGATGTAGTGCCTGCCGAGCTCGCGCGCCGGGCCCGCGGGGCGTTTCGACGCCGTCGTGACACGCATCACGACCGAGAAGCTCGTTGGGGCCTGGGTTCGGATCTCGACCAGGCGCCGGGGGACATCCACGTGCTTATCCCCGATGCGGATGGTGACCCGATCGGCGAGGTCGTCACGGATCACGGGGTACCACGTCCCGTGGCGCAGATTCTTCGAGTAATTGGGGCGAATGGCCCGATAGGGTCTGGCCCACCCCCGGATGCGTTCCTCCAGCCCGCCCGGCGTGACCCGGGGCGTGGAATCGTGGGCAGTGGTCTGTCGGCTCGAGGTCGTCATAGGGCTCTTAGAATGTCATTCGGTCCATGAGATGGGAAGAGGGTAACTCCAGACGATTCCCTTCGGCGGTGATCCGGGTCATCTTCCCAACATGCAGCTCTTTCATCGAACGAATATCGCCGAGGCCCGCCGGGTGATCCGGGAGGGTTTCCGGGATGAGAAATGGCGTTTTGGACGGGATGCCGTGACGGGGGAGGCGATCGAGGCGGTGGGGGTGTGGATGAGCGACCGGCCGCTCACGACCGACGAGGGCCCCCTGGGTGACGCGGTGATCGAGATCGCGCTGTCGGCCGGCGAGGACATCCTCGCGCGGTTCGAGGTCTTCGGTCCGACGACCGACGCTCGGCTCTGGGTCATTCCGGCGCAGCTGGTCAACTCACGCGGCGAATTTCGGATTCACGGGGTGGATCCGCGGAACTCCTGGTTTCACGAGGCGGTAGGACGGCAGAAGCCGGACGATGACGATTCGCCGGATGACGGCGAGGACGGTTAAACACCCCCCTCGCGCACGCGCCCTAGACGCGTAGCTTCGTTAGCTCCCAACCACGTCGATCGTCGCCCCAACCCGGGGCGTTCGCGATAGCAGGACACGCTCAACCGAGGGAGGGCGCAGTATGTTCGAATTCGCAAATCCCACGACGCATCGGCGCGGATTCTTGGGACGATTGGCCGGGGCACTGGCCGTGGCGGTGACGGGGGTCCCGGCTCCGCTCACGGCCACGACACCCGGCGCCAGGCAGCGGGAGCACGAGGATCCCAAGCTCGAGGCGTGGTTCAACAAGATGACGGGCCAGCACCGCATCGTGTTCGATGCACCGGAGCCGAACGGTGGGATGCCCGCGATCTTTCCCCGCGTCTATCTCAACACGATGAACTCCACCTACGGCACCACCGACGCCGATAATACCGCGGTGCTGGTCCTCCGGCACGAAGGCATCCCGCTCGGGCTCGAGGACGCGGCGTGGGCCAAGTACGAGCTCGGCAAGGCGTTCGACATCAAGGAGAACGGCGCGCCGGCGACGCGGAACATCTACGCCGATATCACGGGAATGCCCATCCCGGGTCTGGGCGTCAAGCCGCTGCTGAAGGCGGGTGTGCTGGTCGGGATCTGTAACGTCGCGCTGACGGTGACCGCCGGCTCGTTGGCGAAGGCGCACGGCGGCACCGCCGATGCCGTGAAGGCCGATCTCGTCGCCAATCTCATTCCCGGCATTCAGATCTTGCCGTCCGGGGTGATGGGCGTGGGGCGTTCGCAGGAGAAGGGCTGCGGGTACTGCTTCGCCGGGTAATGTCCGGTGCGGCCCCCGGAATGCGCGAGCGCCCGGTGCCTGACGGCACCGGGCGCTCGTCGTTCGGGGGCTTCGTGCGCGTTACTGGCGGCAGGCCGCGTTGGGATCAGGCTTCGGGTGATCCACCACGACGCGATGGTCGAGATCCGCCACGTGCACGGCGACGTCCGCGACGAGGCTCGCGACGCGCGCCATGTGTGGGTAGTCGATGTACTCGGGCTCGTCGGTCACCTGGTGATAATCGGAGTGCAGGCCCGTGGTGAAGAACACGATGGGAATCCCGAAGCGCGCATACTCGGCGTGATCGCTCCGGCAGTAGATGTTCGACGGATGGCCGTTGGCGTCCAGCGAGTAGTCGAACGTCAGGTCGTGGTGATCCACCCTGTTCACCCGCTCAACGATGTTGCCGAGCTCCGTCGAGAGCCGGCGGGAGCCCACGAGCAACACGTAGTTCGGTCCGCCGTGCCGCGGGATTCCGTCCTTGGTGCGTCCGGTTTCGTCGGTGGCGTCGCCGCGGCCGATCATGTCCATGTTGAGCTGCGCGACGATCGAGTCGCGCGGCACCGTCGGGTGGTTGGTGAAATACCTGGAGCCGAGAAGCCCCTTCTCCTCGCCGACGTGCGAGACGAGGAGGATCGAGCGCTTCGGGTGCGGCTTCATCGCCATGACGTACTGGGCGATCTCGAGCAGCGACACCGTCCCCGAGCCGTCATCGTCGGCACCGTTCCAGATGGAGTCCATCCGGTCCTGGCCGGGATGCCGGGAGCGGTAGAGCGGGAGAAGCGAATCCACCTCGCGCTGCTGGGCATACGTTGCGGTGTTCCCGCGGTCGTCCGCACCCTCGGGACGCACGACGTGATTCCAGATCATGATGGAGTCGTGATCCACGGGCGTGTCGCTCTCGCCAAGGTGGTCGTTGTGGGCACCGAGCGCGACGTATTCGCCGGCGAGCTTCGGATCGCTGCCGGGGATGATGCCGACGACGTTGCGCGCAGGGTAGGGCATGGGTTTGACGTCGAAGCGGAGATGCATGGACACCCGCTCGCCGGCACTGCCGACGGCGAGCTGGCTGATCGGCCGGCCGAAGATCTTGGTTGCCGCCGCATCGGAGATCAACAGACTCGGGGTCCCGCCGGCCGGCCCCGTCGCGGCGGGGTCGTCCAGGAACGCACGGGGGCGCGTCATGAATCCGCGGAATCTGGCCGGCAGCTGATCGAGCCCGACCACCGCGACGGCTGCCGCCCCTTCCACCGACGCGCCGCGGAAGAACCGGCGTCCCATTGGTCCCGACGGCCGGGCGAGCACGACGAGCTTACCGGCTGCCTCGTCACGCGCCAACGGATGCGTCGTGTCGCCCACCACGCCGCCGTAGACGACCGGGAGATCGAGCAGGGCCACCGGTTCCTGGCCGAGCGGCAAGTAGTCGTCGCCCAGCTTCAGCGGGGTGCCGCCCACCACGACCGTGGACGTCGTGTCGAGCGCGCGCGTCTTGTAAGGGATGGTCTGGAAATAGGTGCCGTCGTCGCCCGCGGGCTGTACGCCCATCTGCTTGAACTGCGCGGCGATGTAGTCCGTCCCCTTGACGTTGCCGAGCGTGCCTGCTTCGCGGCCCATCATCGAGTCGTCCGAGAAGATGTAGAGCCGCGTCATCAGATCGTTGGCGGTGATGGCGGGGACGGTGGGTTGCGGTGCGTGCTTGCGTGGCAGGGGCGTCTGTGCGCCGAGCACCGCCGGCGTGAAGAGCAGGAGGACCGAGCAGCGAACCAAACCGCGCATGATGATCTCCGAGAAAAGACGTCGAGTATGGCGCGCTGCGGGCGCGCTGGCCTGGGCTCAGTAGAGATATACGGCCGGCGGGCGGAAGGCGCTGTGCGGGCAGCGTGACGGGGCCATGACGTTGCACCGCTCGCGGGGTCTTGCACCCTGGGGTATCTTGGCGGGCCCCAAGCACGGCGCGAGCCCGAAGGTGCCCACCATGACCACGACGTTTTCCCGCGGCCGGTTCATCTGGCACGAGCTGATGACGACCGATCCCGACGCCGCAGTCGGCTTCTACGCCTCGGTCGTCGGGTGGGGAATCCACACCTGGAATCGCGACCAGAGCTATCGGATGTGGATGCTGGAGGGCGATCCCAAGGGCGGTCTGACCCGGCTCGCTCCCGAGGAGCAGGCCGTCGGTACTCGACCCTACTGGCTCCCGTACGTGGCGGTGCAGGACGTGGACGCGACGCTCCGCTTGGCCGCGGAGCTCGGTGGGCGTGTCGCCGTCGAGCCGCGCGACGTCCCCACCGCCGGAAGGCTCGCCGTACTCGTCGACCACCACGGTGCGCGGTTCGGAGTCTTTCGGCCCGCGGTCGAGATCCCGAACGCCGATGCGGTGGGACGGGGCGAGTTCGTCTGGCATGAGCTCACGACGCCGAGCCGCAAGGAGGCGTGGGACTTCTACCGGCGCCTCTTCGGCTGGGAACGGGCCGGTGCGGTCGAGCTGGACGGGCGCGGCACGTATTGGATGTTTCGTCGCCGTGGCAGCGCGAGGCCGATCGGTGGCGTACTGGATCGCGCCTTCGACGACGGCGCAGCCGCCACCTGGCTCTGCTACGTGCGGGTGGGTAACGCCGCCCGCGCGGCTGCCGCCATGGAGGCAGCGCGGGGCACGGTGATGCGCGGGCCCACCGGAGCGCCCGGCGGCGGGGAATTTACGGCGGGGCACGATCCGCAGGGGGCCGCATTCGCGGTGCACGCGGATCGGGCCCCAAGGGGTCGTCCTGTGAAGAAGCGGGCGAGCGGGCGCCGGAAGGCTCGGTGAATCGCGGGCCGCGGACGTAGATTTGGGGGCCATGGCGACCATTCTGACCGTGAAGAACCTGTCCGTCCGCTTCGGCGAAAAGCTCGTGTTGAGCGACGTGAGCTTCACGCTCGACGCGGGCGGGACGCTTGCCGTGATCGGGCCGAACGGCTCGGGAAAGACGGTCCTCATCAAGGCGCTCGTCGGAGCGATTCCGTACGACGGGACGGTGACGTGGGCGCCGGACGTGAAGATCGGCTACGTCCCGCAGAAGCTCGATATCGAGCGTGATCTCCCGCTCACCGGATTGAATTTCCTGCGGGCCAAGGCCGACGTGACCGGCTCCCCCGTGGACGACGTCGACCGCGTGCTCGCGCTCGTTCGCCTGCGCACCGAGATCGCCGCGCAGCCGATCGGGACGCTCTCAGGCGGGCAGTTCCAGCGTCTGCTCCTCGCCTTCGCCCTGATCGGGAAACCGAACGTATTGCTGTTCGACGAGCCGACGGCCGGGGTGGACCAGCCGGGTCAGGAAGATCTCTACGAGATGATCCACCGCGTGCAATCGGCCGAGCACATGACGCTCGTCCTGGTCTCGCACGAGCTGTCGCTGATCTATCACTACGCCGAGCAGGTCCTCTGCCTCTCATACCTCGGCCAACCGTCCATCGGTCGGCCGGTGGAAATTCTGACGCCGCAGCGCCTCGAGGAGTTGTACGGCACGCCGCTCAAATTTCACGTGCACGAGGATCATGGCGCCTAGCACGATCGTCCTCGCGTTGGCGGCGGCGGCGGCCGCGGGCATGGTCGGCGCGTTCGCGGTCATGCGCCGCATGGTGCTCGCCGCCGATCCGCTCTCGCACATCGCGCTTCCGGGAATCGGACTCGCGCTGATTTTCTCGATCGACCCGCTGATCGGCGCCATCGCGGCATTGCTCGTCGGGACCATGCTGGTGTGGACGCTCGAGAATCGGACGC
>DATFMZ010000083.1:0-4210 GCA_035266665.1 Gemmatimonadales bacterium | reverse complement strand
TGGCCGCCGGACGCAATGAGCGCATCCTTGCGACATTGCCCGCGCTCGGCGCGGACGCGACCATCGCGCTCGACCAAGCCGACGACGAGTTGGCGAAGGCGTTTCGCGACGAAGCCGGGCGCTCGCATTTCGACGTGGTGCTCGATTACGTGTGGAGCCATCCGACGGAAGCCCTGCTCGATGCCCTGACCGGCCATGACGTGAAGGCCGAGTCCGGTACGGTGCGGCTCATCGAGATCGGCGACATGGCCGGCCCGACCATCTCCCTCCCCGCCGCCGCGTTGCGCAGCTCCGGAATCGAGATCTACGGAAGTGGCGGCGGCGGCAGCATTCCGCATACGGCCATCTTCGAAACGTTTCCGAAGATTTGGGAGCTGGCCGCCTCCGGCAAACTCCGCATCGATACCGAGCCGGTCCCGCTGGCGGACGTCGAAGACGCTTGGCAACGCAACGACTTGGCGGGTCGAAGGCTGGTGGTCATTCCGTAGCCGATTGACCGGCGGATCCGCGACGATCCGGTAGGCCCTGGCACACTTCGATGACAGCTCGCCGCTCGATGTATCGCACCCTTCGGCATGTCCCCCGCTTGCACGCTCGGCCGAGGAGGGCCGATACTATGGGCATGCCCGATACGCTGCGCCGCTATACGGCGGACGAAGTGCTCGCGTTCCCCAGCGACGGGAACCGCTACGAGGTGGTGGACGGGGAGCTGCTCGTGACCCCCTCGCCCGCGGCGAAGCACCAGATCGTCCTTGCTCGGCTCCTCACACAGCTCACCATCTACCTCGCGCCGCACGAGCGGGTCGCGATTGGTATCCCGGCCCCCGCCGACATCATTCGGAGCGAGCATGAATACGTGCAACCGGATCTCTTCGTGGTTCCCCGCGCGGAGGTCACGGGCGATTGGCGCGACTGCCGCACGCTGCTCCTCGCCGTCGAAATCGTCTCCCCCAGCTCGGCGCGCGGCGATCGCCTGAAGAAGCGGCGGCTGTATCAGCGCCGGGGCGTCGCCACGTATTGGGTGGTGGATCCGGATGCGCAGTTGATCGAGGTGTGGCATCCCGACGATACGCGGCCCGAGATCATCGCCGATATTGCGCACTGGCGTCTCACGCCGGATCTGCCCGAGATGGTGGTGGATCTCTCCAAGCTCTTCGCCGAATTGCCCGGGTGAAGCGCGACGACGGGGGCGGTGGTCTAACCGCGCCGGCTACCTCTTCACCTCGTACCGCAGCGCCACCTGGCCCGAGCCGAGCTCCACCCGGTCCACGAGCTTTAAATCGAGAGGTTTCGACAGCCCCGCCAACAACGCCGGCCCGCGCCCCACGATCCTGGGATGCACAATGATCTCGTACTCATCGATCAATCCCAGCTCCGCCAGCGCCAGCGGGAGCGTCACGCCGCTGACCCGAAGCCCGTTACCCGGCTCGTCCTTGAGGCGCCGGACGGCCTCTTCAAGGTCCCCGGACAACAGCTCCGCGTTCCAGTCGACCGCTTCCAGGGTGTTCGAGACGACGTACTTCTTTGCGGCGTGGATCGTCTTGGCGAACGATTCCATCCACGGCTCCATCCCTTCGGGCATCACTCCCGTCTCCGCCCACGGCCGCCACGCGGACTCCATCATCTGGTAGATCACCCGGCCGAAGATGAGGGCATCGGCTTGCTCCAGGCCCTCGGCGGCGTGACGGTGCAGGTCCTCGTTCGGGATGCCCACACGATGATCGCAGCAGCCGTCGAGCGTGACGTTGATGGAATATCGAAGAGGTCGCATCGCGCTCTCTTTCTTGGTGGAGAGGCCCGTCACCGACCGACCCGTACTACTCGGGGGCGACGAGTTTGCCGTTCTTCGCCAGGTCGGGATCGGTACACGCCGACAGATTGAACCAGCAGGGCCGGCGCTTGCCGTTCTTCATCTTCGAGAGGCTCACCGCGACGCGTCGCTTGCGCGTATCGGGATTCTTGGTCGCGTTGACCCACCGAACCCATTCCCAGCGCGCCTCGCAAGTCCGCCGGCACGCGCGGCTCGGGCCAGTCTTCGGCCGGCGCCATCTCGACCGTGACCGTATCGCCGGCGCGGGTGGCGGCGGCCCGCTGCAGGCGGCGGTCGATGCTCATCCAATGACCGGAGGTTCCATCGGGCTCCAGCACCGTCTGAAACGCGTGCCCGTCGAGCGATCCGCCGACCGCCACCTGACCACGCGACGGCAAGGCTTTGCTCGCCGTCTCCGGGAGCTGGAGGATGGTCCGGACGGTGCAGCGTAAGGTGCGAGCGCTCCGCCGGATGCACAAGGAACGGTGCGACTGCGCCGGCGCGCGTCAGAGCGGGGCCCGACGGGTACGCTTCCCACGCCACCCCCACCAGAGGGTGACGCCGATCGCCGAAAGGGTGAGCACCACGCAGCCGATCCACGGCGCGAGCGCGGCGGCCACCGGCTCCGACGCCCCACGCACGCCGATGTGCCACACGGCCGGGCCCCCCTTCTCCCCCATGAGCCACTGGCAGAGGTTGAGGGCGACGTGGACACCCGTTGGTGCGGCGATCCCGCGGGTCGCGACGGCGACCGCACCGAAGAGGAGCGCACTGGGAAATACGCCGAGCACGACGGCGCTCATCGACCATCCGTACAGGACGTGCACGAGCGCAAAGGCGGCGGCGACGAGCAGCTGTCCCCACCAGATGCCGAACGATCGCGCCAGGGTCCACAGCGGATACGCCCGGAAACCGATCTCCTCCATGGTGGCGAGCGCCAGCGTCGCCGCGACCGCGGTGAGGATGGCCGTGGCGGCCGGTGCCGGCGCCCGGGTCATCGCGAGCGGCCCCGCGAGGAGCGAGATGACGAGGAGCACGATCGCATACACGGCCGTGCCCAGCACGAGCCCCGCCGCAAACCGTCCGATGGACCCGACGGACCACCGGAGACCGACCGCGTCCACCGTACGGCCCTCTCGTCGCAGCAACCACACCGTCAAGCCCAACAGTCCGACGGCGGACGCTCCGCCCCAGGCCAGCGGACCGAAGCGCGGTGGCAGCCATCCCTTCGCGATACCGAACGCCCAGAGGATGACGAGATATCCGATCCAGAATCCGCAGACGTGACCGACGGCTCGGCCACGGGACAGCCGGAGTGGATGAGGCGGTGTCGTGGGCATCAAGGGTACGCTCCCCCAGGGGTTCGAATTGACCGTCCAACGCTGCAGACGGGGCGGGACCGCTCGCCGCTCGAGCATCCCGCGGCATCACGCACGATTTGACATGCAAGTATACGCTTGCATATTATCGTCAGTGTGACTGACGTCTTTGACGCCCTCGCTTCGCACTCGAGACGGCGCATCCTGGATGCGCTCGCCGATCGCGACGGTCAGGCACTCTACGAGCTATGTGCTCGGCTCGCGATGAAGCATGGACTCCATCTGAGCCGGCAAGCGGTCTCGCAGCATCTTGAGGTGCTGGAGGCCGCCGGCCTGGTGCGAAGCGTCCGAGACGGCCGCTACAAGTTCCATTACATCGAAACCGGTCCCCTCCGTGAGGCGGTACGGCGATGGGACAAGACCACCAAGGGGGGGAGATGACGATTCGAATCGGCCTGACCAGCGTAATGGTGGACGACCAAGAGAAGGCCCTGGCCTTCTATACCGATATACTCGGGTTCGTGAAGAAGGAAGACGTCCCGATGGGCCGGCATCGGTGGCTGACCGTGGTCTCGCCCGAGGATCCGGACGGCGTCGAGCTCGTGCTCGAGCCGGACGAACACCCGGCCGCCGCCCCGTTCAAGGATGCGCTCGTCGCGGACGGCATTCCCTTCACGTCGTTTATGGCGGACGATGTCCACGCCGAGCATGCGCGACTCACGGCGCTGGGCGTGCGGTTCACGCAGCCACCGGTCGAGATGGGGCCCGTCACGATCGCCGTCCTCGACGACACCTGCGGCAACCTCATTCAGATCCTGCAGAAGCAGTCGTGAGGCCCTCGAGTTCTAATGCACCCGCTCGCCGTCGCGACGACGGGAGAGGGGTACGGGGAAGACCGTTGGATATTGACGACGGAGGACGCCATAGATCGCACTCTCGATACCCCGTACGAACTCCGTGCACGGCCTAGACGGGCAACTCCGCGTCAGCCCTTCACGCCCGGCGCCTCCGGTCGCAGATACCCGAGCAGGCAGCAACAGCAGATGCCGAGACCGACGATCGGCCAGCGCAGCGCCACGAG
>DATFMZ010000082.1:0-5519 GCA_035266665.1 Gemmatimonadales bacterium | reverse complement strand
GAGCGGCCGTACCTGGTGCGCGGGCCGACCGGCGTGGGGGTGCGGCTCTTCTCCGAGCTCGTCCTCGCCCGCGCGGGCGGGTGAGCACGGCCCGCCGGATCGGCGTTGCCGCGCTGATCCTCGCGGGGAGTGTGGGCGGGGTGTTCCCGCTCCACGCGCAGGACACGACGCGCGCACCCGCGGATACGGCGGCACGCGCGCGGCCCCCACAGGCGCGCGCCGACACGGCGGCCCCCGCCGACACCGGACGCGCCAAGCCTGACACCGCGGCGCGCACGGACACCGTGCCGGCCGTCCGTCTCACCGCTCCCCGGCCCGAAACGCCACGCGGCCCACTCGCGCCCGGCGAGCGCTTCGTCTTCACGCGTGATTCCTTGCTCTGGACCAGCGGCTATTCGCTGGGAGACCTGCTCGCCGAGATCCCCGGCGCGTACGTGGCCCGCGCCGGCTTCATCGACCTCCCCGAGCCCGTCGTGTACGGGAACCGCGCCGCCGACCAGATCCGGATCTTCTGGGACGGCGTGCCGATGGTGCCCGTGGGACCGGACTCCCTCGCGATCGATCCGGGACGGATCTCGCTCCTGCCGCTCGAACGCGTGGACGTGGTCCGCACGGCGGGCGGGCTCGACGTCTATCTCGTCTCCCAGCGCCTGAACGATCCGGGTGCCCGCACCGACGTGCGGATCTTGTCGGGCACGTCGAAGACCGGGGGCTACGGGGGCGTCTTCGTCAATCGCTGGCCGAGCGGCATCGAGGTGGCGGCCGCAGCGGACTACCTCGGCACCAACGGGTTCGAGGGCACCGCGCAGGCCCAGCGGAACGATCGACGGTTCGACATCTGGGCCAAGGCCGACTGGAGTCCGACGCCCTTCACCTCGGCGAGCTATCAGATTCGCCGGCACGACTACCGGCGCGATCCCGTCTCGCAGGGCACGATCCTGATCGCCCCGCAGGACGGCACGCGGAGCGACGCGATCTTCCGGCTGAGCGCGTCATCGAAGCCGTGGGAGATGGGCTGGCACACGGCGTTCACGCTCGCGTCGAGCAAGTGGTCGGATACCGCGCAGACGCTCCACACGGCGCGCCAGGCGTCCCTCGCCTTCGGGTACCAGTCACCGAATCTGTCGGGAACGCTCACCGGACGGCTGGGCGATACGTACGAGACCGCCCGCGCCGAGGCAGCCTTCGCGTGGATGCCGCTTCGCGGGATCGTGCTCAACGCCGGCGGGGCCACCGGACGCGCGCTCGGCGGGCGGACGACCCGCGCGGCGCACGGCACCGTCTCCCTCGCGCTCGGACCGTTCGGCGTGGTCGGCGACGCGGCGTACCGGCGGGCGCTCGCCGTCCCGTGGTTCCCCGCGGACACCGTGCAGGACGGCACGGACGTGTCGGCGCGGTTCCGCTTCACGACCCGGGTGCTCTCGGGCGAGGTCGGCCTCGAGCAGCGCGACGCGTACACGCCACACGCGCTCGAGAGCTATGCGGTCGGGATTCCCTCGCTCGGCTCGCCGCCGCGCACGACCTACCTCGTGGCGAGCGGCGCGTTCACGCCCATACGGCCGCTCACCATCGACGGCTGGTACAGCTCGCCGAGGACGGGGACGGGCACGGCCTTCCAGCCGCCGCGCCTCATGCGGGTGCGTCTCACCTTCCGCTCCAAGTTCTGGCCGACCTTCCGGAGCGGAGCGTTCGACCTGAAGGCGCAGCTCGCCCTCGATGCGTGGAGCGGCGGTATGGCGGGCGTCGACTCCGCGGGGACGGCGATCCCGCTCCCCAAGGCGAACATCTACGAGTTCTTTCTGCAATTCGAGATCGCCCGGTTCCGCGCGTTCTACGACCTCCGGAACGCGTTCAACGCGAACGCGGGGTACGTACCCGGTCTCGCGTATCCGAACATCATCCAGACCTTCGGCGTGAAGTGGACCTTTCTCAACTGAGCGCTCTTCCATCGGTCCGGACTGCCGGATAGCTTTCGCCCCCCTTGGACGTGAGGTGAGTGCCCCGTGCCCCGATCGATGACCGGCTTCGGCGTTGCCGACGGCGACCTCGCCGGCGGACGCATCCAGGTCGAGATCCGCACGGTGAATCACCGGCATCTGAACGTCCAGCTCCGTCTCCCCCCCACGCTCCAGGCGCTCGAGGAGCCGCTCAGGAACCTGCTGCGCACGCGGCTCGATCGCGGTGCCGTGACCGTCCAGGCCCGCTGGATCGAGGAACCGCCGCGCGCCACGGCGGTGCGGGTGGACATCGACCGCGCACGGGACGTGGTCCGCGCGCTCGCCGAGCTGCGCGAGGTGCTCGACCTGCCGGGCGAGATCGATCTCGCGTTCGTCGCGCGCCAGCCCGAAGTGCTGGTGACGTCGGTGGCGGAGACGGAAGCGATCACCGACGCCGATGCCTTTCTCACCGTGGTCTCCGACGCGCTCGACGCCGTGCAGGCGATGCGGGAACGGGAAGGGGAGGCGCTCGCCCGGGATCTTCACGAACGGCTCGCGACGATCGCCACCGAGCTCGAGGCCGTGCGCGCGCGGGCGCCGGAGCGCGTGACCGCCGAGCGCGACCGGCTGCGTGCGGCGGTGGAGACGCTCCTCGACGGGAAGCCGATGGACGAGCAGCGGTTGGCCCAGGAGATCGCGCTCCTCGCCGACCGGCTCGACGTGAACGAGGAGATGGTGCGCCTCCGGACCCATCTCGACGCGGCGGAAGCGGCA
Organism: Gemmatimonadales bacterium; assembly: GCA_035266665.1. Taxonomy (GTDB): domain Bacteria; phylum Gemmatimonadota; class Gemmatimonadetes; order Gemmatimonadales; family GWC2-71-9; genus DATFMZ01. The sequence goes on along the minus strand of DATFMZ010000082.1, from coordinate 2,808 downwards.
CTCGCGAAGTCGGAGCCGATTGGGCGCACGCTCGGGTTTCTCGCGCAGGAGATGCTGCGGGAGATCAACACGATCGGTTCCAAGGCCAACGACGCGGAGATCGCGCAGCGCGTGATCGTGATGAAGGGCGCGCTCGAGAAATTCCGCGAGCAGCTCGAGAATCTGGAATGACGCCGTTTCTCCTGGTCCTCTCCGCGCCCTCGGGCGGCGGGAAGACGACCATCGCCAAAGCCCTGCTCGCGGCCCGCGAGGACGTGGGCTACAGCGTTTCCGCGACCACGCGGAAGCCGCGGGGCAACGAGCAGGACGGCCGGGATTACCACTTCCTGTCGGACAAGGAATTCGATGCCCGGGTGGCCCGCGGGGACTTCCTGGAATGGGCCGAGTACGGCGGCGCACGCTATGGGACGCTGAAGGACCAGGTGGAGCGGGTGCTCGCGAGCGGCCGTCACGTGGTGCTCGATATCGACGTGCAGGGAGCCCGTACGGTCCGGCGGGAGTGCAAAAACGTCGTCGCAGTCTTTATACTTCCACCCTCCGCCCAAGCGCTCATCGAGCGGTTGGGCGGTCGGAACACTGAGCGTCTCCCCGACCTGCTGCGCCGGTTGCACCGGGCGGTGGACGAGCTCACCGAAGCCCCGGCATACGACTATGTCGTCGTGAATACCGACCGCACGCAGGCGGTGGCGGAGGTGGCGGCGATCATCGATGCGGAGGCCCATCGCCCGGGACGATGGGACGACCTCCCGACCATGGTGCGCACCCTGCAGGACGATCTCCGCCGGGAGATCGAAGGGCTTGCGCCTCCCGAGGAGTAAGGCATGCGGATTTTCACGCCCAACGAGATCGCCCAGCGAGCCGGGAACAAGTACCTCGGCGTGCTGGTTGCGGCCAAGTTCGCGCGCTACGTGAACGACTTCCCGCGCGACCGCTCGTTCGAGCTGGAGAAGAAGCTGACCACACGGGCGCTCGAGGAGCTCGCGGGTGGCGGCCTCACCTACCGGCTCGTCCGGCGCCGCCGCCAGGAGACATGACGCTCGCCGGCCGGCACGTCGTCCTTGGCGTGTCCGGCGGCATCGCGAGCTACAAAGCCTGCCTGCTCGCGCGGCGCCTGACGGAAGCCGGCGCGAGCGTCGAAGTGGTCATGACGGCGGCCGCGGCGGAGTTCGTCCGGCCCGTCACCTTCGAAGCGCTCACCGGGCGCCCGGTCGTGACCTCCCTCTGGGAGCGCGGCCGGGCGCTCGCGCATATCGGTCTCGCCCGCGATCCCGACCTCGTAATCGTGGCGCCGGCCACCGCCAATCTCCTCGCCCGCGCGGCCCAGGGTCTCGCTGACGATTTGCTCACGGCCCTGCTCCTCGCGCGGACGGGGCCGGTTCTCGTGGCCCCGGCCATGAACGACCGGATGTTCTCGCACCCCGCCACCGAAGCCAACCTCACGACGCTCCGCCGCCGCGGTTGGCGCGTGGTGGGGCCGGACACCGGCGCGCTCGCCGAGGGGCCGAGTGAGAAACCGGGGCGCATGAGCGAGCCCGAGACGATCTTCGTCGAGGCAGAGCGCCTGCTGCGCGGTGGCGGGAGCGCGTTCGCAGGCCGCCGGGTGGTGGTGACGGCGGGCCCCACGCGCGAGCCGCTCGATCCCGTCCGGGTGCTCACGAATCGCTCGAGCGGCCGAATGGGCTTCGCGCTCGCCGAGGCGGCCTACGCGCGCGGCGCCGACGTCCTGCTGGTGAGCGGGCCGACGGCGCTCGCCGCACCCATCGGCCCCACGGTCGAGCGGATCGAGACAACCGAAGATCTGCTGCACGTGGTGGCGCGCGAGGCCCCCAAGACCGACTGCCTGATCATGGCCGCTGCCCCCGCCGATTTCCGGCCGGCGCGTGCCGCCAAGCAGAAGCGTTCCCGAACCGGTGGCGCCACGACGCTCGCGCTGTCGCCGACGCCGGACATCCTCGGCTCGACGCGCGCGAAGCGGAAGCGCGGCGGCATCGTAATCGGGTTCGCCTACGAGACGGGGAACGCCGTCCAGCGCGCGCGTGCCAAGCTGAAGGACAAGGGGCTCGATCTGATCATCTTCAATCGCGCCGACGATCCGGAGGCGGGAGCCGAGGTGGAGACGAACCGCGTGACGATTATCTCGGCAGATGACGCCGCGGAGCTCCCGCTCCTGCCCAAACGCGAGGTGGCTGAACGCATTCTCGACGCCGCCGAGGGCCTCCTGTGAGCGACGCGAAGGGACTCTTCGTGCAGTACCTGCGGCAGCAGGGGGAGCTGGGCGCGATGCCGTTGGTGCTGTCGGGGCAGCGGCAGGAGCGGCAGGAGTCAACGCCGAGCGCGGTCCCTCCCGCCGCTGCCGCGTCACCTGATCCTGGCCCCGCCTGGATGAAAGGCGCGCCTCCCATCCCGGGTCCCGGTCTCACCATCACCGCACCGACCAAGGATCTCTTCGCCAAGGATTCGCTGGCGGACGCGTCGCTGGAGGAGATCGCGGAGATGGTTCGCACGTGCACCAGATGTCCGCTCCACGCGTCGCGGACCAACGGCGTGCCCGGTGAGGGGCCATCCGATGCACGACTGATGGTGGTGGGCGAGGGCCCCGGCGCCAATGAAGACGAAACGGGGCGACCCTTCGTCGGGCGGGCAGGGCAGCTGCTCGACGAGATTCTCGCGGCGATCGGTTGTCCGCGCGAGACGGTGTTCATCGCGAACATCGTGAAGTCCAGACCGCCGAACAACCGCAAACCGGAGCCGCTGGAAATCGAGGCTTGCCTTCCGTATCTCTACCGGCAGATTGAGATCATTCACCCG
>DATFMZ010000081.1:0-3797 GCA_035266665.1 Gemmatimonadales bacterium | reverse complement strand
CGTGCCGTCCGCACCACCACGAACTGACTCGCAATGCCGTATTGCGCGACCGCGAAATAGACGGTGATCGGCGGTTGCGCCACCGGCGCCCACTGCCGCGTGTTCGCCACCACGCCGACGACCGTGCACCACCGGCCGGTGGCGTTCTGGCGGATCCGTTTGCCGATCGGACTCTGGTTGGGCCAGAACCGGCGGGCGAGGTGGTCGTCCACCACGACGACCGGCGGGGACTGCGGCGTATCGTGCTCGGTGAACGATCGGCCCGCGATCAGCGAGATGCCCATCGCGCGGAAGTACGCGCCGCCGATGTACGCGCTGCTCGTGATGATGCGGTCGTCCGCCGGCGACGGCGGGACGTATCCCTCGACGTCGATCGGCTCCCAGGCCAATGAGACCGAGCTCAACGGCAGCTGGTAGTTGGTCCCGACGTCCACCACGCCCGGGAGTGCGCGCAGCCGCTCGTCGAGCTGCCGATAGAACCCGTTCACGGCCTCGGGCGTCCCGTACCGGACCCGCGGCAACGACAACCGGAATGAGAGTGCGCGATCGGGATTGAACCCCGGGTCCGCGTCGAGCACGCGGCCGTAGCTCCGGACCAGGAGCCCCGCGCCGATCAGGAGCATCACCGAGAGCGCCACCTCGGCGGCGACGAGCGTCGCGCGGAGCCGCGCGTGCCCGCCCCCCGCACCCGTCCGCCCCCCTTCCTTGAGCACCGTGTGCGGATCCACGCGCGCCGACCGAAGCGCGGGCACGAGCCCGAAGACGACGGCGGTCAGCACCGACACGAGCACCGCGAACCCGAGCACGCGTGCGTCGATCGCGATCGTCTCCGCGCGCGGCACCGTCCCCTCCCCCATCGCCCGGATCATCCGGACGCCGACGAATGCCAGCGCGACCCCGACGACCCCACCGACACTCGCGAGCACCAGACTCTCGCCGAGCAACTGCCGCACGATCCGCCCGCGGCTTGCACCGATCGCGGCGCGCACCGCCACCTCCCGTTCCCGCACCTCGGCGCGGGCGAGGAGCAGGTTGGCCACGTTGCCGCACGCGATGAGCAACAACAGCCCCGACGCACCGAGCAGCACATAGAGGGCAAGCCGCGCATCGCCCACGACCTGGTCGAGCAGCGGGACGGCGCTCAAGGTGAGCCCGCCGTTCGGCGGATACATCTTCGGATATTGAGCCTTCATCCGCGCGGCGATGCCGTCCAACTCCGCCTGCGCGCCGGCGAGCGTCACACCGGGCTCGAGCTTCACGAAGACGTCGAAATCCTCGTGGTGCCGCTGCGTGCGCGCGCTCGCCGGAAACGGAAGCGGCAAGATGAAGTTGACGCTCCCGATCGTGTTGACGGTCGGCATGACCTCGCGGTCGAACGCGAAGTCCGGCGCCAGCACGCCCACGATGGGGTACGGATGCCCGTTCAGCGTCAGCGTCTTGCCCAGCACGTTGGGATCGGCGCCGAAGCGCGCGCGCCAGAAGTGGTCGGTGAGGATGACGTCTTGCTCGCCGCCGGGCGTGTCGTCGGTCGCGTTGAAGAGACGGCCCAGCGCCGCGCGCGCACCGAAGACCGTGAACAACGAGGACGACGCGCGCACGCCGTCCACCCGCTCGGGGCGGTTGTTGTCGGTGCCGGTCAGGTTGAAGCTGCTGTTGATGGCGGCCGCCACCGAGGAGAACGACTTCGCCTCGGCGGCGATGTCCAGGTACTGGCCCGGCGAGAGCCAGTCCTGCGGGACGTTGAGCCCGGGGGAACGTTGCCAGATGATCGCGATGCGTCCGGCGTCGCGATACGGGAGCGGGCGGAGGAGGAGGGCGTCGGCCGCGCTGAAGATCGCCGTCGTGGCGCCGATCCCGAGTGCCAGCGACAGCACGGCGGCCGTCGCGAACGACGGCGAGGCGGTCAGAATCCTGAGGGCGTGCCGGAGGTCAGTCCACGCTGGGCGCATCGGGCTTCCCGGGATGGGTTCCGGTCGTGAGGCGAGGTTGACCGCTCAGTATTTGATCTGGTGGGCGACGCCGCAAGGGCTTCTCCTTGCGCACGCAATTCATCACTGTCTCAGCCTCCGTTCACACCTCCCATGTTATTGGCCGCGAATGCGGCCGGCAGCGTCGGCATCCGCCACGCCGCGCACGTGGCGCCGCCGCTCTCGAGCACGCAGCGAGCTCGTTTTGCAAGGAGGAGACCATGCAGGCAGGATTACGTAGCATGCGAGCGGCGGTGGCCGTCGCGCTCGTCGCGTTCGTCTTCGCGGCGTGTGGGGACAGCGCGGGGACCGGCCCGACGCCGACCACGGTCGTGGGGAACTGGAACGTCACGAGCCTCACCGCTCCGACGCAGCCCTCATGGGGCGACGCGGTGAAGGACGACGGGATGTCGATCAGCCTCGCGCTCACCAGCGGCGGCAGCTACACGCTCACCGCGAGCGGTGACGACCCGACCGATCCGTGGGTGTGCACGAACACGGCGAGCTGCTCGTACACGGGGACCTACAGCACGTCCGGGAACACGATCACGTGGGATCAGGGAACAGCGAGCGAGGCCACGGCCACGTTCAGCTTCTCGGCGGGTACCATGACGATCAACTACGCGGCCAACGCCGTGATCACGGACCCGTACAAGCTCATCTTACAGCCGAAGTAATCGAACGTGGGGGGCACCTCGGCCGGTGCGCGACGGCCGAGGCCTACCCGCCTTGTTCAGCGGTCCATCCACAGAGCAGATCTTTGTCCGCTTCGCTCAGGCGCGCATCGGCGTGCATGAGCAGGTACAGGCGCGGCGGCATGATGTCTCTACGCACGTCCTGGCACATCCAGCGGAACTGCTGCTGCGGCGTCGGCTCGCGGACCGGGTCCGTCGACCAGCGTGAAAAGTCGAGATCCCCGCGAGCGTGCCGCACGTCGTGTATCACCAGCCAAGACACGGGGGCGACGTGCGAATACCACGGCCAGCGCGTCTCGTCGGAGTGGCAGTCGTAGCACGATCGGCGGAGCAAGGAATCGACGCCGTTCGGAACCGTCACCAGATCGTTCATGCGTCCGTCGCTCGGCAACACGCCCCGCGGATGCTCCGGACGGATGAACTGGGCGCCGACCAGGGCGATCACCAGCGCCGCACCGACGGCGCGGGCGAGTCGCCGCAACCGCGCACGTCGAAGGATTCCCGTCACCGGCGCTTCGCCCGCGCCTCCGCGTATCCCGGGACGCCCGCGCCAAGTTGGATGTCGCGACGCACGTGCCACACGCCGTCCGCATCACGGGTCGGGTGCGTGAGCCCGCTGCCGCCACGGCCGTCGGCATCGCTCTGACGCGTCGCGTCGCTGAGCAGCGGATCGTCGTCGAAATGGATCGACGCGATGTAGTAGGTGCAGCACCCGGGCTCGATCACGTGCATGTGGACGTGCTCCGGGGCGTTGCGATCGGGGTAGTGACCCGGCCGGATCGTGATGAAGCGGTAGTGACCGAGGGAATCGGTCTTCGCCCACCCGCGAAGCTGGCCGTGCCGGCGCGCCCACTCGCCCGGCGCGTTATCGAGCTGGCGATAGATCCCGCTGGCGTCCGTGTGGTAGGCATACACGATGATGCCAGGGGCGGGCTCGCCCCGCTGGTCGCGCACGGTCCCGTCGATGATCAACGGCTGACCCGGCTCTCCGGGTGGTGCAATTCTGGTTACCGACGAGAGCGTATCCGGTAATCCTTCGAAGACCCCCTCGCAGCCTTCGCACGGACCGCCGATGATCGGCTCGCGTGGACGCGCGTCCGTCTGCTGTCGTGCGTGGGCTGCAATCGGGATGGCG
>DATFMZ010000080.1:0-3840 GCA_035266665.1 Gemmatimonadales bacterium | reverse complement strand
CGGAAGAGCCGCCGGAGATCGTCCATCGTCGCTTCCATCACCTCGAGGAAGTACGGGTCGAGATGGCCGATCATCGGGAGGCCGAGCGCCGCCGTCACGCGCGGGTCGGGATTGGACGGTCCCGGCCCCATCAACAGGCGGTGCGGCGGGTTGAGTACATTTCGATCCATGGGACAGACTCCCTTGTATTACCGGATCACCGACGGGATACGCATCACGGTACGCCCGACCTTCGTGCCCGAGCAGTCGCGCCCGGCACACGGGCAATACGTCTTCGTCTATCTCGTGCGCATCGAGAACGTGAGTGACGCCGCGGCCGAGCTCCGCACGCGCCGCTGGCTGATCCACGATTCGATCGGCGAGGAGCTCGAGGTCGAAGGTGACGGCGTGGTGGGTGAACAGCCCCACCTGGCGCCGGGCTCCGTGCACGAGTACCAAAGTTACTGCGTCCTCAAATCGCCGCACGGATACATGGAAGGGGCGTATCACTTCGTGCGTGACGACGGCACGACGTTCGACGCCCTGATCCCGCGCTTCGCACTCGACGCCGAGGGCGCGGTCCAGATCGACTGACGGCGAGAGGAGAATCACCATGCCACGCGTTGCTTTCGACCGGCTTCCCGACGACGCCCGACTCTGGGTGTTCACCGCCGCGCGGACGCTCGCGCCCGGCGAGCGCGATCAGCTGCTCGAGAACGTGGACGCGTTCCTCGACGGCTGGGCCGCGCACGGCACGCCGCTCACCTGCGCACGAGAGATTCGCTACGACCAGTTTCTCCTGGTGGCGGTGGACGAGCACGCGGCCGGCGCATCGGGCTGCTCGATCGATGCGCTGACCCAGCGGCTCCGCGGCCTCGAGCAACGGCTCGGCGTCTCGCTCCTCGAGAACGCGCCGGTGCTCTACAAGGACGGCGAGACGATCCGCCGCGTGCCGCGCCCGGAGTTCGCGGCGCTCGCCGAGCGGGGGACGGTGACCGCCGACACGATCGTCTTCGACAACTCGGTGGTCACGGTCGGCGCCGTGCGCGATGGGACATGGGAAACGCCCGCCCGCGCCAGCTGGCACGGACGGGCGTATTTCGGGGTGGCGCGCACCGGCGCCTGAACCCGGTCCCGCCGGCTTCTACTACTTCTTCTTCCCGCCCGAGGGGGCCGGTGTGGCGTTCGCCGCCGGTTTCGCCGCCGCCTTGGGCGCGATCATGGTCGAATCGGCCGGCGTGAGCGCCCGGCCGAGAGTCAGCGCGATCTTGTAGATCACCGAATCCCCCTGGCTCTGCACCAGGAATCCGTCCGCCGTCGAGTCGAACGCGAGCCGGGCGAGCGTGCCCCCCTTGGGCCCCGAGATCGTGACGCTCCGGTCGGGCCGGCTGAAGTGCGCGGCCTTCTGCTCCGTGGAGGTCGCGAACCCGAAGGCGGTCACGTCGGAGAGATCGCCGAGCAGGCGCGCCACGGCGGTGGTATCGGCCTCGGCGCCATTCGTGAACCGCCACGCGGTCTTCGCCTTCGTCATCGTGTAGCTGTGCCGCCCGATCTGGACGGTCACCGCCGAGGCACTGTCCTTCGGGACCTGGACGATGGTCTTGTTGCGCCACGCGTCCACCTTGCGGGTCACCAGCGAATGCAGCGGCTGCGGCACCATGTAGATCTGCTTCGCGCCCGGACGGCGCACGTAGGCGCTGGAGTAGCCGCTCCCCATGTGGCCGACCAGCAACGTGAGCAGCGTCTTGCCGCCGGCCTCCACGCGAATGCTCGTCGCGGACGCGGAATCCACGCCGAGCCGCGCCTGGGATGCCGGACTCTCGGCCACCAGCTGCGCGCCGGCGGTGTCGCTCAGTTGACCGAGGAAATCCTTCACCCCGTCGAGTGCCGCACGGTATCCGTTCACCGTCCACGCACCCGACTCCTGCTTGGCGAGGATCACCGTGTCGCCGGGGGCGTGAAGCGTGACGCTGTCCACCGTGGGGGGCGTGAGCTTCGGCACCACGTAGCCGCCCAGTGAATCGCTCGAGCGATGGAAGTACGCGCTCGCGCCCCAGAGGACCAGCAGCACGACGAGCGCCGTGACGATGACCTTCAGCTGTCTGGGATTCACGCTGCACCTCCTGCTGCGGTCCGCGTGTACCGCCGCCGGGTCTTCTGGCGTCGCATGGTGAGGCGGACCGCCGCCAAGACGATCAGGAGCAGCGGGACGCCGATGATGTTGACGTACTTGGCCGCGTTCCGCGCCGCGTCACTGGTGAAGGCCAGCGGCGGCGGCGTCCTGCTCTTCGCCCGAATGCCGAGTAGCGCGTCGTCCTGGGCGAGCCAGTCGATCGCGTTGAGCGCGAAGGCGAGGTTGGTCTGATCGTCGCGCGCATAGTTGTCGCTCGCGAAATCGGCATCGCCGACCACGACGAGCCGTCCCTTGGGCAGCGAGTCCACGGTTGGTTTCTTCGCCCCGAGGGGATTCACGAGCACGGCGAGGAGTTGGTGGCCCAGACTGTCGCGCGGCCATTGCTGCTGCGGACTCAGCGGCACCATTCCCGAGCGCGCGCCGCCGCCGCGTGACGTCTCGATCAAGGGCGTCACGGTGCCCGGCACGGCACCGGTCGTATCGATGGAGCTGGGCCACGGCAGGAAGACGTTGGTGATCTCCTCGTTCACCGGCGTCTCCCGCGTGCTCTCCCCCATGACCCAGAACGGGTAGGGGGCGAGGAGCTGGCCGAGTCGGGTCCGCATACTCACCGGCTGATTCGAGACGAGGTCGTGCACCATGTTGGAATTGACCTTCACGCCGTACGGCTTGAGCACCTGGTTCCAGAAGACCGGTTGGCTCCGCGCAAAGGGGTACTGCGGACTGAGCGACATCCCGCTCACCATGAAAAGCGCCCCGCCGCCTCCGGCCAGATACGCGTTCATGCGTGCGGCCTGGGCGGGCGGGAACGAGTCCGGCTCACCCGCGATCACGAGCACGTTGAGACCCGACAGCGAATCGTGGGACAGGTCCACCGTGCGGACCTTGTAGTTCCGCGTGAGCCCCTGCCTGAGCGCGTTGTACTGGTCGGTCTGCATCCCCGGCTTGGTCTCGATCGCGAGCCCCACCGCATGCTTCGTGGTATCGGTGAATCCGTGAATCATCGACGTGAGCCGATACTCGAGATCGTCGGTCCGCCGGATCAGCGGGATCGACGCATGCTGGTCGCCGTAGCGGACGTCGAGGCCGAACCACCCCTGCTGCACCGACAGCTCGGACTTCCCGACCACGTTGAACCGGACCGGCGGGATCCCGTCATCGCGCGCCTGCTTGGCGTCCGCCTCGCCGCTGCCGGGATTCACGACGACGACCTTCACCTTGCCGTCACCGGCCGACCGATAGTCGGAGAGCAGGTCGTTCACATCCCGGCGCAGCAGCGCGATCTGGGGCGGGAGCTTGTCGCTCACGAAGAGCTTGATCGTCACCAGATCGTCAAGGTTGTGCAGGATCTTCTTGGTGGCGCTCGAGAGCGTGTAGGCCTTGCCCGGCGTGAAGTCGAGCCGACCGCCGATGTAGCCGCCCAGGAGATCGAGCACGACCAGCGCCGCGACGAGCAGCGTCACCCCCACGCGCAGGCGCTTCACCGCGCCGCCGGCGGGCGCGAGCTTCCGCCGCATCAGGCCCCAATAGGCCAGCGAGAGGAAGATCGCGGCGAGCGTCAGGAAGTAGAGCACGTCGCGCAGATCGATCACGCCGCGGGTGATATCGTTGAAGTGCGAGAGCACGCCGAGCCGCGCGGCGATCGTGCCGAGCGCGGGCGGGAGCCCCACGACCAACGGGTCGAGCCCCACCAGGACGAGCACGAACATGACCGCGACGCCCACGAT
>DATFMZ010000079.1:0-3760 GCA_035266665.1 Gemmatimonadales bacterium | reverse complement strand
GTCCCCACCAGGAGGACCCCGATCGAGGCGCCGCCGCCGTGCCCGGCCGTACCGCCGCCACCACCGAGACCGCCGGAGCCGCCGCCGCCACCGCCGCCGCCACAGCAGCCGACCGTGTCGCCCCCGCCACCACCGCCACCGCCGCCACCACCGCCCTTGACTCCGGTGCCCCCGTTCGTCCCATCGGCCGGGGTGTAACCGGTCGGATCCACGCTGCCGAGGGAGTCACCGGCGGACCCCACCGACCCGTGGCCACCTGCCGTACCGGGGCCGCCCGCGCTGCCGGAGTGGCCTGTCGAGCCACCACTCCCCGCCGACCCACCCGGGCCGCCGCCCCCTGAGCCGTCGAAACCGCCGAAGTCGCCGCCGGCACCACCGTGCCCGCCGGCGTAGCTTCCGCTCGGACTGGTGGCGCCCCCGCCACCCGCGTTGCCGCAGATGCTCGCCCCCTCACCGTTGCCGCCCTTTGTGCCGTTCGAACCTTTCCCGCCGCCGACGCCGCTCATCCCGGCGAACCCGGCCCCGCTCGTGATCGAATTGCCGAACAGCCTGATCTCCTGGCCCGCCTGACCGCTATTGAACAGCAGCACGGCGATCGAGCTCGCCCCGCTGTCCGCGGCGTCCGCCGCGACGATGTTGAGGCCGTCGAGCGCGAGGTCGTTCACCGAGTTCCCGCTGATCGCCGTCGAGCCCCCGTGGATCGTCGTCGTGTCCGTCGCGGGATCGCGATACCACGTGGTCGGGTCGTAGCCGCCGTAGATGCTGACGCGCGACTTGAGCGCCACGCTCTCCTGGTAGTCACCGGCGGCGACATACACGTCCCCGCCGTTGCCGTCGTTGTCGGCCGCCGTGATCGCGGCACCGATCGTCTGGAAGGGTGCCGAGCGCGTACCGGCATTGGCGTCGCTCCCCGTGGGACTCACGAAGAACGCGTGCGCCGGATTCTCGAGCACCTGCACCACCACCGTATCGGGCGCCGCCGAGCTCCCGCCGCTGCTCACGACCAGCTGGAACACCAGCGTCGCCGCGTCCGCGGGCGCCGTGAACGTCGGGGTGGCGCCACTCAGCGCGCCGACGCTCGGCCCGAAGATCTGCGTCCATTGGTAGGTCAGGGTCGCGCCCGTGCTCTGGCTCCCGTCAAGGCTCACCGTGGAGTCGAACGCGACGTCCTGGTCAGGACCCGCGTTACTCGCGATCGCCGGAGAGCCGGTCGTGAACGTGGACGTGAACGTCGACGCCATGGTGTTGCCCGCGGTGTCCTTCACGCCGCTCACCGTCACGGTGTATGCGGTCGCGGCTGAGAGCGCCGAGTCCGGCGTGAACGTGGCCGTCGCCCCGGTGACGCTGATCGCCCCCGAGACGCTCCCCACCTCGAACGCGCTGGGCGTCACCGATGCCGAGTCCACCGCCTCGGAGAACGTCACCTTGACCGTGGTGGCCGTGTTGACGTCGTTCGTCCCGTTGGCGGGAGTCACCGACTGGACGGTCGGTGGGATGGTGTCCGTCGTGGACCCCCCGCCGCCGTTGTTGTTGTTGTTGTTGCCCGTGATGTTGTTCGACGACCCACAGCCCGCGAGAACGACCGCGAGGGCCCCGAGAACGCTGACGGGAAGCAGAGCATGGCGAGACATGACGCACTCCTGAACAGGGAAGACTCTATTCGGGAAAGCGTCAGATCGGTGAACATACCTTCATGGGATCTTGCAAAATCCTGCACGAAACCCGGTGATCCGAAACATGGCGCGCCGGTTCCTGGGGTCGTAAGTTGGTATTTGATGGCAGGTTCCCCTCATCCAACACACCCCATTCCGGTGCCGAGCGCGCATGCCTGATCGCGAGACGACCGAAGTCAGCCGCTTGCTCGTGGCGTGGCGCGATGGGGACCCCTCCGCACTCGATCGCCTCGTCCCGCTCGTGTATGACCAGTTGCACGTGCTCGCCGAACGCCACCTGCGAGGCGAACGGGCGGACCACACCCTGCAGACGACCGCCCTGATCAACGAGGCCTACCTGCGACTCGTCGGGACGGACGTGGCCTGGGAGGGGCGGGCGCACTTCATGGCGGTCGCGGCGCGCACCATGCGCCGCATCCTGGTGGACCACGCCCGTGCCAAGCAGCGCCAGAAGCGCGGGGCCGCCGCCGAGAAGGTCGATCTCGACAAGGTCGCGGTGGCGGCGCCCGCGGCCGGGCCCGAGCTCGTGGCCCTCGACGACGCCCTCGAACGCCTCGAGGCGCTCGACGAGCGAAAGGCGCGGGCCGTGGATCTGCACTATTTCGGTGGATTCACCTACGACGAAACCGCGGACTTGCTCGGCGTGTCCGCCGTGACCGTGCATCGGGAGCTTCGGCTGGCGAAAGCGTGGCTCTACCGCGAGCTCAGCGACGCGCCCGACGGGGAGGCCTGAGCGCCCGATGGATCACGGCCACCGGCCGAGGTACTCGCGCCGGAACTGATCGTGCGTCTCGACCGTGTCGGGTGAGCCCAGGTAGCGAGTGGTTCCCGCCGTCTGCCAGATGACCTGATCGGCCACGCCCAACAGGATCGGCACGTCGTGCCCCGTGATCACGACGGCGCTCCCCTCCCCCGCGAGCGTGCGAAAGGCGGCCGACAGGGTCTCGGCGTCCGCCGGCGCGATGCCGCGATACGGCTCGTCGGCGAGCAGACACTCCGGCTGCCGCGCGACGGCCAGCGCCACCTCGGCCCGCCGCCACTCGCCGCCCGAGAGTGAGCCGACCGGATGGTCGGCGAGCGATTCGAGGTCGAGCAGCTCGAGTACGTGCGCGACCCGTGCGCGCGCCGCGGGAAAGCGCGCGACGAGCGCAGCCATCTGACGCCGCAACGACCGCAGCGGATCGAGGAGTCCGCCGTCGGGAAGAAAGAACAGGCCGCGGCGCGCCAGGTCGGCGAGGCGTGGATGCCGGTAGCGCGCCGACTTGTAGATCACGACGCCGTAGTCCGCACGCCACCATCCCGCCGCGATCTTGAGCAAGGTCGATTTCCCGGCCCCATTTCGCCCGAGCAGCACGGTGATGGATCCGGGATGCGCGATGAGCGTCGCCGCGGACAAGACGCGCCGTCTGCCAAAGCGCTTGCCGATCGAGTTGGCCTGCAGTACCGCGGCGTCCGTCATCTGACGATCCGAACCGCGACCTCTCCCAGCACCGGCACGAGGAGCGCGCATCCGGCGATCACGCCGCGGCGCACGCCGAGGTTCGCGAGGAACAGCGGCTCGTTCCGGCGCCGGCCGAAGAAGAGTGCCAGCCAGGCGGCGATCACGATCAGCAGGAGGGACGTGCGAACGGCGAGATCGGCGCCGCCGGGGAGGAAGCCAACGACGCCGCGTAGTGCGCCCCACGCGATCGCGGAGCGCCCGACGATCCGTCCGAGGAACGCCGCCGGTGGAAGCACCACGACCGTCAATCGACCCAGGGACGCCAGTGCACGCGCCGCAGCGTGTCCGCGACGACGACGAACTCGATCTGATCGTCGCCCCCGTTCCACGGGAGCTCACAGACGAAGACCGTGGTGTGGCCGTGCTGCGTGATGGTGGGCACGTGATCGAACAGGTCGCGCAGCATGCGCGTCGTCGTACGACCGACCACGATGGGGCCGGGGAGCGTGTCGCCGGAGCCGAAGAGCGTGACGCTGCCGAGGAGATCGCGGTGGTCGCGGGTGACGATATAGGCGTATTCGTACGACGGGTACCAGACGCGCGCGACCGAATCGATCCCCGGCCACGCCGAATCCCGGTACACCCT
>DATFMZ010000078.1:0-15994 GCA_035266665.1 Gemmatimonadales bacterium | reverse complement strand
CGCTCGGAAGTGCGAGACGGGAATCGTGCGGTGGACGAGGTGACCACGCCATTCGGCATCCGCACCATTCGGTGGGACAAGGACCGCGGATTCCTCCTCAATGGGACGCCGGTCGAGCTGCGTGGCGTCAACCTGCATCATGCTGCCGGCGCCGTAGGGGCGGCGGTCCCCGAGCGCATCTGGCAGGCGCGGCTCGAGACGCTCAAGGCGATGGGGGCGAACGCGATCCGCACCTCGCACAATCCGCGCTCGCCGGAGTTTCTCGATCTGTGTGATCGCATGGGCTTCCTCGTGATGGCCGAGGCGTTCGACGAATGGACGATCGGCAAGGTGCCCTACGGCTATCACCTGTACTTCGCCGATTGGTCGAAGCGCGACCTCACGGACTTCATCCACCGCGATCGCAACCACCCGTCCATCGTCATCTGGAGCGCGGGGAACGAGATCGGCGAACAGAGCACGCCGGATGGCGTGGACGTGCTGCGGCGCCTGGTCGGGATCTTCCGCGCGGAAGATCCGACGCGTCCCGTCACCACCGGAAACGACCAGATCGCCGCGGACGGCCACCGCGCCACGGTGGCGTTTCTGAATGCGGAAGACGTCGTGGGCTATAACTACGTGGATCGCTGGCATGAGCGGCGCGAGCTCTTCGCGGAAGAGGATCGGCACGCTCATCCCGACTGGAAGATGGTCGGGACCGAGAGCGCGGGTGCGCGCGATGCGTTCGGCGGACGTTACTCGCTCGGTGATGATTCGACGGCGGAGCGGCGGTTCTACGTGCCGGGGCCAAACTACACGACGGGGATGATCCGGGCCGAGCGGCTGTGGAAGTGGGAATCCACGCACGATTACTTCGCCGGCGATTTCATGTGGACGGGCATCGACTACCTGGGCGAGACCTTCTGGCCGAGGAAAGGAGCGGGGGCCGGCGCCATCGACATCACGGGACGGCCGAAGGATTCGTTCTACCTCTACCAGAGCCTCTGGACCACCAAGCCGATGCTCCATCTCTTCCCGCACTGGAACTGGCCGGGGCGGGAAGGGCAGGTGATTCCGGTGATCGCCTACACCAACTGCAACAGCGTCGAGCTCTTCCTGAACGGGAAATCGCTCGGCGTGAAACGCCTCGAGTTCCCGGCGCAGGGGACATCGGGTGGATGGAACACGTACGCCAAGCCCCCGGTGTTCACGACCACGGACGATCTGCATCTCGAGTGGGACGTTCCCTACCATCCCGGTACGCTGACCGCGGTCGGCAAGACACGGGACGGCGCCGTCGCCTGTCATGCGGAGGTGCGTACCGCCGGGCCGGCCGTGGCACTGCGCTTGGTCCCGACGCGGGACACCATCACCGATGCGCCGGGTGACGTCGCGCTCGTCCGCTTCCAGGTGGTGGACTCGGCGGGCACCGTGGTGCCGACCGCCGCCGACGTCGTGCACGTATCGGTGCGGGGCGGCACGCTCGTCGCGCTCGACAACGCCGACCTCGCGGACCTCGAGCGCTATCAGGATCCGCACCGCCATGTGTTCAACGGCCGTGGGCTCGCGATCGTGCGCGCGGACGAGCCGGGCGTCCTGGAGGTCACGGCGCGCGCCGACGGGCTCACGGGGACCCATACGACCATCGTCGTTCGGCCGGGTGTAGGCCCGAAGGTCATCCCGGCGGCACGGTAGCCGGGTGTGCCGGAGCCGGGCTTGACGGGTCCGATACATAGCTTTATATACATATATCACTTTAAAGGGTCTACGCCGTGAGCAAGCGACGGAGCAAGCGACAGATGGCACGGCAGGGTGGGGCGACCCGCACCGGCTCCACGGTCTTTCGCGTCGTCGAAGTCGCCCTCTGGGTGCTCGTTGCGGGGCTGTTCGTGTGGCGCATTGCCCCGCAGGTGCGCGCCGCCTTCGGCTGGGGCTCGTCCGAAACGGACGCGCCGGCGGTCACATTCACGATGCTCGACGGCAACGCCATTCCGCTCCATGCGCTCAAGGGCCAGGTCGTGCTCGTCAACTTCTGGGCGACGTGGTGCCCGCCGTGCCGCGCGGAGATGCCCGGCTTCGAGAAGGTCTATCAGGCCAAGCAGGCGCAGGGGTTCACCGTGGTGGGCGTCTCGATGGACGAGCGCCCGCCCGCGCAGGTGGCGGCCTTCGCCCACGATCACGACATCAGCTATCCCATCGCGATGGCGACACCGAACGCGGTGGCGGCGTTCGGCGGGATCAACACCTTCCCGACCTCGTTCCTGATCGACCGGAAGGGCCGTGTGCGCTACACGATCCGCGGGATCTTCGCGGGTCCCACCCTGCGGGCGGCGGTGGATCGTCTGCTCGCGGAGCACGGCTGACATGGACAGCGCCCAGGTGTCCTTCGCGCTCGCCTTCGGGGCGGGGCTCGCCTCGTTTCTCTCGCCGTGCGTCCTGCCGGTCGTGCCCGGGTACGTGAGCTTCGTGACGGGGATGACGCTCGACGACTTCCAGTCCGCCGAACGGGCGTCCGCGCGGCGCGAGGCGGCAATTCACTCCGCGCTCTTCATCCTCGGCTTCTCACTCCTCTTCATCGCGCTCGGCGCCTCGGCGACGGCGCTCGGCGCGGTCATCCGGCGTTCGCTCCCGCTGATCCAGCAGATCGGCGGCGCCGTGATCGTGCTCTTCGGCCTCTACATGCTCGGCATCATCAAGCTGCCGCTCCTCATGCGGGAACGGCGCGTCCAGCTCGCCACCAAGCCGGCCGGGATGGTCGGGTCCGTGATCGCGGGCGTCGCCTTCGGGGCGGGGTGGACGCCATGCGTGGGGCCCGTGCTCGCGACCATTCTGCTCTACGCCGGGATGAGCGGCACCGTGCTGCACGGGGCGGCCCTCCTCGCGGTGTACGCGCTCGGGCTCGGCATCCCGTTCTTCGTTGCGGCCGTCGGATTCAACTGGTTCATCTCGCGCACGCGGTTCTTGCGCCGCTGGCTGGTCCCGATCGAGCGGATCGCCGGCGCGGTCATGGTCGTCGCCGGCGCGCTGCTCTTTCTCGGGCGCTTCGCGGTGATGGCGAGGTGGTTCGGACAATGAACGTGAACGCGATTCCCCGCATCGTGGCGCCGGTGGCGCTCGCGGCCGCCATCCTGCTGTCCTTCCACTCGCAGGAGAACGTGCAGCCGATCGAGCTCCAGGGCGCCGAGCCGCCGGAGCCACCGGCGGCACAGGTCGCGAGCGCGTTCGAGAGCGCGTTGCAGCCGGGGGCCCCGGGGTACGATCGGGGCGCCAAGCACGCGCCGGTCACGGTGATCGAGTTCGCGGACTTCGGCTGCCGCTACTGCGCGCAATTCGCGCTCGCCACCTATCCGACGCTCGCCGACGAGTTCGTGAAGAGCGGGAAGGTGCGGTGGAAGTACGTGCCGTTCGTGCTGGGCATGTTCCCGAACGGCGATCAAGCCGCTCGGGCGGCGGAGTGCGCCGCGGATCAGGGGACGACGGCATTCGACCGCATGCACGATCAGCTCTTCCGCCGGCAGGGTGAGTGGTCGCGGAACGGCGATCCCACGGGCCTATTCCGCTTCTATGCTCAGGCCGCGGGTCTCGATACCACGCGCTTTGCGACGTGCTACGCGGGCCACGAGCCGGATGGCCGGATCCGCGCCTCCAACGAGCTGGCCGACCGCATGGGTGTGCGCGCCACGCCCACGTTCTTCGTGAACGGTTATCGCATCGAGGGCGCGCTCCCGGCCGTGCAGTTCCGTAGGATCCTGAACGACGCGCTGCGGCAAAGCAGCCGACACTAACCATCACGCGGGCCAAGTGCCCCTTCAAGCCGGAGAACGTATGAGCAGTCATGGAACCAGGCCGCCGATGGTGGTCACGCACGAGGGCGGCGTCAAGTTCGCGGCACAGATTCGCGGGCATCGGGTGATGGTCGATCAACCTGCCGGCGGCGGCGGGGAAGACTCGGCACCGATGCCGCTCGAGCTCCTCGGCGCCTCGCTCGGCACGTGCGTGGCGCTCTACGTCCAGCAGTTCTGTCATGCGCGCGGGCTGCCCTACGAAGGGATGCGCGTCGAGGTGCACACCCTCGCCGCGCAGGGGAGGATCGGGCGCTTCGACGTCCGCGTCGTCCTGCCGGAGCCGCTTCCGCCCCAGTACGCGATGCTGCTCGAGCGGGTCGCGAAGAGCTGCCCCGCCCACAACACGCTCGTTCACGGCGCCGACGTGTCGGTGAACGTGGAGCACGTCGCGGTCGTAGCGTAACGATCGCCCACGGCTGGGCATCCAGAGGCGGGGACCTTGTCCTGAGGTCTCCGCCTCTGCCATTGTTTGAGCCATGAAACGACTAACGTTCCCGCCGAGCGCGCTGCTGGCCATATGGTTCACCGCGGCGGTGCCCGTGGCCCACGCCCAACGCGCGACCTCCGCCCCTCCCGCACCCGCCGACCGCGCCGTGTACCTGGACAGCCATGGAGTGATCCGGTGGCGGGACGATCATCGTGAGGTGACGCTCTTCGGGGCGAACTACGTCCTGCCCACCGCCTCGGACTATCGTGCCGCGGGGTATCTCCATCTCGATCGAAAGAAGATGATCGACGAGGACATGGCGGCATTCGCGCGGCTCGGCTTCGACGGGATTCGCCTCACGTTCTGGGGCGATTGGGAGGCGTCCGACAGCGCCGGCAATCTGATCGCGAACGATCAAGTCGATCTGCTCGACTACCTGATCGCCAAGGCGCGCGCGCGCGGGATCTACATGCTCTTTAGCCCGATCCAGCTCTACAGCTCGAATTGGCCGGACAACATGCAGGACAGCGAGCCCAGGGGCTTCGGGCGGGTGTTCGGGAAGGCGAAGATGGGCACCGACCCGGCGGCGATCGCCGCGCAGGTGAACTATCTGCATCAGATCCTGAATCACGTGAATCCGTACACCGGCGTCGCGCTCAAGAACGAGCCGGCCATTCTCTTCATCGAGTTGGTGAACGAGCCGTGGCACCACCCCGAGGATCTGAAGGGCTCGATCCGCTATATCAACGCGCTCACGGATGCCGTGCGGAGCACCGGGTGCAAGAAGTTCGTCTTCTACAACGTGAGCCAGGATTTTCGGATCGCGAAAGCCATACGTGAGTCGAAGGCGCAAGGCGTGACGTTCGGCTGGTATCCGACCAGCCTCAATTCGGGCCACGAGCTCTTCGGCAACTTCCTTCGGACGGTGGACGCCTATCCGCCGATGACGAATCCCGAGCTCGCGGGGCTACCCCGCATCGTCTACGAGTTCGAGGCGCCGGACACGCGCACGGGATACATGTACCCGGCGATGGCGCGGACCTTCCGGTCGGTCGGCACGCAGTTCGCCTCGATGTTCGCCTACGACATGCTCGGGACGGCCTCGCGAAACCTCGGGTGGCAGACGCACTACCTGAATCTCATCTACACGCCGAGGAAGGCGATGAGCGCCGTCATCGCCTCGGCAGCCATGCACCGCCTGCCGCGGATGCACTCGTATGGGCCATACCCCGCCGATACGCACTTCGGCGATTTCCACGTCTCGTACGACAGCGATCTCGCCGTGCTGGCGGCGCCGGACGCGTTCCTGTACGCGGACTCCACGAATACCGTGCCGCCCGCACCGACGGCGCTCACCCGCGTGGCGGGCTACGGCACGTCGCCTGTGGTGAACTACGCGGGGCAGGGCATCTACTTCCTCGACAAGGTGCGCTCGGGGGTGTGGCGACTCGAGGTCTATCCCGACGCCGTGCCGGTGCGCGATCCCTTCGAGCCGCCGAATCCGGACAAGATCGTGACCCGCGCGATCTCCCGCTCCTGGCCGATGACCGTGACGCTGCCCGACCTCGGGTCCGACTTCACCGTCCAGCCGATCACGGCGGGGAATGCCGCACGCGAACAGGCGAGCGCCGGTCGATTCGACGTGACACCGGGGGTGTACGTGTTGAGCGCCAAGGGACCGGTGGCGCGGGACGACCTGCCGGCGTACCTCGGCCATCTGGGGTTCGGAGAGTATCACGCGCCGCCCGCGGATTCCGCTCCGCCGTCGGTGCAGTCGCTTGGCAAGCCGGCGTATCTCGCGGGGCACGATGCCCGGATCTTGGCGCGCGTCGTGGATTGGACGCCGCCCGATTCCGCGACGCTCTTCTTCCGTCCCGCGGCGGGCGGATTCTATCGTCCATTCCCGATGCGGCCCGCCGGCGGCTATCTGTACGCCGCCACCATTCCCGCCGCAGCAATGCGCGAGGGGCCGCACGTCTTCGTGATCGCGACGTTTCGGGATGGCAGGGTCACGACCTTTCCGAGCGGACTGCACGTCTTGCCCTACGCGTGGGACTACTACGGCAAGGCGACGTGGACGACGGACGTCGTGGGAGCGCGGACCCCGCTCGTGCTGTTCGCCCCCGCGCGCGATGCCTCGCGGCTTGCCTTCACGCGCATCGGCGATGCCGGGCGGCTCGGCCTCCTCCACCTTGGCGTCTCGTCTTACACGGGCCGGCCGACCTTTCACATGGAACTCCCCATCCACCGGAACGGCGAGCCCGTTCCGGACTACACGGCGTCACTACTCGTGAAACCGCGCATTGCGGCCCGCGGTGCCACGATCGATTCCGCCACGGCGCTCGAGATGCGCCTGCGCGGCCTCGGTCCCCATCAGCTCCTGCACGTGACCCTCATGGAGGACGACGGCACCAGCTGGACGGCAGCCGTGTCCGTGGACAGCACGTGGACCGCGCGGACCATTCCGCTCGGAACCTTTCAGATCGGCAAGGGCGTGTTGCTCCCGGAGGGGTTCCCCGGCGACTGGAACTACTGGGTTGGTCCCGCGGCGGGTCGCGGCGGTCCGGATGACCGCCCGCGCCTCGACCATGTGGAGCGGCTGCAGCTGTCACTGCGGCCGGAAGCCGGCGTCGCGGTCACGCCGGGCCGTTACGGGGTGGAGGTGGAATCCGTGACGCTGCGGTTCGGCGGGGTGGCCGCCCCGAACTAGCTGCCCGAGATGGTGAACGTCAGGTCGTACTGCGCGGTGATCATCACGTGCACCACGTCGCCCGGAAGAAGGGTGAGGTCGGACGTGCTGAGGGGATCTCCGCCGCCGACACCCTGCACCTGGATCTGGACCTGCCCACTCTGCACGAGCTCCGGTGGCACGACGAACGTCTTTTCGGCCCCAGGGGCGATCGTGCCCAGGCGGCGTGACGCGCTTGGAATGACGGCCCAGACGTCGAGCTGCATGGTGTGGTTGTTGGTGACTTCGACACGCACCGGTGCCGGAGCGGGCGTGGCACCCTCCGCCGTGTGATGATGTGCACACGCCGTGCTCACAACGAGCAGGGCCGAGAGCAGGACCGACGTTCCCCGTAGCATGGCGTCCTCATTTCGGCACCGCGCGATCGCGCGGCGACTCTTCTGAATCATGAAGCGGGCTCACGTCGCTCGCCAGGGGGATCTCCGCGGGAACTTGCATGGGCTTTGTATGGTAAAGTATCGGTCGCCGACAGTTGTACCGGTACCGCCATCCGTGGAGTGCATGCGTGCCCAGCCAGCCCTTCGCCCCTCAGCAACGCACCTGGGACCGTCCCGGTCTCAATCGGCGGTATCTGCGCACGGCCGCGCGGTATTGGGAGCTCCGGCGCATTGCCTACAACGTCGCGCTGCTCGTCCTCGCCGGCGCATGGGTGAACCTGACGTGGCCCGCCTTCGCTGCCGCGTTGACCGGGGCGACGCTGCTCGACCTGCTCCTCATCGCCGTGCTCGCCAACATTGCCTACTGTGTGGTCTATCTCGTGGACGTCCTGGTTCAGCGCTCGACGTGGCGTACCGGCTGGCTCCGCCACCGCTGGGTGCTCTGGGTGGCGGCGACGGTGGTCGCGGTGGTGCTTGCGCATCATTGGATCGCCGACGAGGTCTACCCGTTCGTCCGGGGGGCGTGAGGCCCGCGTCCCTGCGCTGCTACCTCACCGCGACGCCCGCCGCGCATCGCGAGCGGCCCGCCGCTCAGCGTTGACCTTGGCGCGCGCGCGCTCCTCGGCCTTCCGCGCTTTGATGGCGGCAACACGCTCACCGAACGGCACCTCGAGTGTCGTCGTGGAGCGCGCGCTGTAATCGAACTCCGGCACGCGTACCCGTGGCAGCCGCTGACCCACCGTCCGCTCGATCGCGCGCAGGTCCGACTCTTCCTCCGGCGCCACGAACGTGAACGCCTCGCCGGTCGCCTCGGCCCGCGCGGTACGGCCCACCCGATGGATGTAGTCCTCCGGCACCTTCGGGACGTCGAAGTTCACCACGTGTCCCAGCGCCTCGACGTCGATGCCGCGGGCCGCGATGTCGGTGGCCACGAGCACCCGGAACCGCCCCGCCTTGAATCCCGCGAGGGCCGCGGTACGCTGCGCCTGTGAGCGGTTGCCGTGAATGCGCTCCGCGTTGACGCCCGCCCGCACCAGGGTCTTGGTGAGTCGGTCGGCACGATGTTTGGTCCGCGTGAAGACCAGTGCTTCGTTGAGGTCGCCGCGCGCGAGGAGGGCCGTCAGGAGTCCCGACTTCAGCTCCTGGGGCACCGGATAGACGGCCTGCGTGATCCCCTCGGCTGGTGCAGCGCGCCGCTGGAGCTGAATCCGCACGGGCGAGCGCAACAGCGAACGGGTGAGGGCCACGATCGGATCCGGCATCGTCGCACTGAAGAGCAGCGTCTGGCGGCGCTCTGGTAGGCGGCCGATGATGCGCTTCACGTCCGGCAGAAAGCCCATGTCGAGCATGCGGTCTGCCTCGTCGAGCACCAAGTGCTCGATCTGGTCGAGCCGCGCATAGTCCGCCCGCAGGTGGTCGAGCAGTCGGCCGGGCGTCGCGATCAGGACGTCGACCTTCCGGCGGAACGCCGTCTCCTGCGGACCCATCCCCACCCCGCCGAAGACGGCGGCCGCGGTGATGGGGGTGTGTTTGCCGAGCGCGCGAAGGTCCTCGAGAATCTGCGCGGCAAGCTCCCGCGTGGGCGTCAACACGAGCGCGCGCGTCGCGCGGCGCGGATGCGTGAGCAGGTGGTGCATGATCGGCAGCAGGAACGCCGCCGTCTTGCCGCTGCCCGTCATCGCGCACGCGATCAGGTCTTTCCCGGCGAGCCCGGGCGGCACCGCCTCGGTCTGAATCGGTGTCGGACGGACGAATCCGAGGTCCCGAATCCCACGGAGGAGATCCGGGTGTAAGTCCAGGTTACTGAATGACACGAGTATCCTATCGATGTAGCACGGCCACCCGGCGATCTGCCGGAGGGCGGTACTGGTTGCTGCGCACGTATTTGGAAGGGATTCCTGCGAAACCGCCGTGTGCGCGGGGGCGGTACCGGGTCGAAAGCCCGGCCCCCGACTGTGTGAAGAGTAGAGGCATCGGGGCCGTCGCACAAGGTACCTTGCGTCTCCGACGCGCCTGGCTGCACGTTGACCCTACCGATGCCAAGCGCCTACATCCTCGACGAGTCCCGGTCCCTCCTCCTGTCCCGTGCATGGGGCGTCTTCACGGACCACGATCTCCTGACCCATCTCACCGCGTTCACGCGCGATCCGCGGTTCCAACCCACCTTCGACCAACTCGCGGATTTTCGGGATGTCACCAGTCTCGCCGTGACGAGCGCCGGCGTGCGCTACCAGGTTCGGGAAAGTCCCTTCGGGGCCGGCTCCCGGCGCGCGCTCGTCGTGGGATCGGACGTCGCATTCGATATGGCGCGCATGTTCCAGATCCTGCAGGACGAGTCGGTGGCCGACGTGGAGATCTTTCGCGATCTGGACGACGCGCTCGCGTGGCTCGGACTCACGGACGCCAAGGCGGCGGTCCTGACCGCGCTGGCGTCGGCGCCGACGATTGCCGAAGGATCGTGACGTGATCGCGGCGCCTCGACGCGGGGCGCACGCGTCTACTCTGCGGGTTCGCGCGTCTCCCGCACCTCCACCTCGTCGCGCGGCGGCTCCTCGAACACTCCGTGCTGATAGGCGATTGCGCGGAGCGTGGGCTCGTCGAGCGCGTGGAAGAACGTGCTCAGCGCGGCGAGACCGCCGGGGGTGTCCCCAGTTGGGAAGGTGCGGTCGAGCGCCGCCACGATTCCGTCCACCATCTCGGCTTTCGTCCACGCGGCGGCTTCGGCGGATTTCGAGATGCGGGTCATGGCATCCTCCTGGCCGTAAAGAGACCTGCTGGCGCCGTCACGGTGAGCGGCGCCGGGTTGCGACCTCTCCCTCGCCGACGGCTTCGTACTCGGTGGAGAGCGTCACGCGGTCGGGTCCATACCAGACGAGGCTGATCGGGCCTTCGTTTCGCAACATGTCGATCAGCTCCGGGAAGCGGTTGCGCCGGAAATACAACGCATAGTGGCCGTCCACCGCTCGGGATGGCGGGAGCGGCTCGTCGCCGCAGGCGCAGAGCACGCGCGCGACCAGGTTGTCCTTCTCGTCGTAGAGATACATGACCACGTCGTCGCGATCGTGGGACGCGAAGTAGTGGTACGTGTACCGCGCAATCGTGATGGTCTCGACCTCTCGCTCATCCATGGCACCCTCCAAACGCCGCCGTCCACCTGTAATCCACTCCGGGCGCGGTGAATCCCCTGTGAACCGGCCGTGAATTCCCGGGCTCGATAGCTCGTCAACGATTTTCACGCTCCCTTCAGCAGGCTCCCGCCATAGTGAAGTTGAACCCGAGCCGGAGCGCGACATGGAGGAGTGGAAGCCGATCATCGCCGGTGTGGACGCAACCGTCGAGGGCGCCTGGGCCGGAGCCACCGCGTGGCGCCTCGCCGAACGGGTAGGCACGAGCTGTCACCTGGTCCACGCGGTACCAACCGCATGGCCCCTTGGGGTATCGGGCCCCGCCGACACGGTGGATGGGGCCGCCCTGCGAGGCGTCGTGCTGGACAGCACGCGCAAGGATCTCGAGCGCGCGTTGCGTGGGAACATGCCCGAGGAGGCGCTCGCGCGTCTCATTCTGCGTGTCGGCCGCCCGGCGCGTGTTCTCGCGGATGTGGCGACGGAGGTCGAAGCGGGGCTCGTCGTTCTGGGCGCGCGACGGCACCACGTGCTCTCCCGTTGGCTCGGCGGCAGCACGATCATCGCCGCCGCGCGCACGCTGGAGACGCCGCTCCTCGTCGCGACGTCTTCGACCGCGAAGATCGAGCGCATTCTCACGGCCGTCGATCTTTCCGAGGCCGCGGGACCTACGATTCAGATGGCCGAGCGCTTTGCGCGGCTCTTCGATGCGGCCCTGCGCGTCGTGCACGTGGTCGAGCCGGTCCCGCTCGTCGCCGACAACTCCATCTCGTCCGCCGCCTCCGCGATGGAGGACTGGACGACCGAGGTGCTCGACGCGAACGTCTGGCCGCTCGTCACCTATGCCGGGGCCGAACGGGTGGTCTTGCATGGCACGACACGGAGCACGCTCGATGCGGAAGTGAGCACTTGGCGCGCCGATCTGGTCGTTGCGGGGTCGCATGGCCGCGGATGGATCGACCGGACGCTGCTGGGAAGCATGACGGAAGGGCTGCTCAAAGATCTGCCGACGTCCCTGCTCGTGGTGCCGGTCGCTCAGCACCTCGCGCTCGGCACGGGACGGGATGCCGAGCGGATGGAGACGATCGAGACGCCGTAGCGCGGCGAATCAGTGACGCGCGTGCGCGGCCGAGCGGACGATGTCGGTCGACGTGAGGATGCCCACGAGGTCGCCCTCGTCCACGACGAGGAGGCGGTGCACGCCGGCGCGGAGCATGTAGCGCGCCGCCTCCGCGATGGTCTGGTCCGATCGCACGGAGAGGATGCGGCGGCTCATCGCTTCGCTCACCGTGTGCTCGCCGAGGAGATCCCATTCGGGCCGGTCCAGGTCACGAATGCGCTCCAGGACGTCGGCGCCCGCATCGCTCCACCAGTCGGTGAAGAAAGCGGCGGGCGTCTCCGCGCCTTCCTCCCACTCCTCGGAGTCCGCGAGCGACTCGAAGACGTCGGGCTCGCCGCGCGCGGTGGGTACGCCGGGGGTGGCGGATTCGAATTGCATCACGTCGGAGGCCGAGAAGACGCCCACGACCCGCCCGGCGGCGACGACGGGGGCGCCGCTGATGTGTCGCTCGTCGAAGATACCGATGGCCTCGCGCAGTGGCAGATCCGGGCTCAGCGTGACCACGTCGCGTGTCATGAATTCTTGCACCTTGTGCATGATCTCTCCCTTCCACTCTCATCTAACAAGCGCCGCCCGCCGTGAATCCGCGCTGAAGCGTGCGTGAGCGGGCGCCCATGGGCGCCAAGGTCGGGGCGGCTCCGCGAGCCCCGGGTCGTCATCCGGGTTGCGTGTGGGAACACTTCGCGGGATGACACGTTTCTCAAGTACGTACCCATTCATTTTCCCAATCGAGGTAGGTGCTCGTGCCTGACAAGAAGACGATTGCCATCATTGGCGCGACGGGGGCGCAGGGAGGCGGGTTGGCGCGCGCCATGCTGGAGGACGCAAAGAGCGCATTCCGCGTCCGCGCGATCACGCGGAAGCCGAAATCCGAGAAGGCCGAGGCGCTCGCGAAACTGGGCGCGGAGGTGGTGCAGGCGGATCTCGACGACGTCGAGAGCCTGAAACGGGCGTTCGCCGGCGCCTACGGCGCGTACTGTGTGACGAATTTCTGGGAGCACTTCTCGGCCGAAAAGGAGATCGCCCAAGCGACGAACCTGGCCGAGGCGGCGAAGGCGGCGGGCGTCAAGCATGTGATCTGGTCCACGCTCGAGGACACACGCAAATGGGTTCCGCTGAGCGACACCCGGATGCCGACGCTCCAGGAGAAGTACAAGGTTCCCCACTTCGACGCCAAGGACATGGCGAACGCCGAGTTCGCGAAGCGAGGCGTACCCACCACGTATCTGGTGACGTCGTTCTACTGGGACAACATGATCCACTTCGGCACCGGCCCGAAGCGCGGTCCCGACGGCACGCTCGCGCTCACGATGCCGATGGGTGACAAGCGCCTGCCGGGGATCGCGGTGGACGACATCGGCCGCGTGGCATACGGCATCTTCAAGGCTGGGAAGGAATACATCGGCAAGACCGTGGGAATCGCGGGCGGCATGCTCACGGGCCGGCAGATGGCCGAGGCGCTCACCAAGGCGCTCGGTGAAGAGGTCCGCTACAACGACGTCGATCCCGATGTCTACCGCGGCTTCGGCTTTCCCGGCGCCGACGAGATGGGCAACATGTTCCAGGTCAAGCGCGACTTCAATGATGCCTACTGCGCTGCGCGCGACATCGAGCTCGCACGCAAGCTCGATCCCGAGCTGCAGTCGTTCGAGCAGTGGCTGGGCAAGCACAAGCAGGAAATCCCGCTCGAGTAGCGCCCGCATGGACCGACATCGAAAGAGGGCCCTCACGCGGGCCCTTTTTTGAAGCCGGCTTACCTGCTGTTTATCAACTTTAAGAAACCCTCATACAGCGTTTAACTGATGGTTAGCCAGGCACTTGGCGCGTCGTGGCGTGACGCCGTGATGCAGCCACGTGTGCGTCCGCGGACAGGTGGCGCGTAACCGCCAAGCTCACGGACACTTACGGGTGGAGCGGATCGATGCAGGCGCGGTGCACAGATCGCGTCGCGTGCCGGGGATCGCGAGGGGGTCCGTACTTCTACGCAGTTGCATCCCCGCACGACGCCGGATGGTTCCCCCATCCCCACGGTCCTACGTTACTCGCGCGAACCACAAGGGAATGCGCGACATGCCACTTGCCTTGGTCGGAATAAATCATCGTACCGCGCCGCTCTCATTTCGGGAGCGCCTGGCGTTGACGGATACCCAACAGACCGATCTGCTCGAGAGCCCGCTCGGCCGCACGCTGCGGCGTCACGCCGGCCTCGCGGAGTTCGTCCTGCTCTCCACCTGCAACCGCACCGAGCTGTATGCCGCGGCGGCGCACGTCGAGCAGCCGTTCGGCGACGTCCCGCACGGTCTCGTGGAGATGCTGGCCCAGCTCGGCGGGTTCACGCCCGAGGAGCTCGCGCCGCATGCCTACGGGCACGCGGGAACCGACGCGCTTCGGCATCTCTCCCGCGTCGCGGCCGGACTCGATTCGATGGTGCTCGGCGAGTCGGAGATCCTCGGACAGGTGCACCACGCGTTTGACGCCGCGCGGGCTATCGGCACCGTCGGTCCTCTAATCGAAGAAGCATTTCACACCGCGATTCGTGCCGGCCGCCGCGCGCGCGCCGAGACCGGGATCTGCCATCATCCGGCGAGCGTGAGCACCGAGGCGGTGCGCCTGCTCGCGGACGTCGCCGGCCCGCTCGCCGATCTCTCCGTTCTGATCGTCGGCACGGGGAAGATGGGACGCCTCGCGGGCGAGGCGCTCCGCGCGCACGGCGTGCGGCACCTGCGGGTGATCAGCCGCACGGCGGAGCACGCCGCGCAGGTGGCCGAAGCGTGGGGCGCCGAAGCGCTGGCCTGGCACGAGCTCGCCGCCGCGATTGCGGGGGCCGACGCCGTGCTGTCGTCCACCGGTGCGCCCCATGCGGTGCTCACGCGCGAGTTGATTGCGCGGGCACGCGATCACGAAGCGGGCGCGCGACGCCGGATCTTCGTCGACATCGCGGTCCCGCGTGACGTCGAGCCCGAGGTCGCCCAGTTTCCCGACACCGAGGTGTACGATCTCGACGCGCTCCAGGCCCGGCTCGACGGGAATCTCGAGCTGCGGCGCCGTGAGGTGCCGGCGGTCGAGCTGATCATCGATCAAGAGGTCCAGCACTTCGAGGAGTGGCGCCGCAGTGCCGCGCTCCGACCGCTCCTGGCGGAGATGCATGCGCGCGGCGAGGCGATCCGCGCACGCGAAGTCGAGCGGATGCTCCGACGCCTCGGCGACGATCTCGCACCGGAGCTGAAGCAGCAGATCGAGGCGTTCTCGCGCTCCCTCGTCACCAAGCTCCTGCACGAGCCCACGCGCCGCCTGCGGGAGGCGAGTGATCCCGAGCAGGCGCAAACGTACACGCACGTCACGCGCGAGCTCTTCGGCCTCGACGGCACGAGTGCCCGGCGCGCGGCCGGCGGCAGCGCCGCATGAAGACGGCCGAACGGCTGCGGAGCGGCACGCGGGCCTCGGCCCTCGCGCGGTGGCAGACCGCGCGCGTGGCGGAGGCGCTGCGTGAGCGTACCGGCGCGGCCACGGAAGAAGTGCTCGTCTCCACGGAGGGCGATCGGGATCAGGTGCGCCCGCTCCCCGAGATCGGCGGCAAGGGCGTGTTCACCGAGGCGCTCGAGGCGGCGCTCCGCGCCGGCACGATCGACTTCGCCGTGCACTCGCTCAAGGATCTGCCGACCGAGATCGCGGACGATCTCGTGGTCCCCGCCGTCTTCTTCCGGACGGATCCGCGTGACGTGCTGATCGCGGCGCCGGGCACGACGCTCACGTCGCTGCCGCCCGGTGCACA
Organism: Gemmatimonadales bacterium; assembly: GCA_035266665.1. Lineage (GTDB taxonomy): Bacteria > Gemmatimonadota > Gemmatimonadetes > Gemmatimonadales > GWC2-71-9 > DATFMZ01. Next base: position 603 of record DATFMZ010000078.1, on the reverse strand, counting down.
GGTCGGCACGTCGAGCACGCGCCGCGCGGCGCAGCTGCGCGCCGTGCGTCCCGATCTCACCCTGCTCCCGCTCCGCGGCAACGTGGACACGCGCGTGCGGAAGGTGCGGCTCGGCGCCTACGACGCCGTCGTGATCGCCGCCGCGGGCGTCCTGCGACTCGGGCTCGAGGACGCGATCGCCGACTATCTCCCGTTCGACACGATGCTCCCGGCCCCCGGGCAGGGCGCGCTCGCGGTCCAGTGCCGCGCCGCCGACGAGGCGACGCGGAACGTGCTGGCGTCGCTCGACGATCTGGCCGTCCACGTCGCGACCGACGCCGAACGGGCCTTCTTGGACGCACTGGGCGGAGGGTGCGCGGCGCCGATCGCGGCGCTCGCCGAGCCCTCGCCGTCGCAGAACGGGGAATTTCGGCTCCGCGGCCTCGTCGCCTCGGAGGACGGGCGTGAGTTGGTGCGTGTCGACGGGCACGCGCCCCTCGAGGATCTCGTCGCGCTCGCCCGGCGGCTCGCCCAACAGGCGATCGACGCAGGCGCGCGGAGCCTTCTCACATGAACGCGCTCACCGGACGTCGCGTCCTGGTGACGCGTCCCCGTACCGACGAC
>DATFMZ010000077.1:0-3965 GCA_035266665.1 Gemmatimonadales bacterium | reverse complement strand
CGGCGGGCCGGCCGGCCCGCATCCCGCTGGGGGGCTCCGCCGACGCCGCGGGCGAAGGCGAGATGGATCTCGGCGGCGAGCACATGCTGATCAACATCGGTCCACAGCATCCCGCGACGCACGGCGTGCTCCGGCTGGTGGTCGAGCTCGATGGCGAGGTGGTCAAGCGGGTGATTCCGCACGTCGGCTACCTGCACTCCGGATTCGAGAAGCTCGGCGAATACCGCTTCTACAATCAGATCATCCCCCTCACCGACCGCATGGATTACCTCGCCCCGATGTCGAACAACGTCGGGTTCGCGCTCGCGGCCGAGAAGCTGATGGGGATCGAGATCACCGAACGCTGCAAGGTGCTGCGGGTGATCGCGTGCGAGATGAGCCGCATCATCTCGCATCTGGTCTGGGTGGGCACCACCGGTATCGACATCGGCGCCTTCACGCCGTTTCTCTGGTGCTTCCAGGAGCGCGAGCGGATCTACGATCTCCAGGAAGCGTGGACGGGCGCGCGCCTCACCACCAGCCTCACCCGCGTGGGTGGGATGATGGCCGATGTGCCCGACGGCTTCGTTGAAGGGCTCCGGAACTTCTGCAAGACCTTCCCGAAGACGCTTGCCGAGGTGGATCGCGCGCTCACGCGGAACGGGATCTGGGTGGGCCGCACCCAGGGCATCGGCGTGCTCTCCGCCGAGGAAGCCACCAACTTCTCGCTCTCCGGGCCGATGCTTCGGGCGAGCGGCGTCGACTACGACGTGCGCAAGGACCGGCCGTACCTCGACTACGAGACGTACGACTTCGAGATCCCGGTGGGCCGGCACGGCGACGTGTACGACCGGTACCTGGTGCGCTTCGAGGAGCTCTATCAGTCCGTGCGGATCCTGGAGCAGGCGCTCGACCGCCTCCCGGACGGCCCCATGAACATCGCCGACCCCCGCGTGAGCCTGCCGCCCAAGCACGCGGCGATGAACGACATGGAAGCGATGATCTTCCATTTCAAGCAGGTGATGGAAGGGGTGAAGGCACCGGTCGGCGAAGCGTACTTCCCGATCGAGGGGCCGAAGGGGGAGTTCGGCACGTACCTGGTGTCGGACGGCACGGCGAAGCCGGTGCGGTGGCGCGTTCGGCCGCCCACGTTCATCAACCTGGCCGCGTTGCCGAAGATGGCCGAAGGCCACCTGCTGAGCGACCTGATCGCGATCAACGCGAGCGTCGATATCGTCATGGGGGAGGTCGATCGCTGACATGAAGACGGCCGAAACGTACGAACCGGTCTTCACCGGCGAGCGGCGCGCGCGGCTCGATGAGATCCTGACGCGCTATCCCACCAAGCGCGGCGCGCTGCTCCCCGCGCTCTGGCTGGTGCAGCAGGCACGCGGCTGGGTCTCGGACGAGGCGATGGCCGAGGTGGCGGAGGTGCTCGAGATCACACCGGCGGTCGTCAAGGGCGTCGTGACCTTCTATACGATGTATCACACGCACCCGGTCGGCCGCCACTTCATTCAGGTCTGCACCACGAGTCCCTGCAACATCTGCGGCGCCGAGAAGGTGGTGGACGCGTTCCTCGAGCACACGAAATGCGGCGAGCTGGGCGCGACGTCGCCCGACGGCCGCTTCACGGTGATCGAGGTGGAGTGCCTCGGGGCGTGCGGCTTCGCGACGCCCGTACTGATCGACGACGACTTCATCGACGGCGTGACGCCGGAGCGGGTTCCGGCGCTCCTGGAGAAGTATTCATGATGGGGCAGCAGCGGCAGCAGCGGCAGCAGCGGCAGGGGAGGGCATCCTAGATGGGCTATCCCCACAAGTCGCACCCGAACGAAACGGTGGTGCTCTCCGAATACTTCGGGGACGCCGAGGCGCGGACTGTCGCGGGGTGGAAGAAGCGCGGCGGATACGTTGCGCTCGAGAAGGCCCTCGGGATGCCGGTCGCCGAGCTGGTCGAGACGGTGAAGGCGTCGGGCCTCCGCGGCCGGGGCGGCGCGGGATTCCCCACCGGCGTCAAGTGGTCCTTCATGCCGAAGGAGAAGAAGGGCCCGCACTATCTCTGCTGCAACGCGGACGAGTCGGAACCGGGCACCTTCAAGGATCGCGAGATCATGCGGTGGACGCCGCATGCGCTGATCGAAGGCTGCGCGATCGCCTGTCACGGCATCCAGGCCGAGGTCGGGTACATCTACATCCGCGGGGAGTTCACCGAGCCGCTGCGGATCATGGAAGCCGCGCTCGCCGAGGCGTACCAGGCGGGGATTCTCGGCAAGAACGCGATGGGGTCCGGGAAGCGGATCGATCTCTACATCCACCGCGGCGCCGGCGCCTATATCTGCGGCGAAGAAACGGCGCTGATGAACTCCATCGAGGGGCGCCGGGGCAATCCCCGGATCAAGCCGCCCTTCCCGGCGGCGGCCGGCGTATTCGGCAAGCCGACCACGATCAACAACGTCGAGACGCTCGCCGCGGTGCCGCACATCGTGAATCGCGGCGCGGAGTGGTACAAGGGCCTCTGCCTCGGCAACGAGAAGAGCACCGGCACCAAACTGTTCAGCGTCTGCGGTCACGTCGCCAAGCCGGGGAACTACGAGGTCACGATGGGATTCCCCCTCAAGGATCTCCTGTACGATCTCTGCGGTGGCATCGCCGGCGGGCGCACCCTCAAGGCGTGCATTCCCGGCGGCTCCTCGGTGCCGATCCTCAATCGCGAGGAGACGGAAGCCTGCCAGCTCGATTACGAGGGCTGCGTCGCGCAGGGCACGATGTTGGGTTCGGGCGGCGTCATCGTCTTCGACGAGACCGCCGACATGGTCTATCAGATCATGCGCCTCGCCAAATTCTACGCGCACGAGTCGTGCGCGCAGTGCACGCAGTGCCGCGAGGGCACCGCGTGGACGGTGCGGATCCTCGAACGGATCCTCGCCGGCGAGGGATCCATGGGGGATCTCGATCTTCTGCTCGATCTCGGCGAGCAGATGACCGGCAAGACGATCTGCGTGCTGAGCGACTCGTGCGCGACGCCGGTCGCGAGCGGGATCAAGAAATTCCGGAACGAATTCGAAGCGTACATCACGGGCGCGAAGCAGCCTCTGATGGCGCATGCGTGAGGCCATGGCCGACACTACGACCGAACTCGTCAATCTGACCATCGACGGCGTGCCCGTCAGCGTGCCGAAGGGGACGACGATCCTCGAGGCCGCCAAGCAGGCCGGCGTGCTGATCCCGCACTACTGCTATCACCCGGGCCTGCCGATCGCGGGCGTTTGCCGGATGTGTCTGGTGGAGATCGAGAAGGCGCCGAAGCTCCAGATCGCCTGCGCGACGCAGGTGGCCGAGGGGCAGGTGGTGAAGGTCTTCTCAGATCAGGCGCTCAAGGCGCGGGAGAGCGTGCTGGAGTTCCTGCTCATCAACCATCCGCTCGACTGCCCGATCTGCGATCAGGCCGGTGAGTGCGAGCTGCAGGACTACACCTTCCAGGAAGGCCGCGCCAATACGCGCTATACGCCGACCTATCCGAAGCGGTTCAATCCGGTCGAGGACTTCGGTGGCGACATCCTGTACGTTCCCAACCGCTGCATCCTCTGCACGCGGTGCGTGCGGTTCATGGAGCACGTCGCGGACGACGCCATCCTCAACGTGAGCGACCGCGGCGACCGCGCCGTCATCGGGGTGCACCCCGACGAGGCGCTGGATCACCCGTGGGCCGGCAACGTGGTGGATCTCTGTCCGGTGGGTTCCCTCCTCTCCAAGGACTTCCTCCACAAAGCGCGCGCCTGGGAGCTCGATCAGGCGGCCGGGATCTGCACGGGATGCTCCCAGGGGTGCAACGTCACGGTCGAGACGCGGCAGAACGTCGTCGTCCGGCTCAAGCCGCGTCCCAACGAGGCCGTGAACCGCTTCTTCATCTGTGATCACGGGCGCCTCAACTATCGCTGGATGAATCGCGGGGACCGGATCGAGGCGCCGCTCATGGGGCAGGG
>DATFMZ010000076.1:0-16489 GCA_035266665.1 Gemmatimonadales bacterium | reverse complement strand
GGAAGGAGCATCGAGCGCCACATCGCGCCGAGCGGCGAGACCGGGGGCGGAATCCGGAACGACGGGACCTTGATCGTATCGCGCGCGAGCTGCGCGGAGTCACGCTGGGCCGGCCGGGTGGGCTGCACGGGAAACTGCGCCGCGGCGGGCGCCGCGGTGCACGCGAGGGCCGCGAGGAGGATCAGGAGGCGGCGCATCGGACCGTGAGCCGCCGGGGGACGACGTCCACCGTGATCGTTTCGCCGCCGGGCTCGCGGAGCTCCCCGTCGAGATGCATGACGAGTGGGCGGCCGGGGGTCTCGAGCGTGAGATGGGCGCTGCGGAAGAGGGTGACCGGCGCGAGACGCCGGTGGGTTCCGGTGATGACGCGCGGGACGTACCAGAGAAAGCGCGCGAGGCCGACGCGCCGAATGAGGCAGACGTCGAAGAGGCCGTCGGTCGGATCCGCATCGGGCGTGAGCCGGAAGCCCCCGCCCGCCGAAATCCCGATCGACACCTCCGCGAGCATGAGCGGTCCCTGCTCTTCGTGTTCCGCGGCGGTCACGTGGAGTGTGCGCGGTCGAAACGCGAAGAAGGTGCGATAGACGGCGGCGAGGTAGAGGGCGAACCCGCGCAACCGGGGCAGGCGCTGCATCTGCCGGATCACCTCCGTATCGAAGCCCACGCCGAGCCCGTTGGTGAAGAATTCTCCGCCGGTCCGGCCGACGTCGAACGTGCGGTCGGTGCCCTGGGCGACGATCTCGGCGGCGGTGGCGAGATCGCCGACGGGCGCACCGACGAGGCGCGCGAAGTCGTTGCCGGTCCCGATGGGGACCACGCCCACGGTCGCCGGCCGTTCCGCGCGGAGGAGGCCGTTGGCGACCCCATGCACGGTGCCGTCGCCGCCCGCGGCGACGAGCAGATTCCACCCCGTCCGCACCGCCTCTTCCGCGACCCGGCGCTCGTCACCCGGCGCACGTGACTCGCCGACCGTGACGTCGAATCCCGCCGCACGGATCGCGTCGGTGATGTCGCGGGCGAGGGCACGCCCGCGGCCGCGGCCCGCGGCGGGGTTCAGGACGATGAACGCGCGTCGCATGGTCCCGATGGGTGGCGGGAGCGTGTGGGAATCGAACCCACCGGAGCCGCCACCGGCGCCTCCCAACGGTTTTGAAGACCGCGCGGACCACCAGGCCCGATCCGCCCCCGGGGATGTCCGGTCAGGACGTGAGAGCGATCAGATCGATCTCGACCCTCGCGTTCTTCGGCAGTGTCTTCACCGCGACCGTGGACCGCGCGGGGCGGTGGTCACCGAAGTGCTTCGCGTAAACCTCGTTCATCGCGGGGAAGTCCGCCATGTCGGCGAGGTAGACGGTGGCCTTGACCACACGGTCGAGACCGGTGCCGGCCGCCGCGAGGACGGCCGCCAGGTTCTGGAAGACCCGCTCGGTCTGGGCCGCGACGTCGCCGGTCACCATCTCGCCCGTCGTGGGGTCGAGGGGAATCTGACCGGCGGTATAGACGACGCCGCCCGCGGCGATGGCCTGGCTGTACGGCCCGATCGCCGCCGGGGCGTTGGGAGTGGAGATGGCGTCCATGATGCGCTGATCCTCCGGGCTAGAAGAGCCCTTCGATGGTTCCGTCGGCGGCGACGCGCATCCGCTCGGCCGCGGGCGTCTTGCCCAGGCCGGGCATGGTCATCACGTCGCCGGTCATGACGACCACGAATCCTGCACCGGCCGACGGATAGGCGTCCCGGACGGTCATGCGGAATCCGGTGGGTGCCGCGAGCTTGGCCGGGTCGTCGCTGAAGGAATACTGGGTCTTGGCCATGCAGATCGGCGTCTGGCCGAGCCCGAACGCGTCGAGCTGTTTGATCGCGCGGTCGGCGGCGGGGAGATAATCCACGCCATCGGCGCGGTAGATCTCGCGCGCGATGGTCTCGATCTTCTCCTTGATGGGCTTGGTCTCGTCGTAAATCGGCTTGAAGTGGGCCTTGCCCTCCGCGAGCCGCGCGAGCACCGCTTCGGCGAGCGCCATGCCGCCTTCCCCGCCCTTTTCCCAGACCTCGGTGAGCGCCACGGGGACCCCGAGCGCCTTGCAGCCGTTCTCGATCACCGCGAGCTCCTCGTCGCTGTCGCTCACGAAGCGGTTGAGCGCCACCACGGCCGGCACGCCGAACTTGGCGACGTTTTCGAGATGCCGCTGGAGGTTGGCGAACCCGCGCTCCACGGCCTTGGGATCGGGCGTACCGAGCGCATCCTTCGACGCGCCGCCGTGCAGCTTGAGTGCGCGCACGGTGGCCACGACGACGGCGACTTCGGGCTCGAGATCGGCCGCGCGGCACTTGATGTCGAAGAACTTCTCCGCGCCGAGATCGGCGCCGAACCCGGCTTCGGTGATCACGAGATCGGCGAGCCGGAGCGCCGTGTCGGTGGCGACCACCGAATTGCAGCCGTGCGCGATGTTGCCGAACGGCCCGCAGTGCACGAACGCGGGACCGCCCTCGAGTGTCTGCACCAGATTCGGCAGGAGCGCGTCCTTGAGGAGGAGCGCCATGGCGCCCGCCGCCTTGAGATCGGCGGCGCGGACCGCGTTCCGTGCCCAGGTGGCGCCCACGATGATGCGGCCGAGCCGTTCCTCGAGATCCTGCTGATCGGTGGCGAGCGCCATGATCGCCATGATCTCGCTCGCGGGCGTGATCACCACGCGCTCCTCGCGCGGAACGCCGCCCGTCGTGCCGCCCAACCCCACCACGATGTGCCGGAGGGCGCGATCGTTCATGTCGAGTGTGCGTGGCCAGGTGATGCGCCGGGGGTCGATGGTGAGGGCGTTGCCCTGGTGCAGGTGGTTGTCGAGCAAGGCGGAGAGCAGGTTGTGCGCGCTCGTGATCGCGTGGAAATCGCCGGTGAAGTGCAGGTTGATGTCTTCCATCGGCACGACCTGGGCGTATCCGCCGCCCGCGGCGCCGCCCTTGATCCCGAAGACGGGACCCAGACTCGGCTCACGCACGCAGGCCACCACGCGCTGCTTCATGCGCTGGAGGGCCTGGGTGAGGCCGATCGTGACGGTGGACTTCCCCTCCCCCGCGGCGGTCGGGTTGATTCCGGTGACGAGTACCAGGCGGCCGCGGCGCGGCTGCTTGCGCACCACGTCGAGGCGCACCTTGGCCTTCGTATGGCCGTAGGGGATGAGATCATCGGGGGTGAGGTCGAGGTCGTGAGCGACGTCCATGATCGGGCGGAGCTTCGCGGCCTGCGCGATGGCGATATCGGTCGGGACGGGCTTCGTCATGTCGTGAGAGGGAGTTGGGCCACACGCGGGCCGAAGCAGCGCGCGGCGTTGTGAGAAGTGAGCTCCGCGACCGACGGGAGGTCGGTGTCGCGGAGCTGGGCGACGCGTTCGGCGACGTCACGCACGAACGCGGGTTCATTGCGGCGCCCGCGATGCGGCACGGGCGCGAGGTAGGGCGCGTCGGTTTCGACGAGGAGCCGGTCGGCGGGACAGGTCGTGACGTAGTCGCCATGCGGCCAGTTCTTGAACGTGACCATCCCACTGAAGCCGAAGTAGGCACCGACGGAAAGGCCCGCCTCGAAGAGGGCGGGCCCGGAGCTGAACGAGTGCAGGATGAGGGCAGGCACGGCGGCCGCGTGCTCCGCCAGCATCGCCGTCACGTCGTCATCCGCTTCCCGGGCATGGATCACCACCGGGAGTGTGCGATCCGCGGCGAGCTGGAGCTGTGCCGCGAACGCGCGGCGCTGGGCGTCGCGGGGGGAAAAATCGTAGTGGTAATCGAGTCCGGTTTCGCCGATGGCGATGACTTCGGGCTGCGCGGCGTGATCCGCGACGGCCGCCGCGGTCTCGGCGGACCACGTCTTGGCCTCGTGCGGATGCACGCCCGCCGTGGCCGACAGCCCATGCGTGCGGGCCAAATCGATGGCCCGCGCCGTGGCGGCAACGGAGTCGGCGACGATCACGACGTGGGTGACGCCCACCTCCGCGGCGCGCGCGACCACGGCGGGACGATCCGCCTCGAAGGCGGCGTCGCCCAGGTGACAGTGCGTGTCGATGAGCACGGAGCGACCGCGCTCAGCCCGCCTCCGGGGTCGCCGCCGCGGGCGACGGGAGGGCCCGCGCGCCGCGCGCATCCTCGCCGGGCCAACGGCGCTCGATCCAGAGGAATACCGGAGAGGCGATGTAGATGGACGAGAACGTACCGGTGGCGATACCGAAGGTCATGACCCAGGCGAACCCGCGGATCACCTCGCCGCCGAAGATCAGCAGCGCGAGGGTCGCGACCAACGTCGTGCCCGCCGTGAGCACGGTGCGCGGCAGCGTCTCGTTCACGCTCAGATTGAGCACCTCGTAGAGGTTCTGGCGTTTGTACTTCCGGAGATTCTCGCGCACGCGGTCGAAGACGATGATCGTGTCGTTGAGCGAGTAGCCGACGATCGTGAGCACGGCCGCCACGACGACGAGGCTGATCTCCAGGTGCAGCATCGAGATGAACGCGACCGTCCCGATGATGTCGTGGACCGTGGCGAGAATGGCCCCCACCGCGAAGCGCCACTCGAAGCGGAACCAGAGGTAGATGAGGGTCGCCCCGAACGAGAGGAGCACCGCCGTCACCGCTTTGGTGCGGAGTTCACTCCCCACACGGGGGCTCACGGCATACACCCCCTCGATGGTGTAGGCATCCTTGCCCAGCTTGTGCGTCAGGGCCGAATCCACGACGGCCTGCGCCTGCTGCGTCGACACCGTGTCCGTGCCGGCCATCGCCACCTGCGCCCGGATGATGAATTCGTTGGGCGCGCCGAACGTCTGGATCTCGGCGCCGCGGATGCCGCTCGCGTTGAGCGCGCTGCGCAGCGTCCCGGTGTTGATGTCGGGCTGGTTGGTCTGCAGCTGGATCTCGGTGCCGCCCGTGAACTCGATGCTCTCGTTCACGCCCCGGACGGCCAGGAACGTGAGGCCGGTGGCGGCGAGGAGCGCCGTGATGACGTACGCCGTCTTGCGGACCGCGAGAAAATCGTAGTGCGCCTTATCGAAGAGTCGCATAACTAGATGACCAGCTCCTTCGCCGGGTTGCGCCGCTGCAACCAGATGAGGAAGAACGTGCGCGTGATGAAGACCGCCGTGATGAAGGAGGCGAAGATGCCGACGGTCAGCGTGACGGCGAAGCCCTTCACGGGTCCGGTCCCGAACTGGAACAGGAAGAGTGCGGTGAGGACGGTGGTGAGGTTGGAGTCCACGATGGCCGGCATCGCGTGCTGGAAGCCGGCATCGACGGCCACTCGGGCCGATTTGCCCTGGGCGAGCTCCTCTCGCATGCGCTCGAAGATCAGCACGTTCGCGTCCACGGCCATGCCGATGGACAGGACGAAGCCGGCGAGACCCGGGAGCGTGAGCGTCGCACCGAAGCTCGCGAGGGCGCCGAGCGTGAAGAGGCCGTAGAAGCCGAGCGCGAGGATGGCGAGGAGACCGGCGCGGCGGTAGTAGAGGCCCACGAGCAGCACCACCAGGACGGCACCGATGATCGCGGCGCGCTCGCCGTCCGCGATCGAGTCCTTGCCGAGGCTCGGCCCCACCGTCCGCTCGTCCACGATCTTGAGCGGCGCCGGGAGCGCGCCCGCGCGGAGCACGAGGGCGAGGTCCTGGGCCTGCTGCAGGGTGGAGTTCTGCAGGTCGATCTGTCCATTGCGCCCGATCTCACTCTCGATGATGGGCGGCGTGCCCTGGACGCGGCGATCGAGCACGATCGCCATGTAGTCCTTGATGTGCCGCGCCGTCTCACGCGAGAAGATCCGTCCGCCGCCGCGCGTGAGCTCGAAGGTGACGATCGGGTGATTGTACACCTGGTCGATCGTGGCCTTGGCGTCGGCGAGCTGATCGCCGGTGATGATCGGCTTCTGGTTGACGGCGTAGAGCGGCCAATACGCCCGCGTTCCCTGTGACTGGACGGCGTTGCCCCAGAGCAGCTCGAGGCCGCGCGGCATGTTGTCCGTCACCGCCGGGAGGTGGATCAGGCTGTCCACTCGGAGCCGCGATTCCTGCGGCACCAGGAACTCGCCCGGGACCGCCCCCTGGTAGAGCAGCGAGCTCAGTGCGCCGCCCTGCTGAAGCGTGGTGTCGGCGGCCGCGGTGTCCTTCGCGGCCTTCCCCGTATCGGCACCCAGGAGCTTCTGCACCTGCGAGGGTGTCGCCGCCTCGGATTGTTGGGCCCCGGAGCTCGTGGTGACGCCCGCTTTCTTCAGCGCCGCGTCCATGGCCGGCAGCGCCGCGCGGAACTGATTCTGCATGTCCGTGATGCGGAACTCGAGGAACGCCTGCTTCTCCACGATCTGCTTGGCCCGTGCCGGGTCCTTCTCCCCGGGCAGCTCGACGATGATCCGGTCGGTCCCTTCCTTCTGCACGAGCGGCTCGGCCACGCCGAACTGGTCGATGCGGGTCCGGATGATCTTGAGCGCGCGATCGAGCGCGTCCGCCTTGTTGGGAATGGCCCCCCGGCTGTCGTCGATCTCGAGCGCGAGGTGAATGCCCCCCTGCAGGTCGAGACCGAGCTTGAGCGGCGTCCGCGTCTGCACCGTGTCCCTCGGCCGGCCATCCACCATCGTCACGATGTGTTGGGTGGTCGGCACGAGCTTGTAGACGCTCCACGCGGTGAGGAGCAGGATGATGATGATGCGGTTCCGGATTGAGCTGAGCATAGGGATCGCGGAAAAAGTGAGGACAACTTAACCAGGCGGGCCCGCCGGGGGCACTGCCAAGACGGATTGGGCGGCCGCGAAGTCTCGATCGAGTTGCGCCGTGAGGGCGGCCGGCGACGGAAACGACATCACGTCGCGGAGCCGCGCCACCCAGGAGATCTTGACCAGCTGGCCGTAGAGATCGGGCGCACCGTCGAGCAGATGGACCTCCAGGGAGCGCTCCACGTCCCCGAACGTGGGCCGCGCCCCCATGTGCATCATGCCCCCGGAGCTCCCATCCCGCCACTCCACGCGCACGGCATATACCCCGTCCGGCGGGAGCAGCTTGCGGGAATCGGGAGGCGCGAGGTTGATCGTCCGGTAGCCGAGGGTTCGGCCGCGCCCCGCGCCCCGCACCACGGTGCCCGCGATCGCGTAGGACCGGCCGAGCTGCTGCCGAGCGGTGTCGAGGTCGCCCCCCGCCACTGCGCGCCGGATGAGCGTCGAGGACACCACCCGGCCATCCACCTCCACCGGCGCCACGACGTCCACCCCGAACCCGAGCTTCTCGCCCAGGTCCTGCACCACGTGCTCGTCGCCCGACCGGTGGCGCCCGAAGCCGTGGTCGTGGCCGATCACGAGCTCCGCCATCTGGAAGCGCTCAAGGAGGAGACGGACGAACGCCTCCGGCGTGTAGTTCGAGAGTACCCGGGTAAACGGCATGAACGCCACCGCGTCGAGGTCGCTCTGGGCGAGCACTTCGCGCCGCTCGTCGCTCAAGGTGAGCAGCAGCGGCGCCGCCTGGGGATTCACGACCTCGAGCGGGTGGGGCTCGAAGGTGACCAGGAGACTCCGGCGGCCCGTGCGGTGCGCGCGCTCGGCGATCTCCTGCAGGATGCGCCAGTGCCCGCGGTGCACGCCGTCGAAGCTCCCGACCGTCACCACCGTTTCCCCGATCATGTGTCGAGCACCACCCGCGGTTGCAGCCGGCCGTCGGTGGCTTCGGCGACCGCGACGAGCACGCCGTCGGCCAGAAGGGCCACGGCCGCGCCGTCGGCGGCACCGTCGGGAATCGCGCGGCCGTTGCGGAGCAGCTCGCGTTCCTCCGGGCGCACGGCGTGCCGCGGCAGATGCGGCAGGGCGGCAGCGGGCGCCAGGAGCTCCGCCGAACCGTCCTCCACTGCCGCGAGCGGCGCGGCCTCCTCGATACGCCACGGGCCCACGGCGGTACGCCGGAGGGCCGTGAGATGGGCACCGCAGCCGAGCGCTTGGCCGAGGTCGCGGGCGAGCGCGCGGACATAGGTTCCGCTTCCCACCTCGGCATCGAACGTCACGTCGTCCGCGTCGCGGCCGGTCATCGCGAAGCGATGGACGGTCACCGGCTGCGCGGCGAGGGTGACCGCCTCGCCGCGGCGTACCCGGCGATGCGCGGGCTGGCCGCCGAGCTTCTTCGCCGAGTACGCGGGCGGGACCTGCGCGATCGCTCCCGTCAGTGCCTCCATCCCCGCGTGGATCGCCGCGTCGGTGACACGGTCCGTCGGGTGTTCCTCGACGGTCTGCCCGGTGGCGTCGTCGGTATCGGTGCGCGCGCCCAAGCGGATGGTCCCGGTGTAGCGCTTGGAGAGTCCCACGAGATAGGGCGCCAGGCGTGTCGCGCGCCCCACGAGCACGAGCAAGAGACCGGTCGCGAAGGGATCGAGCGTGCCGGCATGCCCGACGCGGCGGGTACGCCACCGGCGGCGCACCGCGGCCACGACGTCATGCGAGGTCGGACCCGCCGGCTTGTCGACGGGGAGAAATCCGTCCATCAGTCGGACGGCTCGTCCCGCTTGATCTGCTCCAGGATCGAGTCGATGCGGCGCGCGTGCTCGAGGCCGCGGTCGATCTCAAAATGCAGCTCGGGCGCGATGCGAAGACTCAGCGACTGCGCGACGCGCGAGCGCAGGAAGCCGCGGGCACTCTCGAGGCCTTCGAGCGCCTTCGTCTTCTCCTCCTCGGATCCCATCACGCTCACCCGCAGGGTTGCGTGCGAGGTGTCGGGCGAGACGGTGACGCCGGTGATGGTGACGAAGCCGACGCGCGGGTCCTTGAGGGAGGTCGCGAGCGCATGGGCCACGGTCTCCTGGATCAGGGTGGCGACGCGTTCGGGGCGGTGGTGACTGCGTTTCGTCATAGGAAACTGGTCTCGGCGTCGATGACGCGCGCGAGGCCGTGCTCGGCGACGAAGCGGCCGGCGGCGGCGAGCACCTGCTCGACGTGGCGCTGGTCACTGGCCACCACCGCACAGGTCAACTCCGCACGCTGCCAGAGCTCGTGATGCCCGGTCTCGGCGACCGAGACGTTGAATGTGTTGTGCAGCCGGTCCTTGAGACTTTTGATGATCCGGCGCTTGTCCTTGAGGGACTGGCACCCGTTCAGGTGCAGGTCCCAGGTGACGAGGCCGATACGCGGACTAGGCGTTGCCCGCGGTCCCGGCCGACTCGAGCGACCGCGCGATCTCCTGAATCTCGAACGCCTCGAGCACGTCGCCGACCTTCACGTCGTTGAAGTTCTCGACGCCGATACCGCACTCGAGGCCCTCCTTCACCTCGCGCACGTCGTCCTTGAAGCGCTTGAGGCTCGCGAGCTGGCCCTGATAGACTTCGACGCCGTCCCGCACGACCCGCACCTTCGCGGTTCGCCGGATGACGCCGTTGCGCACGTAGCAGCCGGCGATGACGCCGACGCCCGAGATCTTGAACGTCTCGCGGACTTCGGCCTCGCCGAGCACGACCTCGCGCTGTTCGGGCGCGAGGAGACCCTCGAGGGCCGACCGGATTTCTTCCACCGCCTCGTAGATCACGCGGTAGGTACGAATGTCGACCTTCTCGCGGTCTGCCGCGGCGCGCGCGTTGGCGTCGGGCCGCACGTGGAAGCCCACGACGATCGCTTCGGACGCCTTGGCGAGCAGCACGTCGCTCTCGGTGATGGCGCCGACGCCGCGGTGGATCACCTCGACCTTGACCTCGGCGGTCGAGAGCTGGGCGAACGCATCGGCGAGCGCCTCGGCCGGACCGCCCTGGTCCGCCTTGATGATGATCTTGAGGGTCTGGACCTGGCCCTCCTCGATCTGCTTCGAGAGGTCCTCGAGCGAGACGCCGCGCGTGGTGCGCCGGTGCTGGGCTTCGCGATCGAGGCGCTGGCGCTTCTGCGCGATGTCCCGCGCCTGGGAGGCGTCGGCCACGACCATGAAATTGTCGCCCGCCTGCGGCACGCCGTCGAAGCCGAGGACCTGCACCGGCATGGACGGTCCCGCCTTGTCGATGCGGTTGCCGCGCTCGTCGAGCATGGCCCGCACGCGGCCGGCGAGATTGCCGCAGATGAAGTCCTGGCCCACCTCGAGCGTCCCGTTCTGCACGAGCACCGTGGCGACGGGGCCCTTCCCTGGATCGAGACTGCTCTCGATGACGGTGCCCCGCGCGTGCCGGTCCGGATTGGCCTTCTTGTCGAGCAGCTCGGCCTGGAGCAGCACCTTGGCGAGGAGGTCGTCCACGCCCGTGCCCGTCTTCGCCGAGATCGCCTGCGCGAGCGTGTCGCCGCCGAACTCCTCGAGCACGACACCGTTCTGCAGCAGGTCCTGCTTCACCTTGTCCACGTTGGCGTTGGGAAGATCGATCTTGTTGATGGCCACGATGAGCGGGACGCCCGCGTTCTTCGCGTGACTGATCGCCTCGATCGTCTGGGGCATGACCTGATCGTCCGCGGCGACGACGAGCACCACGATGTCGGTCACCTGCGCACCGCGCGCGCGCATGGCGGTGAACGCCTGGTGGCCCGGCGTGTCGAGGAACGTGATGCCCTTGCCACCATCCACCTCGACGTGATAAGCGCCGATATGCTGCGTGATGCCGCCCGACTCGCCCGCGATGACGTTCGTCTTCCGCACGTAGTCCAGCAGCGAGGTCTTACCGTGGTCGACGTGGCCCATGACGGTCACGACCGGCGGACGCGACGTGAGATCCTCTTCCGCGTCCTCGTCCTCGACCTCCTCGGCGACGGCGGAGGCATACTCCTCTTCCTGCACCGCCTGGAAGCCGAACTCACCGGCGATCAGCTCGATCTGATCGAAATCGAGCCGCTGGTTCACCGTGACCATCATCCCCAGCTCCTTGAAGCAGAAGGTGATGATGTCGGTGGGACTCACCTTGAGAATGTCGGCGAGCTCGGCGACGGTGATGAATTCGTTCACGCGGACCAGCGTCTTCTCGCGCTCGCGCTGCTCCTGGAGCCGCTGCTCCTCGCGCTCGCGGAAGCTCGGCTCCTCGTCACGACGCCGACTACCGCGGCGCGACGTTGGGCCGCTCTTGATGGACGCGAGCGTGCGGCTGATGTTCGCCTGCACCGCTTCCTGGTCCACCTGTGAGCGCTTGCCCTTCTTGCGCTTCTTCTTGTCGCGCCGCCGCTCCTCGACGCCTTCACCGGGCGCGGCGGACGCGATGGGACGGGGGCCCGGCTGGGCGGATGCGACCGGCTTGATGCCGCCGGCGGGGCGCGGGATGCGCAGCGGTTTCACCGATTCGGCGCGCGCGGCCGGACGCTGCGGCTCGGCCTTGGGCTCTTCCGTCGTCGGCTCGGCCGGCGGAGCGGACGGAGCCGCTGCCGCGGCCTCTTCGGGTGCCGGTGCTTCGGTCTCGGGAGCCGCCGCTTCGACGGGCTCGGCCTCGACCGGCGGTTCGTCGACCTCGACGGTGTCCGGGGTCGCCGGGACGTCGCGGAAGAGGGCCGCCGCGCGCTCCTCGATGGAGGGCTTGGGCGCGGGGGCCGCTTTGGCCTCGACTTCGAGCGCGGCGGCGGCGGCCTCCTCTTCCTCACGCTGGCGCTCGTCTTCCTCCGCCTGGCGCGCGGCGACTTCGGCCGCGGTGCGGCGGCGCCGCTTCGGGCGCGCCGGCTCCTCCGTGGCCTCGGGTTTCGGCTCCGCCTTGGCCCGCTTGGTGGCCTTCCGGCGCCCCTTCTTGGGCGCGGCGGGTTGGCTCGCCCGGCGCTTCTCACGCTCCCAACGGGCGCGAACCAGTGCGACCTGTCCCGCGTCCAAGGATGACAGGTGGCTCCGGACGTGAATGTCCAGATCAGCCAGCATCTTGAGAATCTGCTCGCTGGAAATGCCGAATTCGGATGCGAGATCGTGAACTCGCGTCTTACTCGCCACGCTGTCCTCCTGCCCGACTGCTCGAATACTTCATCATGATTCCTTCTGCCAACCGCGGGTCGGTAAGCCCGACCGTCTGCACGGCATCGAGACCGAGGTGAGCACCGAGCGTTGCCGCGTCGGGCCCGTCGATCATCGGCACCCCGCGCGCGCGGGCGAGCCGTGCCACCTTCTCGTCCGTACGCGCACTCCGGTCATCCGCCAGGACCACCAGGGCCAGCGCGTCACGCTGCAGCGCGGCGCGCACCGCCGAGGTGCCGATCGTGAGGCGTCCCGCCCGGCGTCCCAGCCCGAGTAGCCCCAAGAGCGGGCCGGCCTCGCGTGGGGTCACGCCGCCGGCGGCGCCTCCGAGGAGCCGCTCGTCCGCTCGGCCTCTTCGGTCCCCTCCGCCCCTTCTGCCTCTCCTGCCGCTCCTGCCGCTTCACCGTCTTCGCCCGAATCGGCCGCCGCCACACTGCCCTCCTGCCCCTCCGCCCCCTCGTTCTCGTCGTTCGCCGGTTCGGACGCGTCGTCCGTGGTGAGCTCCGTGAGGAAGGCCATGAGCGTATCGGCCTGCTCCGGTGACATGCCCGGGATGTTGGCCACGTCGTCGCGCTCGAGGTCGAGGATCTCGCTGAGCCGTACCACACCCGCCGCCTCGAGCAGCGTCACGAGGTCGGCGCTCAGACCCTCGAGCTCCTTGAGCTCGACGTCCACCACGCTCTCGTCCTCCGACGGGAGCGGCGCGAAGAGCGGCCCCTCGCCGCCGCGCTCGAGCCACTCGCGGCTGGAGTAGAGATCGATCTTCCAGCCCGTGAGCTCCGAGGCGAGCCGGACGTTCTGGCCGTTGCGGCCGATGGCGAGCGAGAGCTGATCCTCGTCCACGATCGCCTGGATGGTCCGCGAATCGGGGTCGGAAAAGACCCGGGCGACGCGGGCCGGCGCGAGCGCCAGCTTGGCGAAGCGCTCGGGGTCGGACGACCACGGCACGATGTCGATGCGCTCCCCGCCGAGCTCGTTCACCACCGCCTGGACCCGGCTTCCCTTGAGCCCGACGCAGGCGCCCACCGGATCGATCGCATCGTCCCGGCTGATCACCGCGATCTTGGTGCGGCTGCCGACCTCGCGGGCGGCGGCGCGGATGCTGACGATCCCCTGCTGGATCTCGGGCACCTCGAGCTGAAAGAGGGCCTGCACGAAGAGCGGATCGGCGCGCGAGAGCACGAGTCTCGGGCCCTTCGGCGTCTCCTCGAGGCGCTTGAGCACGGCGCGGATCGTGTCGCCCTGGTGGAAATGCTCGCGGTGATTCTGCTCGCGATACGGAATGATCGCTTCCGCCTCGCGGAACTTGTTGACCATGATCACGAGCTTGCCGCGCTCGATCTGCTGAATCTCACCCGAGAGAAGCTCTCCGACCTTGTCGGCGAACTCCTCGCGAATGCGGCTCCGCTCGCCCTCGCGTACGCGCTGGATGATCCGTTGCTTCGCGGCCTGGACCGCGATGCGGCCGAACTGCTCGAAGGGCACTTCCTCTTCGAGCACATCCCCGACCTGGAACTCCTCGTCTTCCCAACGCGCTTCCTCGAGCGACACCTGGCAGGCGGGGTCCTCGACCTCGTCCACGACGCTCCGCAGCACGACCACTCGCAGGGTGCCCTTCATCTCATCGATGTCGATCTCGGCGCGCACCGTCGGGCCGAACTTCTTCACGAGGGCGGCATGAATGCCATCCCGCAGCAAATCGAGCAGCTCATCCCGCTCGAGTTGCTTCGTGTTCGCGAGTTCGCGAATGGCCGCCAAGATCTCGGCGGAAGTCGCCATCCGTTCTCCTTGCCTTGTCAGTCGTGTGGTCGCGCGCCGTCCCAATCCACCACGAGCGTCGCGTCCCGAATGTCCCCGAGCGGGAGCGTCACCTCCGGCGTGCCGTCGGCGGGGCGCAGGGTGACCGCGTCACCCTCCACGCGCACGATGGTCGCGCGCGTCCGCCCGCGGCCCGGGAGCCGCGCCCGCACGTCATGGCCGGCGAACCGCTCCCAGTGCTCGCGCCAACGAATCGGGCGCTCGATGCCGGGCGAGGAAACCTCGAGGACGTAGCGCGCGCCGAGCCGGCTCGAACGGTCGAGCCACTGCTCCAACGCGCGGCTCACGGTCGCACAATCGTCGATCGTCACGCCGTGTCCCGGCGTGGCATCGGGTCGATCGATCCGGAGCTGGAGGCGGATGCGTCCCGACGTGCCGCCGGCCCGAAGGTCGACGAGCTCGAACCCGAGCGTCGCGACGCGATCGCGCACTTCCGCAATCAATGCTTCTACGTCATCCATGGCGTGCGTAAAAAAAAGCGCGGGCCAACTGCGCCCGCTCCGTCACAGAGAGCAATATAGAGGTGGCCCCAAAGGGGGTCAAGCAGCCGGAACCCCCAGATACGCCGCCATCCGGCCGTCCAAGCCCCGCGAGCGGCGGTGTGAGTGGAATCGGGCCGCATCGTGGGACGCACACCACCCGCTCACGGTCAGGTCGCGAACCCCCGCCCGCTCCCCCCGGGCGGCGATACCGGAGCGCAAATCCAGGTGCTCCGGAGCGGCCGCTTCGCGTCCGAGAACCGCGGATATGACCTCAGGTCCAACTTCATAGCAGTCACCGCAAATTGCTACACCGCAATGCATTACGATGTCGCGAGGCGCGGATGCCGTGGCGGCGGCGAGACGGGCGATTGCGGCCTCCACGATCCCCGCCGCGACGCCGCGCCAGCCGGCGTGGACGAGCGCCGCGGTCCGGCTTTCGGGATGGAGCAAGTAGACGGGCACACAATCCGCGACGGTGACCAGCAGGAGAGTGCCCGGGACGGCGGTCAGATGGCCATCCACCCCGTCCACGATCGTCCAGCCCTCCTCGGTGCCCCGGTGCTCGAGAATGCGGGCCCCGTGCACCTGCAGTCCGAGCTCGAAACGCTGGAAACGGGGAGCCATGGCCTGCAAGAGCGTGCGCCAGGCGGTCAGGACCTGCCCGGCGGGTGCCGCCGTTCCGAGTCCGACGTTGAAGTCACCGTCCCGGGCGGTGATCCCCGCGACGACACCGAACCGCTCGCGCCACTCGACGAGCTCGAGGCGTGGCGGGTGGCCGGACTGCGGCGTTTCGTCGAGCTGGGCGGGCGCTCCGCTCACGCCGTGCCCGGGCCGTCGAGGCGCTCGATTGAGGCGCCGAGCCCGCGGAGGCGTTCGTCGATCCGTTCGTAGCCGCGGTCGATCTGGCCGATGTTGTGGATCGTGCTTTCCCCCTCGGCGGCGAGCGCCGCGAGGAGGATCGCCATCCCGGCGCGGATGTCGGGGCTCTCGACGACGCCACCGGACAGGTGCGACGGACCCGAGATCACGACCCGGTGCGGGTCGCAGAGGACGGCACGTGCGCCGAGGCCGATCAGCTTGTCCACGAAGAAGAGCCGCGACTCGAACATCTTCTCGAAGATCATGACCACGCCGTCGCACTGGGTCGCGACGACGATCGCGATGGAGGTGAGGTCGGCCGGGAAGGCCGGCCAGGGGCCGTCCTCGATCTTCGGCACGTGCCCGCCGAGGTCGGCGCGGACACGTCGTTCCTGGGATGGCTCGACGTGCAGCCGCGTCCCGTCGAGCCGAGGTCGCACGCCGAGCCGGTCGAACTGCAGCAGGATGGCGCGGAGGTCGTCTGGCCGCACGCCGTCCACCACGATATCGCCGTCGGTGACCGCCGCGAGCCCGATGAAGCTCCCGATCTCGATGTGATCGGGGCCCACCTCGACGGTCGCGCCGCGAAGTCGATCCACCCCGCGCACGGTGAGGACGTTGGTGCCGATGCCCGTGATGTCGGCGCCCATCGCGTTGAGCGCGTGGGCCAGATCCTGGACGTGCGGCTCGGAGGCGGCATTCCGCAGGATCGTCGTTCCCGCCGCGGTCGTGGCCGCCATCAAGGCGTTCTCCGTGGCGGTCACACTCGGTTCATCCAGGAAGATGTCGGTGCCGGTCAGGCGCTTGCTCGAGAGATGATACTCGGCGCCGATCTCGACCTCCGCGCCGAGGCGCTCGAAGGCGAGGAAGTGCGTGTCGAGCCGTCGGCGGCCGATCACGTCCCCCCCCGGCGGGGGGAGGGTGACGGCGCCGAACCGCGCAAGCAACGGTCCCGCGAGCAGCACCGAGGCGCGGAGCCGCGCGCAGAGCGCGGCGTCGAGCGCGTGCGGCGTGACGTCCTTGGGATCGATCCGGACCGTGTTGGGCCCGCTCCAGGTCACGCCGGCGCCCAGATGCTCGAGCAGCTCCAGCAGGACGTCCACGTCGCGAATCCGGGGAACGTTCTTCACGTCCGAGGGGCCGTCGCCCAACAGGGTCGCGGCGAGCATGGGGAGCGCCGCGTTCTTGTTGCCCGCGGGACGAACCGTGCCGCGCAGGGGGCGGCCGCCGTGCACGAGAAAGCGCTGGGACATGGTGCGCGAACCATACGCGCGGCTCGCCGCAAGCGTCAAGACGACGGCGCGTTGGTTGACACCCGGTCGGGGACATGGGATGTTTTTTCAGGAGCGGTTTGACGTCGAGTCACGGTGCAGGACGGCGCGCACGGTGCCCTTGCGGCTCGGCGCGCCGCCGTGCGAGGAGGGTCCGGTGGCCGGTTGGGTTGCGGTGCTTTGGGCGGT
>DATFMZ010000075.1:0-10281 GCA_035266665.1 Gemmatimonadales bacterium | reverse complement strand
GGCCGCGTTGACGAGATTCGGGATCAGGTCGTGTCGCCGCTTGAGCTGGACGTCGATCTGTTTCCAGGCATTGGTCGTCTGGCCTTTGAGGGCGATCAGGCCATTGTAGGCGCTGATCCCCCATACCACGACGACGGCGATCACGATCAGAAAAACGATGGTCATCGACGGGCCTCCGGTGCGAGGACGGGTACCGGCTCACCTGCAGGTCCAACGTAATGAATTTCGAACGTCCCGTACAACGTGATTCAGCTCACACGGTGTTCCTCGTGCACGTGGAGCCGGCCGAGGGCGAGCCGTACCGCTTCGGCGATGCGGGCGACGTCCGTGCCGTCCGCCAGGAGCGGGTGGTCGGCGGCGAGATGGAGCTCCGCACCCGGGCCCAGCGTGATGTGGTGCCAGGGGCCCGAGACGTGTCCGGTGTCGGCCGTCGGCTCGACCTCGCGGACGCGCAGCGCCTGGAAGGCACGCCCCGCGGTTGGTGCGGAGGCCTTCCCGACGTCCTGGAGCTCGGCGGGGTCCGGGAGGGCGGCGCCGAGCGCGGAGGCGACGCGCCGCTCGAGCACGTCACCCGTCGTCTCGCTCAGCTCGCGCGCGATGGTGCCGAGTGTGGCGCCCTCCATCTGGCGGAGCTTGATGGCGAGCACCTGCAGGAGATGGCGGTATCCGTAGGTGGCGGCGGTTCCGCGGCCGTCGGGTGGCGTGACCAGGCCGCGCGTCACGTAGAAGCGGATGGTGCGTTCGTTCGGGCGGGCGCTCGCGGCCGCGTTCACGGGTCGCACGCCGGAGGAGGCGAGGATCGCGCCCGCGAGCGCGGCGAGATCGTGCAGGTTCCACGGCGCGAGCGATCGGTACTCGCGCAGGGCCTCGAGCGGATCGCGGTTCACGCGTCCGGTGCGCGGTCGGGCATCAGCCCACCCTGGCGAGTGAGCGCACCGCCGCCCGGAAGTACTTCTCGCGCACGAGCTGGAGGGCGTCGTCCGGCGAGAGCCCCACTCGAATGTCGCTCGGCGTGCGTCCGAAGACGTCCTTCACGTTCTGTGCGAAGGAGCGGCTCTGGGAGTAGCCGAGCTTGGCGGCGACGTCCTCGACCGTGTAGCCTGGGTCCTGCAGCAGCCGGTGCGCGTACACCATGCGCAGCACCGTCAGCATGACGCTCGGCGGCGGCAGGTGTGCGCGCGCGAACCACCGAAGACAGGTCCGACGATCCATCCGCGCGCGGTCGGCGAGCTGCTGCACCGATTGCACCTCGCCGGGCTCGCGGATCATCGTCTCGATCGCCCACCGCAGATCGCCCGGGCATTGGGCGAGCAGATCGTCGAACGCGTCGATGAGCTGTGCGGAGACGGCGCGCGCGCCTTCCGCCACGAGCACGTCGCTCAGCCGTTGCGGATGATCGTCGTGTCGAGCGAGCAGGACTTCGCGCACCCCCACCCGGCCGAGCCGAAGCAGCGTCGGGGCCACCGAGGGCGCGAGATGCGTGTAGAGCACGATCGGCAGTGACGGGAAGAGCACGCGGAAGCGTTCGATTTCCTGCGTGCGCGGCTCCGGTCCCTCGAGGGCCGGATCGAGCACGGCCATCTCGATGGGTTGGCGCAGGATCACCTGCACGGCGGCGTCCCACGTGGAGGCACGCTCGAAGGTGAACCGCCGGCCCACCGCTTGGGCGAGCCGCTTGGCCATGATGTCCGGTACCGCCGCGAGGACGAGCATCCAGGTCTCTCGGCTACACCGTGGCGAGCCGCAGGGCGTGTACCTGGTCCGCCACGCGGTCGGTGTCCGTCGGCGCCGCGCCAGCGTCGTCCGGTGTCGACCGGGCGGCGATCGGCCGCGGCCCCGGCTCATCCGCGTCGAGACGGGCCAGGTAGCTCTCCGCGAGGTACAGGCGCGCATTGAGCCCGTGCTCCGCCGCGGTCGCGACGGCGTGGCGCAGCGCGTTGGCCGCGCGGTCGGGGTGACCGAAGGCGGCGTACCCGGTCCCGAGCGCCACGTGAAAATCGACGCGCTGATCGGGGGAGAGGATCGCATCGCGGTCCATGAGCTCGCGACGCCAACGCTCGAAGCCCATGCGATCGCCGATGCGTGCGGTGACGTCCAGCAGCTCGACGATGGTGTCGATGCGGACGGTCTCCGGAACCTGCCCCGTGACGACGATGCCGAACGCGTCGGCGGCGGCGGCGTAGTTCCCGAGCATCTTGAAGGCGAGTCCGACGTCCGCCATCGCACCGAGGCGCTCGACGGGCGTTTCGTAGGCCTCGTAGGCACGGAACGCGAACGACACGGCGGGACCGGGCCGCTCCATCAATCGGAAGGCGTTGGCGAGCTCCTGCGAAGCGCACGCCACCGCGTATGCATCTTCGGCCGCATCCGCCTCGGCGATGACCGCCCGCAGGGCCTCTTCGGCCCCCGGCAGATTGCCCACCTTTTGCATCACGTTCGCACGACCGATCCGGCTGAGACGTTCCGCATGGTGATCGTCGAGCCGTCGCGCCGTCTCGCCCGCCCGTGCGTACTCGGCCGTCGCCTCCGCGTACAGGGTTGCCTTCCGGCAGATCCGCGCCCGCTGCAGCCGCGCCGCGAGCTCGTCGGCCGCGTCGGGGCCGTCGCTCAGCCGGAGCGCCGCGTCGAGCACGTCGAGTGCCTCCGCGAGGCGCAGGTCGTCTTCGAGCCAGAGTGCGAACCGCAGCAACGGCCCCCAGAGCACGCGGCGATCCTGCGTGACGTGCGCGGCATCGGTGGCGCGCACGATGTCCAGGAGATGGGCGGTCTCAGCCATTTGCGGGGTCAGGTTGTGAAGAAAATCCCGCGTCGCGTCGATCTGATATCGCACGGCATCCGCATAGGGCGTGACGCCGGCCGCGAACTGATCCACCAGGCGCATGGTCAGGAACGCGCCGAGCGCATGCCCGCCGACGCCGGCTTCGCCGTCGGCGGCTCCGGCCCGTTCGAGGAATGCCTCGTGAAGATGGGTTCCGGGGCGGACACCGGCGTCGTCGGCTTCCCGACCGGGATCGAGACCTGTATGGGGTTCCGTCATTCCACTAAACTATGCGCTTCGGATCGGGGCGCGGCAAGACGCGCGGCGCCGCGCGGGACGCGCGGCGAATTGCGCCGATCCGGGGCGGGATTCGTGGCATGCGCGGACGCGGTTGGTTGCAGGTTCGACCATGCGTCGCTCCGCCGGACATTCGCTGGTCGAGCTGGTGCTCGTGCTCGTGCTTCTCGGCCTGCTCCTCGCGTTCGGCCTCCCCCGGATCGCGGGATGGGGGGACCGCATCGCCGTTCACCGCGCCGCCTCCGAGCTGGCCTCGTTCTACGACGTCTCCCGCTATGCGGCCATCATGCGCGCTCGCCGGGTTCGGCTCGAATTCGCCGCCGACACGCTCAGGGCCGTCTACGAGAGCGCCGTGGATTCGGAGTTCCTCGGACGGCCCGGCCCCTCACACCTCGGCGTGAGGCTTCGGGTGTCGCGGTCGGTGATTCGCGTGGGGCCGACGGGGCTTGGGTGGGGCGCGGCCAACACCAAGCTCGTCCTGATGCGTGGGGTGGCGGCCGAATCCCTCACCACGTCGCGTCTCGGCCGCATCAAGCACTGGCGCTAGACGCTACTCGGGCGGCAGGTCCTTTTCGAGGTCGTCCAGGAGAAAGACGAGCGTCTGGCGCCGCGCCACCGAGGCGGCGAGTGCGTCCATCACCTGCGGGTCGATCACCTTGCCCGCGAGCGTCCGCATGCGTTCCACCGCCTCGTCGGGCGTGAGCGGATCCTGATACGGCCGGGACGTCGTGAGCGCGTCGTAGACCTCCGCGGCGCCGATGACGCGGGCACCGAGCGGGATGGTCTCGCCTTCGAGGCCCTCGGGATAGCCGCTGCCGTCCCAGTGCTCGTGATGCAGGCGTACGTACTCGACCACCGGGCCGAGATGCG
This sequence comes from Gemmatimonadales bacterium, assembly GCA_035266665.1. Lineage (GTDB taxonomy): Bacteria > Gemmatimonadota > Gemmatimonadetes > Gemmatimonadales > GWC2-71-9 > DATFMZ01. Next base: position 6,356 of record DATFMZ010000075.1, on the reverse strand, counting down.
TGAGGGGCGCGAGGATCTGCGAGCCGATGACGACGTGCTGCTTGACGTGCTCGTACTCGTCCGGCGTGAGCGGGCCGTGCTTGTCGAGCACGCTCTCGCGGATGCCGATCTTGCCGAGGTCGTGGAGGCGGCCCGCCATGCGGATCATCTCGACTTCGTCGTCGGGCAGCTCCATCTCATGCGCGATGCTGGCCGAGAACGCCGCGATGCGCGCGGAGTGGCCGCTCAAGAATTCGTTCTTGGCTTCGAGCGCATTGATGAGCGCCTCCAGCGTGGCGACGCTCAGCTCCTGGAGCTTGCGCCGCTCCCGCTCGATCTCCTCGGTCTGCCGCTCCACCTCTTCCTTGAGCCAGGCTGAGATGCCGCGGCTCTGGATCATCGTGTCCCGGCGCCGGAGCGCGCGGTCGACCGCCCCGCCGAGGTCGGTGAGCTCGATCGGCTTGGTGAGATAATCGTACGCGCCGCGCTGCATGCAGACCGCGGCGCTCGTGGCATCCGCGACGGCGGTGACCATGATGATCGCGAGATCCGGATCGAGATCCAGGGCGTCGGGAACCACGTCGATCCCGCTCATCCCCGGCATGCGGATATCGAGGAGCATGAGCTCCGCGCCGGTGGTCCGGAGATGCTCGAGCGCATCGGATCCCGAGCCCGCGGTCGCGACGTCGAATCGGCGGTGCCGGAAGTACTGCGCCAGGGCATTCCGCAACGGCTCCTCATCGTCGACGATGAGGACGCGGGCGGGGCTTGGCGCGGAGGTTTCGGTCATGGCTCCGGGGCGGTCAAGCGGTCGGATGTGGTATGAAGCACGATTCCTAGACAATAACCGCGCCCCCGGCGGCCGCCAGGGGCGCGGGTGTCGGCCTCATTTCCCCGATCGGCCCAGAAGCTTCTCGAACTGATCGTGATAGCTCTGGATGAGCGACGTGCGGTCCGCGTACTCCGGGCGGTTCGCCTTCATTTCGGCGGTGTAGTGATTGAGGAAATTCTGTGCGGCGCGCCGCATCGCACCGGAATCGTTGCGCGTGTGCGCGACGTCATACCGCAGCATGCTCGCGAACAGATGCGTCGGCACCGCCTTGGCAATCGTGTCGGCCTCGGCCAGCTCGGCCTCGGGCTGATTCAGCAGGCCGTTGATGAGGCCGATATCGTAATGGTCGTCGTTGCCGAGGGTCGGGACCCGCGCGTACGCCTGGACGGTCATCGGTCCGAAGAACGAGACTTGCTGTGTGTCCCCGGCTTGCGCGGACCGCATGACCCGGTCGAACAGGCGTTGCGCCGCCTGCTTCGGGGACATGTTGCTGATGTCCGTGGTGGCCATCTCGTCGGCCGGTGGCTGACCCGGCACGGCGGCGGTCTGCGCTGCCGTCTGCGGCGCGCGGTTGAGCTGCAGCGCCGCCACCACGATTAGGGCCACGACGGCGACGGCCGCGATCACCCACGGCACGACGTTGCGCCCTGACCCGCCAGCGCCCGCGGGCATCCCGCTCCCCCCCGGTGCGCCCCCCACGGTGGCGCCACAGGCATGGCAGAACTTGGCGCCCGGGCTCAGCGGCGCGTTACAGGAGGGGCAATTGCCGCCGCCCAGGGCGGCGCCGCAGGTGCTACAGAATCGGCCCGTGGCTTCCGAGCCGCAACGTGGACAGGTCATGATCGGTGTACTCCGTACGGGTGACGTCAGTCGGGGAAATCTACGCGGGGACCCCGCAGGGTAAAGCCACGAGGTGCCGATCCGCTAGCGTGGCCGACCGCACCGCATTACTGTAGCGCGCATGGTTCCCGACGCCCCGGGCAGCGCCCCCGAGCCCCGGAAAGAGAAGCGGTTCGCGCCGCCCCTCAAGGACATCAAGGCCCGGCAGATGGGCGAGCTGGCCCGCGGCGAGAGCCGCTGGGACGTGCTCCTCGAGACCGTGCGCGATCCGGAGGTGGATGCACTCCGGGGCCGTATTCATTTCATATCCGGGAACCTCCATCGTCTCTCCGGCTGGATCTTTCTCGAATGGGCGGAGAAGGACGTCGAGACCCGATTCGGCGAGTTCTCGGCGCAGGAGCTGTGGAACCTGTTGGATTCCCTGGGATGACGCCCGGCACGGTGGCACGGTCGCAGAGTGGCAGGGCCCGGCGGTCGATGGCGGCCGCCGTTTTCATGATCGCCATCGCCACGGCGTCGGCCGCCGCCCAGAGCGTTGTGCGCTACCGGCGCGCCGCGGCCTACTCGGCGGCCCACGAGGGTGACGCCGTCCTCGTCTATCGGGGGGGCCGACTGGTCTATGCCGATTACCAGAATGGCTGGACCGCGGGCCGCGTGCATCCGCTCGCGAGCGGCACCAAGAGCTTCAACTGCGTGATCGCCGCGCTCGGCCAGGCGGATGGGCTCTTCACGCTCGATACGCCCGTGGCCCAGACGATCACTGAATGGCGTACGGATCCCGTGAAGTCGCGGATCACGATTCGCCAGCTCCTGAGCCTCACCGCCGGGCTTCAGCCCGAGCCCACCAACGGCGACGACTTTGCGAGCGCGATCTCGCTGCCGATGGTGGGGCGCCCCGGCGCGCAGTTCGCCTACGGCGCGACCGATTTCTTCGTCTTCGGCGAGCTTATGCGGCGGAAGCTCGCCGGTGGGGATGTGGTGGGGTACCTCGCCCGCCACGTCTTCCGGCCGCTCGGGATCGACACGGTCTACTGGCTGCGGGATCCCCTCGGCAATCCGCAGCTCGCGGGTGGTGCCGCGCTCACCGCGACGGAATGGGGACGGTTCGGCGTCCTGCTGCTGCAGCACGGGACATACGACGGCAAGCCGCTCGTCCCGGCGCGCGCGCTCGCCGCGTGTAGCCGGGGGAGTGCCGCGAACCCGAGTTACGGCCTCGGGTTCTGGATCAACGCAGACGACGCGGCGCCGCCCGCACCGCGGGGGGTGACCCGCGCGGGACCCAAGGATCGGGTCCTCTCGGCCGCTGACCTGCCGCACGACATTTATTTGGCGGCCGGCTCGGGCGGGCAGCGGCTGTATATCCTTCCATCCGCCCAGCTCGCGGTCGTTCGCCTCGGCCACAACACCGGCCCCGACTATCGCGACGCGACATTTCTGAGGATTCTGCTCGGCCGATCCCGCTAGGCCCCGCTTCCCGGGGCGAGTACTTTTCTCCGGTGTTTTCCCGTTCCGTAGTGCGTTTCGCGCGCCTCGCCATGCTTGGCCTGGGCGCCGCCCCGTTGGCCGCCCGCGCGGCGGTCGCGCAGCGCCCCGCCGATACGACGGGGGCGCCGATCGTGGATTCGATCGCCGTCACGACGTATGACATCTTCCGACCCGACGAGGCGAAGCGCAGCGCGCTCTTCCGGCTGACGAACGCGCTCCACGTCACCACGCGCGTGGGTGTGGTCCGCCGGGAGCTGCTCTTTCAGGTGGGACAGCCCTACGACTCCGCGCGCGTCGCCGAGACCGCGCGAAATCTCCGCGCCCTCGGAATCTTCCATCGCGTCGTGATCGACACCTCGCGGGTGGGTGGACGGCTCATCGTGCACGTCACCACGTCGGATGCCTGGAGCACGCAGCTCGACATGAGCGCCAACTCGACCGGTGGCACGTTCACCTGGGCGCTCGGGGTGACGGAACAGAACTTCGTCGGCACCGCCAATCTCGTCGGCATCGACTACCGCCAGGAGGCCGATCGGACGGCGCTCCGCCTGAGCACGAAGGTGCGGCGCGCGTTCGGAACGCACCTGAACGTCGGCGGCTATTACGATGACCTGAGCGATGGGCGCGACTTCGAGTGGAACGCGGGTCTCCCCTTTCTCCAGCTGTCCGACCGGCAGGCGGTCACGGTGAACGGGAGCGTCGTCCATCGACAACTCCTCCAGTGGCGCGACGGCCAGCACGTCCAGACCTACCTGCGCACGGCGCTCGTGCAGGGGGCCTCGATCTCGGTTGCGCCCATCGCCGATCCCGGGGGGTACGTCCGTCTCGGTCTCCTGGGACAGGTGCGCGACGAGGAGTACGTCAACGTCGTGGACACGCTCGCGCCTCTCCCGGATTCGATCTACGCCGAGGCGGGCGCCTACGCGGAGCTGTTCCGCACGCGCTTCAAGGTGGTCCGCCACTACAACGGCTTCGCGCAGGACGAGGATCTCGATCTCAGCACGCGGCTCCGGCTCGAGCTGTGGGCCGCGCCGTCGGGGTTTGGATACCGCCAGAGCGGCGTGATCCCGGCCGTCACCTTCCAGACCGGTGCGAGCTTCGGGAAGCAGTTCGTGCGGCTCGAAGGGTTTGCGCACGGGCTGTTCACGTCGGACGGCGTGGATTCGAGCCGGGTGTGGGGATCCCTCACGATCGCGTCGCAGGCGCTGCCGCGACAGGCGACCGTGCTGCATATCGAGGCGGCGTCGCAGACGGGAACTCCGCCGGGCAGCGAGATCGACCTCGGTCACGGGATCGGCCCGCGCGGGTTCGGCCCCCACGCCTTCACCGGCACCCGGGGCGTGTGGGGGACCTTCGAGCAGCGCGCCTTCGTGTGGGACCAGGTCTTCGGCGTGCTCGGTGTCGGCTTCGCGGGGTTCGTGGATTACGGCGGGGCGTGGTATCCCGATGAGACCCGGCGCTTCGGCGGCGACGTCGGGTTCGGGCTCCGCATCGGCAGCACCCGCTCGAGCGGCACGAACGTCGGACGGATCGATCTGGCGTACCGCTTCGGCGACGGGTTCACCGGCAAGCGGTGGGTGGTGAGCCTCGGAAGGAGCTACGAGTTCTAGTTACCTGCCACCCTGCCACGCTGCCGCTTCTGCCGCCGGTCTCCCCTTCACCACCGTCATAGCGATCTCCGCCGGTATCCACCGCGTCGTCCGCGGCGCATATTCGTCGGACCCGGACGACGGACGCCCATAATGCACGCCGCCTTACCGACGCCGCCCTTCAGCGACCCCGTACTCATCTTCGCGCTCGCGATGGTGGTGTTTCTGGTCGCCCCGCTCGCGCTCGAGCGCTTCAAGGTCCCCGGGCTCATCGGTCTCATCCTCGCCGGCGTCCTGCTCGGCCCCCACGGGTTCCATCTGCTCGAGCTCGACTCGACGATCGAGCTGCTCGGCACGGTCGGTCTGCTCTATCTGATGTTCCTGGCCGGCGAGGAGATCGATCTTCACGGGTTCCGCCGGTATCGTGGGAAGAGCGTCGGGTTCGGGATCATGACCTTCCTGCTGCCGCAGGTCGTCGGGGCGGGAGCGGGCCTCCTGCTCGGGATGTCTCTGCCGAGCGCGATCCTGCTGGGGGCGGTGCTGGCGTCGCACACGCTGCTCGCCTATCCGCTCACGCTGCGGCTGGGTCTCGGCAAGCAGCGGGCGGTGACGATCGCGGTGGGCGGCACGATGATCGCCGACACGACCGCGCTGCTCGTGCTGTCGATCGTGGCGGCGGCCGCGCACGGGCAGCTCGACCTGCTCTTCTGGATTCGTCTCGGGGCTTCGCTCACCGCGCTCGTGGGCGTGATCGTCTTCGGGTTGCCGCGGCTCGCGCGGTGGTTCTTCCGCCACGAACGGACGGGGTCCCCGACCACCTTCGTGTTCATCCTCGCCGCGCTCTTCAGCGGTGCGTACCTGGCGCATCTCGCCGGCGTGGAGCCGATCGTCGGGGCGTTCCTCGTCGGCCTCGCCCTCAACCGGCTGATTCCCGCGCAGGGATTGCTGACCAACCGCATCCATTTCGTGGGCGACGCGTTCTTCATCCCGTTCTTCATGCTGTTCGTCGGCATGCTGATCGACGTGCGCGTGTTCACGGCGGGCCTCCGGGCGTGGCTCATCATGGGCACGATGGTGGTCGTCGCGCTCGTCACGAAGTGGCTCGCCGCCTGGATCGCCGAACGCGCGTTCGGCTACGAGCCCGAGGAGCGGTGGGTGCTGTTCGGGCTTTCGGCGCCTCGTGCGTCGGCGACGCTCGCGATCGCGCTGGTGGGCTACGAGCTCGGGCTGTTCGACGATGTCGTGCAGAATGGCGTGATCGTGCTGATTCTGATCACGTCGTTCGTGGGGCCATGGGTGGTGGAGCGCTACGGCCGCCGGCTCGCGCTGCACGAAGAACGTCGTGCCTCGACTCCCGCCGAGACGCCGCGGCGGGTCCTCATTTCTCTCTCGAATCCCGAGACGGCGGGAGCGCTCGTCGACCTCGGCGTGCTGCTCCGTGAACGGAGCTCGTCGGATCCGCTCTCCGTGCTCACGGTGGTGCCCGAAGACGGCGGCCGCGCGGAGGAGCGCGTCGCGAGCGCGGAGAAGCTCTTGAGCCGCGCGGTGGCGTACGCGGCGGGGGCGGACGTGCCGGTGCAGCCGCTGACGCGCGTCGATCAGAATTTCGCGACCGGCATCCAGCGGGGGAT
>DATFMZ010000074.1:0-2317 GCA_035266665.1 Gemmatimonadales bacterium | reverse complement strand
CTTTCGCCGCGAGGTGCTCCAGCGGAAGGTGGGAGACGTCGAGGTCTCGTCCGCGGGGACGGGGGCCTGGGACGGTGCGCCCGCCTCCGAGGGCGCGTATCTGGTCGGGCTCGAGAAGGGGCTCGATCTCTCCGGGCATCGCGCGCGGCTCCTCACGCGCGACGTCGTGCAGCAGGCCGATCTGATCCTCACGATGGCGCGGCATCACCGCGCGCGCGTCCAGGAGCTGGGCGGTGACGGCTACGTCCATCTCCTCGGCGAGTTCGCCGGCCGTAAGGGAGACGATGCCGAGGTGAGCGATCCGTTCGGCGGCGACATCGAGCTCTACCGCGAGACCTATGCGGAGCTGGACGAGCTGGTGCGCATCGCCGTCGGACGGGTCCTGCGAGACACCCGGGATGCCGGCGCGGGCGACTAGCCGGCTGCTCGCCGTGCTCGGCGATCCCGTCGAGCACTCCCTCTCGCCCGCGATGTTCGGCGCGGCCATCACGGCGCTCGGCCTCGACGCCGTGTACGTGGCGCTCCGCGTTCCCACCGACCAGCTCGAAACGGTGCTCGCCGCGTTCCGCGCGGTGGGCGGGGCGGGGAACGTCACCATTCCGCACAAGGCCGCCGCCCTCGCGCTGATGGACGATCCGACGCCGCTGGCGACGCGCGTCGGAGCCGTCAACACCTTCTGGTGCGAGAACGGCCGGCTCGCGGGCGACAACACGGACGTCGCCGGGATCCGCGAGACCGTGGCGTCGCTCGGTTCATCCGGGCCGTGGCTCGTGCAGGGAACGGGCGGCTCGGCGCGGGCGGTCGCGGTGGCGGCAGCCGACCGCGACGTCGAGCTCCTGGTGCGCTCACGCGATCCCGCGCGCGCCGAACGGTTCGTCGCCTGGGCACGCGCCGCCGGCGCCGCGGCGCTGCCGGACGATGGCCGCCCCGTGGGGACCGCGATCAATGCGACTCCACTCGGACTCCGCAGCACCGATCCCGCGCCGATTCCCCTTGACCGGCTCGGCGACGTGCAGGCGGTGATCGATCTGGTCTACGGCCCGAACGAGACCGCGTGGGTGCGCGGCTGCCGCACGCGCGGCATCCGGGCCGTGGATGGCCGCACGATGCTCGTCGCGCAGGGTGTCGCGGCGTTTCGACGCTTCTTCCCACACGTCACACCGCCGGACGAGATCATGACCGCCGCCGTCCGCGCCGCCACGCGCTAATGGTGGGCCAGACGCTCCGGGCGCTCGAGCGCTTCGTCTTTCCCAATACCTGCGTCGCATGTGACGGGCGCGTCCCGCCCGATGACCCCGACGCCCTGCTGTGCGGCCTCTGTGCGAGCCGCATGCGGCCGGTGACCGGCGGCTGCACGCGGTGCGGCCAGCCGCTCCCGCCCGTGGGTCCGTGTCGCTTCTGCGCCGACTGGAGGTCGCTCGCCTGGGCGCGGAGCGCGGTCTGGCTCGGCCCCGAAGCTCGCGCCGTGGCGCATCATCTCAAGTACGAGGGGTATCCGGCCGTGGCGGAGGTGGCGGCGGACGTGACGGTACGGGCGGTGGCACGACCTGACGCGGGAATCCTGGTGCCCGTGCCGCTCGGTGCCAAACGACTCCGCCGCCGCGGGTACAATCAGGCGGAGCGCCTCGCCCAAGCCCTGGGCCGACGCTGGGGACTCGCCGTGCGACCGGCGCTCCTGCGCCGCACGCGCGAGACCGTGACGCAGACGGCCCTTAAGCCGGAGGCACGCACCGCGAACGTGGCCGGGGCCTTCGAAGCGACGCCGGCACCCGCGGGGGCGGCGAGGCGCGCAGAGCGCTCGATTATATTGGTGGACGACGTCCTGACCACCGGTGCCACGCTCACCGCCAGTGCGGATGCGTGCGCCGCGGTCGGGTGGACACGGGTCGGGGCCGTGACCTTCACGCGGGCCCTCCCCTACGAGTTGCGCGCCGTGCGCTGAGGCGGTGCGATCATACACGATCTTCCAGATGGCGGGTGATACGATGGCTGTACGGGTGGCAATCAACGGGTTCGGACGCATCGGCCGGAACGTGCTCCGGGGCATCGTCAAGTCCGGCGCGGCGCTCGACGTCGTGGCCGTCAACGACATCACGGCTCCCGAGACGCTCGGGCATCTCTTGAAGTACGACTCGGTGCACGGCCGCTTTCCCGGCACCGTGTCGGTCGAGGGCAATACGCTGCACGTCAACGACAAGAAGATCGCCGTCCTCGCCGAGCGCGATCCCGGCAAGCTGCCCTGGAAGGATCTGAAGGTGGACATCGTGCTCGAGTCCACGGGACTCTTCCGCAAGCGGGAGCAGGCCGCCGCGCACAT
>DATFMZ010000073.1:0-11132 GCA_035266665.1 Gemmatimonadales bacterium | reverse complement strand
GATGCCGAGCCCCTCGACGCGGACGTGGGCACCGACGATCACGTCGAAGGTGCACGAGAGCGCCTTGGCGGCGTGCGCCGCGATCTCCACCCCCGTGGGCGTCACCCCCAACAGCACGAGCGGGGGCTGGCAACGTTGATTGAGCTGGCGCCCGAGCACGGTGCCGGCGGCGGCGCGCGACGGGTAGAGTGGCGGACGATCGGCGGCTTCGGTCATCGCGCCCAATCTGGCGACAGGTTGACGTGCCGCGCAACGGCGATCCGGTAACGGGACTCAGCCCTGGAAGGTTCCGAGAGAGTATATTTCACGCTGGGTGCTGCGGCATCATGCCGCGTTCCCCGTACCCTTCGAACCTCAACAGGTTCATGACTATGACCACGATCGCCCCTGATCAACGGCCCTCCCACCCGCCCGAGGTCTCCGAGCGCGAAGCCCGCGCCGTCGCCGAGGCCGCGCGGCAGCAGGAGTGGACCGGAGCCAGCTTCGTGCGGGAGCTCTTCAACGGCCGGCTGCCGCTCTCGCTCATTCATCCCTATCCGACACCCGACGCCGAAGAAGAGGAGCGCGCGCGCCCCTGGCTCGCGAAGCTCGAGACCTTTCTGAAGGAGAAGGTGGATGCCGACACGATCGATCGGAACCGCCAGATCCCGAAGGATGTGGTCGAAGGCTTGAAGGCGCTCGGCGCCTTCGGGATCAAGATTCCCCGGGAGTACGGCGGGCTCGGCTTCTCGCAGATGATCTACAACCGCGCGGTCTCCATGGTCGGCGCGGTCGACGGCTCGATCGCCACCCTCCTCTCCGCCCATCAGTCCATCGGGGTGCCACAGCCGCTCAAGCTCTTCGGGACCGAGGCGCAGAAGAAGAAGTACTTCCCGCTCCTCGCCAAGGGCGCAATCAGCGCGTTCGCGCTCACCGAAACGGCCGTCGGCAGCGACCCCGCGCGCGTCGCGGCCACCGCGACGCTCACCGACGACGGGAGCGCCTACATCCTGAACGGTGAGAAGCTCTGGTGCACCAACGGCACCATCGCCGAGATCATCGTCGTGATGGCGAAGACCTCCGAGCGCCGGATCTCCGCGTTCATCGTGGAGACCGCATGGCCGGGCGTCGAAGTGACGCATCGCTGCCACTTCATGGGGCTCCACGGGATCGAGAACGCCGCCCTCAAGTTCACCGACGTGCGCGTGCCGAAGGAGAACCTTCTCGGCGACGAGGGCCGAGGGCTCAAGCTCGCGCTGGTCACGCTCAACACGGGGCGACTCACCGTTCCCGCGATCTGCGCGGAGACCGGGCGCCGGTGCCTCGAGATGGCGCGGGCCTTCGGACAGGAACGCGTGCAGTGGGGCCGGCCCGTCGGGCAGCACGAGGCCGTGGGCAAGATGATCGGCACCATCGCGGCCAAGACCTTCCAGATGGAGGCCCTGGCCGAGCTCGCCACGATGATGGCGGACAAGGGATACGACATTCGGCTCGAGGCCGCGATCGGGAAGCTCTGGAACACCGAGCGCGGATGGGAGATCGTGGACGACACGGTGCAGGTGCGCGGCGGCCGCGGCTACGAGACCGCCTGGTCCCTCGCCGCCCGTGGCGAGGAGCCGGTGCCCACCGAACGCGTCATGCGCGATTTCCGCATCAACCGCATCTTCGAGGGTTCGAGCGAGATCATGCGGCTGTTCATCGCCCGCGAGGCGGTGGACTCGCACCTCAAGGTGGCGGGGGCCCTGGTCGATCCGGAGTCGTCCATGGGTGCCAAGATCGGCGCCCTCTTCCGGGCCGGATTCTTCTACGCGTGGTGGTATCCCTCGCGCTGGCTGGGATGGGGTCACTGGCCGCGGTACGCAGAATTCGGCAAGCTCGCGCGCCACGTGCGCTACGTGAACCGGACGTCACGGCGCCTCGCCCGCGCGTTGTTCTACGCGATCGTGCGGTTCGGCCCCAAGCTCGAGAAGCGCCAGGGGGTGCTCTTCCGCCTCGTGGACATCGGCGCCGAGCTCTTCGCGATGGCGGCGGCGTGCGCGAAGGCGCAATCGTATCGCACCAACAAATCGCCCGAGGCGCGCGCGCACGCGGGTACGGCCGTGGATCTCGCGGACGTCGCCTGCCGGCAGTCACGCGCGCGGATCGCGCAGCTCTTCCGGGAGCTCTTCCGGAACAGCGACGCCGTGACGTACCGGACGGCGCGGCGCATCCTCGCGGACGAATATCGCTGGCTCGAGCAGGACAGTTTCGGCCACTGACCCCGTCGTGGTACCGCTCTTGCGACCGGCGGGCTCCAGGGCCCGCCGGTTTGCGTGTGCGGCGGCACGAGACGGTGTGACGCATATCACGAGCGGAATACGACGCCCCCGCTTGCCGACGCCGGACCCGCGGGACAAATTGGGCCTTGTTCTTCCAAAGGCATGACGAATCCGTGTGGCGCCGCCGCAGCGGTGGAGCCACGATGTTGCGGGAACACTCCGACATTGGCCTGTCGATGACTCGTCTGCGGTACCACATCGGCCTCAGTCTCGCGGCCACCGTCCTTGCGGTGGCGGCTATCGCCAGCTGTTCGGACAGCGCGGCGGGGCCTGGGGCCCCGGTGCTGGCACGCTTCGGAGTGGCCCCGGCGTTCTCCAGCACGAATGCCGGCATCGTGCCGATCGCGAAGATCCGCTTCACGCTGAACCGCAGCACCGATTCCACCCTCGCACGCGACACCGTCATCACCATTCCGGCCGGCACCGATTCCGTGGCACTGGTGCTCACCGTTCCCATCCTCTCCAACACGGAGACCTTCGCCCTGCGGGTGGAGCTCATCACCCCCGCCGGCGACACCGCCTTCCGCGGCGGGCCGGTCACGGTGGCGCCCTCATCCGGGGACACCCCGCCGGTGGTCCCGATCACGCTCGTGTACACGGGGGTCGGCGCGAGCGCCGCCCGCGTCGTGATCACGCCCAAAGACACCGCGACGTTCTTCGGCCAGTCGGTCGTGCTCACGGCGATCGCGTACGACAGCAGCAATGCGCCGCTGCCGGGAACGCCGATCGCATGGCACACGCTCGATTCGGCGGAGGCGACCGTGGCGGTGGCGGACTCCGGGCGCGTGGTCGGCGGCGTGGCGCGCGGTCCCGCACGCATCGTGGCGCAGCTGCTCACGGGCCCGAGTGATACCGCGACGGTGGCCGTGCAGCCGCTGCCGAGCGGGATCCTCGCCGACTCCGGCAACGCCCAGACGGCCGCCGCGAGCACCCTGCTCGCGCAGGCCGCGGTGGCGCGCGTGGTCGCGACCGACGGCCTCGGCGTGAGCGGCGTGTGGGTGTTGTTCGCGACGCCCGACGGCGGCGTGCTCTCCGCCGACTCGGTCCGCACCGATTCGACCGGACGCGCGCGTGTCACGTGGGGCCTCGGCCCGCTCGCGGGCGCCCAGACGCTCATCGCCACCACCAAGGCGCTCCCCGCCGACTCGGCCATCTTCACCGCGACCGCGACGGCGGGCGCACCGGCATCGATCACGCTCTCGCCGACGACGCTCACCTTCCATAGCCTGAGCGACACGTCGCGCGTCACGGCGACCGTCCGCGACTCGAGCGGCTTGGTGATTGCCAATCCGAGTATCGCGTGGAGCTCGAGTGACGCCACCGTCGCCACGGTCGACGGGACCGGCCTGGTGCGAGCGATCGCCAACGGCTCCGCCGTCATCCACGCCGTGACCGGCTCCGTGCAGGACTCGGCGAGCGTGGGCATCGTGCAGGTTGCCGCGGGCCTCGCCTTCACCGCCGTGCCGAGCTCCGTGCCGGCGCGCGTCGTGATCACGCCGCCGGTCACCGTCGCGGTGGTGGACAGTGGCGGGAGCACCGTCCCGACCGCCACCGACTCGGTGACGATCGGGATCGGCACGAACCCCGTGGGCGGCACGCTCACCGGGGTGACCACGGTGGCCGCCGTCCAGGGCGTCGCCACCTTCTCGCAGCTCACGCTCAGTCTCGCGGGTACCGGCTACACGTTCGTCGCCACCGCGCCGGGACTCGCACCCGACACGAGCGCCGCGTTCAACGTGACGCCGACCGCGCTCGCCGATCACTGGGTGAACGCCGCCGGCGGCAACTGGTCGGTGGGAAGCAACTGGAGTCTCGGCACGCCGCCGCAGAGCACCGACACGGCGTACATCGATCTCGCCGGCAACTACACGGTCACGCTCGATGCGAGCACCCAGATCGGCGTGCTGATGCTCGGTGCTTCGAGCGGCGCCGACACGCTCGCGATCGCGGCGAATACGCTGACGGTGACCAGCGGTACCGTGGGAACGAACGGCGTGCTCGCCGTGAACGGCACAGGGACGCTGACCGGCTCGGGCACCATCAACGTGGCGGGCATCCTCGATTGGAGCGGTGGCACGCTCGGCGGCACCGGTACGGTCAACGTGACCGGAACCGCCAGCCTCTCCGGCGCGTCGACCCTGTCCGGTGGCCGAGTGGTGCAGATCGCGAGCGGCGGGATCGGCGACTGGGTCGGCACCGGCAGCTCCATCACGGCGAGCGGCACCGGCTCGAGCCTCAGTGTGCTGAGCGGCGGCTCGCTCACCATCGACAGCGCAGTCAGCTTCGCGGCGTTGAGCGGCACCCCCACCTTCGCGAATGCCGGCACGGTGACCGTCGATTCGTCGTCCGGATTCCTGTATGTGTCGGGCGGGTTCTCGAACCAGGGCACGTTCAACGTCAACGGCATCCTGAACCTGACGAACGGTGGCACGTCGTCCGGCACCCTGACCGTGCCCGGTGGCGGCGGGCTCGAGCTGACGGGCGGCACCTTCACCGTCACCGGTCAGCTCACGCTCGCGCAGGCTTCGACGTTCATTGCGGGCGGTGGGCTCGACCTCTCGGGCGCGCCGACGCCGACCTTCGCGGGCAACATCGTGGTGGGTTCGGGGACAACGGGACCGCTTGCGGTCACCGGCTCGCTTCCGCTCGGCACGACGAGTACCCTGGCGCTCTATCTCACCCATCCCGCCGTGCCGCAGCTCACCGTGAGCGGTACGGCCACGCTCGGCGGATCGGTCACGTTCGTGCCGGGGAACGGCTACACGCCGACGGTGCTCGACACGCTGCCGATCATCACGTACGGCTCGCGGTCGGGGAACTTCACGGGTGGGGTGAGCGGGCTACTGCAGACCGACTACTCGATGCTCGATACGGTCTATAGCGGCACGCGACTGCTGCTCATCAACCCGGCGCCGATTCTCTTCGGCGCGGATTCCGGTCCGCAGGCGCTGACCGATACCGCGGGCATCCGCCGGGTGAACCCATCAGGGGCCAACCTACTTCAAGTCGGATCGTCGCTCACCGCGCCGGTCAACCAGTACAGCGTGCTCAACCCGCGCTGGTCGCCGGACTACACGCGCCTCACGTACAGCGACGGCCACAACATCTTCATCGCCGCGGCGCTCCCAACGGCGGTGGTCCCGGGCTCGACGGTGGTGGTCGAGAGTGATACGGCGGGAAGCTTCCCGCGCTACAGCCCCGACGGCGCGCACCTGGCGTTCAAGTGCGGCGGATTCGGTCTCAACAACGTGTGCGTCATACAGAATGTAACCGGCGCGATCACGTCGCTCCGCAGCCAAACGCTCGGCGTGGGCACGATCAGCGTGACGGGCGCGATCTTCAAGGCGATCCCGCAGCTCACCGTCTCGTCCGGCGCCTATGCGTGGAATCCCACGAACGCCGCCCAGATCGCCGTGGCGATGGACACGACCGATCCCGCCGCGGGACCGATCGGCAGCCGCATCTATACCGTCCAGTATGACGGCACGGGCATCAAGGAACTGCCGGTTCCGCTCGTGGACACGAACGGGCGGCCGGTCTTGGTGGTCAATGCGATGGATTGGTCGCCGGACGGCACGACGCTGGTCTTCGACGCTGCAGCCAACCAGTCGGCCTACGCGCAGATCTTCGCGCTGAACGTCGCCACCGGCACCCTGACGCAGCTCACCGACAGCACGCAGGGCGGCGGTACCGTCGGGAGCAGCAGCACCTACCCCGTCTTCTCACCGGACGGCTCGCAGATCCTGTTCAAGCGCGACCTCGACGGGTGCAATGAGGATTTCTGGCGCATGAACGCCGATGGCACCGGCCAGGTCCAGGTCAGCAACGAGCAGATCTGCGACTACGTCACGGACGCGCTGACCGCGGACTGGTCTCCGGACGGCACGCAGATCGTTCTGAACGGGTTCGATTTCGGGCAGGGCAGCGACCTGTTGGTCTATCTCCTGCCGAGCACGGCGACGAGCAGCACCTACGCGAACCGCGTGCTCATCGGCCAGGCCCCGACGCTGACCGGCATCATGGATCCGCAGGCCTCCTGGCGTCCCTGAGCCGGTGCGCGGCGTCACGGCTTTAGACTTTCCTGGCGTGTAACTTCGGGCCTCACTATACTGGACGTTCGCGACCGGTCCTGGCCGGGCGCGGCCAAGCCCTTTCGTTTCCCCTGTCGGAGGTACTCCTGGTGCGTCGCACGTTCATGATGTCGGCCTCTCTCGCGGCCGCCGCGGTCATCTCGGTTGGCTGTGGCAGCAGCACGGCCCCCGCCACTACCGGTCTGACCGCCCAAGAACAGACCGCCCTGATCAACGCCATTACGTCGTCCCAAGCGCTCACCACCACCGGTGCCGCGTTCGCGCCGTTCATCGTCCAGACGATCGGCGCCACCGGCACGCTGAACGCGTCCGGCGCCCCCTCCGTGGTCGCCAAGGGGCTGAGCGCCGATGCGAGCGGCATCGACGCCTCGAGCTACGACGCCGTGGGCGTGCAGGTCGTCTTCTCGCTGACCATCACCGGCCTCGGCACCCAGACGGGCGCGTACACCGGCGTCGTCGGGTGGGCCGGCTTCAACGCCAGCACCTCGACCATCGACGAGTTGGTCTCCGCGGGTGCGATCACGACGGGTGGCCAGACCGCGCCCGGCGCCGGCACCGATCCCATCGTTCCACCGGGGGCGGATACCGCCGCGGGCCAGACGTATGGCCAGGGGGCGTACTGGAACCGCACCACCGGTGGCGCAAACGGGACGTCGTACTTTGGAACGGATGGCACCTTCGCGCTCACGTCGGCCACCTTCGGCGGCTCGACGACGAACTGTCCCCCCGTCAGCACCGGGGGTCAGGGCACGGTCACCTGCTCGTACACGACCGGCTCGATGGGCGGCAACTTCAATTTCAATGCGATGTCGGCGACCGGATCGCCCTACACGCAGCCCAACACCACGTTCAGCAACCTGCCGGCGGTGCAGCTCAACATCACGCTCACCCAGTAAGATCCGCTTCGGCAGGACAGACGACGGCGCCGCGGGCCCCTTGAGGCTCGCGGCGCCGTGTGGTTCAGACCGCCTCCAGCGCCTGCTGCACGTCGAGAATGACGTCCTCGTAGTGCTCCACCCCGACCGAGATCCGCACCATGCCGGGCGTGATCCCCATCCGTTCCTGTTCGTCCGGGGGAACGTCGGCATGTGTCATCGTCCCGGGATGCTCGGCCAGCGACTCGGTCCCGCCCAGACTCACCGCGAGCTTGATCAGCTTCAGCGCGTTGAGGAACCGGAAGGCACCCGGTTCCCCCCCCTTCACGTCGAATGAGATCACCGATCCGGGGGCCACGCACTGCCGATGGTAGACCTCGTACATCGGGTCCGCCTCCGTGAGCAACCCGAGATATTGCACGGCCGTCACCTTCGGATGGTCGGCGAGGAAGTCGGCCACGTAGCGCGCGTTCTTCATCTGGGCCGTCATTCGCATCTTGAGCGTCTCGAGACTGCGCATCAGCAGCCAGCCGGTCCACGGTCCCGCCATCGTCCCCATGAACGATCGGAGCGCGCGCACGTGTGTCATCGGCTCCGCCCGTCCCTGGCAGGCGCCCGCGATCAGATCGCTGTGGCCGCCGATGAACTTGGTCGCCGAATAGAGCACGAGATCCGCCCCGTGCTCGAGCGGACGCTGCCAGAGGGGACCGAGGAAAGTGTTGTCCACCATCACGACGGGCCGCTCGTCGCCCGTGGCGAGCTCATCGGCGAGCCCCCTGGTGCCGGCAATGTCCACCAGCGCGTTGGTCGGGTTGGCCGGCGTCTCGACGTAGATCACCGGAACCCGGCGCCCCGCAACCCGCTCCTTCACCGCGGCCGCGACGTCGGCGGTCGGCATGCCGGCCGCGAACCCCACGGGCACGACGCCGAACTCCGGCAGGAAGTGCTTGATGAAGTACTCGGTTCCCCCGTAGAGCGGCTCACTGTGGACGAGCACGTCGCCCGGCCGCACGAACGCGAGCAGTGACGTCGCGATCGCCGCCATGCCGCTTTCGAAGACGGCACAGGCATCCGCGCCGTCCCAGAGCGCGAGACGGTCCTCGAGCACCTCGAGATCCGGATTGTTCAGCCGGCTGTAGATGAGCCCGGGACGCTCGGTGGGGCCCTGCTCGCGAAGTCCGTACGCCACCTCGAAGAAGGCCTTGCCGTCCTCCGCGCTCTTGAAGACGAACGTCGACGTCTGGAAGATCGGACACTTCACCGCGCCCTCGGAGAGCATCGGGTCGTACCCGTAGCTCATCATCAGGCTCTCGGGCTTGAGCTCGCGTCCCGCGATCGCTTTTCCCTCGTATTTCGGCACCGACGGCTCCTCGCTGATAGTCGGAGAAACGGACACCCGGGGCATGCGGCGTCCGGTCTGCAAGATCCCGCTTCGATCCTAAAGGGATGTTATTCTAAACGTTAGGCCGGGCTCAGAGCGCGCATGCGACCCTTCGGAGCCCCACGTGACTCAACCCAGTTGGAGGATGCGACGCAATGCCCGACGTGACGCTCCGGTGCCAGTTCTGCGGGACACTCAACACGGTCGATCTCGCCAAGCATGCGCAGGGCCCCAAGTGCGCCTCATGCGGCAAGCCCTTCCTGCTCGATCGCCCCGTGAAGGTGGACGAGGAGACCTTCGATGCCACCGTCCTCAAGGCCGGTGTGCCGGTGCTCGTGGACTTCTACGCCGACTGGTGCGGCCCGTGCAAGATGATGGCACCGATCATCGACGAGATCGCGAGCAAGCGGGCCGGCGAGCTGCTGGTCGTGAAAGTGGATACCGACCGCGCCCCAATGCTGAGCCAGCGCTACGGCATCCGCGGGATTCCCTTCTTCGGGCGGTTCGAGAAGGGAGAGCTCGTGAAGACCGTGGTGGGTGCCGTGGGACGGCCGGGGTTGGAGGATTTGGCGGCGTAGGCGGGCATGGTCGGGCACAGGCGGGCGTAGGCGGGCGGGGACCGTGCCCGCCCGTGCCCGCCTGTGCCCGCCCGCGTCCCCCTAGCTCAACCTCCCCTTCGCAATGATTCCCTCCATCACATCCCCGAACCGGTCGATCTGGTTGGTCAGCGTATAGACGTTCGGCGTGACGCGAATGCCCGTGCACGCGGGATGGCCGATCGGCGTGACCAGGATGCGGTGTTCGTTCCAGAGATAGCCCGTGAGCTTCCCGGGATCGATGCCCTTGATGCCGATGTTGGCGATCCCGCACGACTGCGCGGGGTCGTAGCTCGTGTACATCGTGACGCCGGGCTTGCCGTCCAGGCGCTTCATCCAGCGATTGCGGAGATACCGGAGCCGAGCGGCTTTCCGGTGGGCTCCGATTCCATGATGGAAGGCGAGCGCCTCCGCGATGGCGTCGTGGTTCGCGGCGGGATGCGTTCCGATCTCCTCGAACTTCCGAATGTCGTCATCCTGGTTCTTCCCCGCCGCCATCATCGGCCAGGTCTTCCCGATCAGCTCGCGCCGCGCGAAGAGAAATCCGGTCCCGATCGGGGCGAGCAGCCACTTGTGCAGTGACGTCCCGTAGTAGTCGCACTGGAGATCGGCGTAGGTGAAGGGAAAGTGGGCGAACGCGTGCGCGCCGTCCACGATCGTGGTGATGCCCTTCGCGCGCGCCATCTCGCAGATGGCCTTCACCGGGAAGATCTGGCCCGAGAGGTTCGTGATGTGGCAGAAGTGAATCACTCTGGTCTTCGGGGTGATCGCCTGCTCGAACATCTGCACCAGATAGTCCGGACTCGGCGGCGGATCGGGGAACGACACCTTGGTGAGCACGATACCGTCCCGCCGGACCCGTTGATCCCAGGTGGTGAGCATCCGCGGGTAATCCTGATCGGTCGTGAGGACCTCGTCGCCCGGCGAGAGCGTCTGGCCGAGCTGCGCGATTTCGAGGGCCTCGCTCGCGTTCCGCGTGATCGCGAGCTCCTCCGGGTCGCAGCCGAACGTCGCGGCCAGCCCCTTCCGGACGTTCTCGACCTCGGGCTCCAGCAGCCGCCACATCGTGTACGCCGGCGCCTCGTTGGAGAGATTGAGATAGCGTTCCATCGCCTGGAGCACGACGCGCGGGCTCGGGCAGACGCCGCCGTTGTTCAGGTTCATGATGTTGGCGTCGAGCGTGAAGGCGTTGCGGATCTCGAACCAGAAATCCTCATCCTCCGCCATCGCCTCCGCACTGCGGTTGCCGGCGGCGCTCACGGTCGAGAAGATCCGTTGCAGACCGTCGTTCTTGAGAGCGGGAATCGTGGCGGACGCGCCGAAGAGGGCGCCGAGGAAGTCGCGACGGGTGGGCACGGGCGCTCCAGGAAGGGGATGGGCCAGATTGCGCCGGGCCGACGCCGGTGTCAAGAAGGGGCGCAGGGAGCAAGGAGCAGGGAGCAAGGTGCAACGTGCAAGGTGCACGGTGCACGGTGCAAACGGGATTGGGGGAGGAACGTCTTACGTCTTACGTCTCACGTCTCCCGTCTCCCGTCTTCACCCACAGAATCCCGCCGCCGACCAGCGCGATGAGCGCGAACGAGAACCACTGGATCGCATACGACAGGTTGGGACCCGCCGAGAGCGGCTCGAGCGGAACGTCCAGGAATCGATCGGGCGTGCCGACGGGCGGTGATTGGCGGAGCAGCACCGCGTCGGTGATCGGATAGGGAAAGAGCGCCACGAGCGCCGCGGGATCCATGGTGCGCACGTAGATGGGGAACGTCGCGCCGGGAGCGAGCGCGCCCCCCGGCGCGCCGAACCGCGCGAGGAGCACGCCGTGGAGCGTGGCCGTGTCGGGCTCGGTGAGAGGCCCCAGATCCACCGTATGGGCATCCGGAGAAAACGCCCAG
>DATFMZ010000072.1:0-13150 GCA_035266665.1 Gemmatimonadales bacterium | reverse complement strand
CGTCCTTCCGCCCGAAGCATCACGACCTCGAGCAGGCCGTCGTCGAGGGCGATCCCCGCGCCGAACCGCGCGAACGGTGGGATGAACTCCCCGCAGTTGACGACCAACACGGTGGCCGCGGTCCCCTCCAGCACCCGGTCGTCCACGGTCACGCGATAGGGGACGTTCTGCACGTGGCTGATCGCCGTCCACGCCTGTGCGACGTACGCGGCGAGCTTCCAGCGCCGCTTCGCGCCGCTGCTGGTGCCGGCCATGATCTCCGCATCGAAGCCGGCGCCGCACGCCACCGCGAAGTAGTGCACGCCGTCGGCGCGCTCGACCTTGCCGACATCGATCGGCCGCGTCTTCCCCTGCGCGATGAGCCGTGCCGCCTTGGTCGGATTGCGGGGCAGGCGGAGATTTCCCGCGAGGAGATTGCCCGTCCCCCCCGGAATGAGGCCGAGCGGGACGCTGCCGCCGATCATCCCGCTCACCGCCTGCATCGTCGTGCCGTCGCCGCCGTAGACGGCGATCGCGTCTACGCCTTCTTCGACGCCCTGGCGCGCGAGGTCGGCGGCGTGTCCCGGCCGCGTGGTCCCCAGCACGTCCACCTCCCATCCCTCACGATCGAGGACGCGCGACACGGTACGCACGACCGCGGGGTCGGTGCGCGCGGCGACCGGATTCATGATGACGAGGACTCGCGCCATCAGTAACGCTTCTCCCAGAGAATGTCGAAACCGAGCTGGTAGCCGACGTTCGTGCCCTGCCCCCCGAGGGGGGCACATTGCAGCGGGTCGGCGCTCGCCGACAGCCGCCAGTGCTGGCTCATGCGGAATTCCACGCTCGCGCCGAGGTTCTGATACGTCCACTGCTGCTGCGTACAGAGCCGCGGACTCAGGGTCAGGAACCATCGATCGCCCAGCTGACGGCCCAACGAGATCTCCGTGCCCTCGTATCCGCGCGATCCAATCTCGGGCCGAACCTCGAAGAAGTCGAGCGGGACCCCGAGATCGGAGATGAGCGAGCTGCCGAGCTGCCCGGTGATCTTGCTCGCGGCCGTCGACACCATCTGGGCCGCGGTATTGCCGAAGACGCCGCCCCCCGCCGCTTGCACGCTCGGTGCGCCGAACAACAGATACGAGATGATCTCGGTTTCGGAAATGGGTGGCCGAATGTCGCTCGAGAGCGTGAGCGTGGGGGCGTTGATGGTCCCCCCCACGTGCACGAGCACACCGATCGTCTCGCCGCGTTGCGTGCGCAGGGTGTGCTTGGCGTCGATGTCGAGCGCCGCATTCAAGTCCGGCGTGCCGAAATAGCGCACCTGGCCCCGCGTCACCGTGAAGTCTTTCGAGATGGTGGGCCCGAGCGGAAGACGATAGGTCCCGCGCGGGGTGGTGAGGGTGCCGTCGATCCGATAGTGATCGCCGATCTTCCCGACGGTGACCGGGCCCACCAGTTGGATGTTCGCTTCGTCGGAACGGAGCCACACGTCGTTGCCCATCGTCAGCTTGAGACTGTCCACCCGCAAGCTGTCGAGGAACCGGCTCTGGAATTGGGTACCAAGCCCCTGGCGCCGCAGGAGCGCGGTATCCACGATGCCCGCGTACAGCGTGTCCTCGAGGTTGATTACGTCCTTCTGCACGATGTCGGCGAAGTAGAGCACGCCCTGCGTCACGGTATCGGTGCCGGTGAGCGTCGCGGCGTACAGCGGGCCCCGCAGCTGCAGCTCCCCGGTCCCGGTGAGCGCGAGGAAGTTCCGCACGTCGATCGCGCGGAACTCGTGCGTCTTGATGTCGAGATGCAGAATCGGCGTGGTGAGCTGTTCGAGCCGCACGTATCCCGACACGTCGGCCGTGCCGTTCCCGCTCGTCAGCGTGAGCCGCCGGATGGTGATGGTATCCCCCGAGAGCACGATCTCTCCGTTCAGGTTGCGGTGGCGAACGCCGAGGGCGGGAAGGGTCGTCGCGCCGTCCGTGACGCTGAGTGAACCGGTGAGCTCCGGCCGTGCCCACGTTCCCGTGATGCCGAGGTCCGCGGACAGCCGCCCGCCGGCCTGGCGGATCTGCGTGTTGATCGCGTCGGCGATCGAGAGATCCACGCCTTGGGCGGTCGCGCGGACGGAGATCGGTCCGGGAAGCTCGCGCACGTGCGCATCACGGAGGGCGAGATCGATGGGCAGGGACACGTCGACCTTGAGAATCTGCTGGCCGGTCCGCCACAACCCCACCGTGCCACCGACGCGCTGCTCGGCATACGCGAAGTGTCCCTCGAGATAGGGCGCATGGAAATCCCCGAAGACACCGTCACGCATCGCGAGGGACGCGTCGATGGTCGGCGCACGCGCCGTGCCGCCGAGATCGAAGGTGCCGCTGATGGTGCCGGAGACCGTCGAGGGATCGCTCTGGGCAAGCATCCAGAGATCCGCGAGCGCGAGTCCTTCGATCCGTCCGGTGAAGTGCCCCGGGCCGGTGCGCGGGATCGAGCCATCGAGCGAGACGCGCGACGCGCCCGATGGCAGGGCGAGCCCGAATCCGTGAAAGACGACCGCGCTGTCGTCCACGGTGACGGTCGCGCCGCGATCGAGGAACCAGGCGTCGGTGCCGAGGAGCACGCCCAGCGAATCGACACGGACGACCTGGCGCGCACTATCGGCGGCGTAGGTGCCGCCGGAGATGAACGACCCATCTTCACCCAGGCGCGCGCGGAGCTGCCACGCGAGGGCCTCGGCGCGCCCGTGGGCGTGGGCCTCGATCGCCGCGAACCCGAGCGTACCCACCGAGAGGGTGTCGAGCGTCAGATCCACCCCCACCGTCCGCTGGCCCGTACCCCAAGCGAGCGTCGCCTCGATCTGGGGCGCACGGACGGTATTCCAGCGCACACCATGCCCGACGGCCGTTCCCTCGACGTCGAGCTGGTCCATGGCGCCGCGGAGCACGGCGCGGCCAGTCATGGTACCGTCGATGGTATCGCTCGTCGCGGAGGCCATCTGGGGCGTCATACGCGCGAGCAGCGGCAACACCCGCGCGATCGAGTCGACGCTCACCTGGACCGTCAGCGAATCGCGCGCCGGGGCGTGGAGCGCGAGACCGCCGCGTCCCTCCATCTCGATCCCCGGTGCCCAGAGATGGAGCGTGTCGGCCACCACGCGCGTGCGATCGGCGCGGAAATCGACCACGGCACTGTCCACGGCCACGCCCGACAACACGGAGGTCGCGAGGCGCACGCGGAGCGCCGCACGCAGGGATCCGGCAGAATCCACCGCCACCCTGCCGCGCGCGGCGCCCGTCACCCGCGTGGCCGGCGCGAGCGTGGAGTCGGGCACCAGGTCGCGGAAGGTGAGATCGAGGTCACGCGCGCCGATGCGCTCGGGGAGCACCGTCAGCGTTCCCGTGCCCGCCAACGCGCCGTCGGGACCCGAGAGGTCGATCCTGGCGGCGATGGAGTCGGCGTAGCCGGCGAGGTGCACGTCACCGGCGAAGTCGCCCGTGAGTCGGAGCCCCGGATAGCTCGGCTGTACGCCCGCGACGGCGAGGGAATCGAGCAAGAGATCGGCCCACACGCCGACCGTGTCGCCACGCGTATCCAAACGTACCACCCCCCGGGCCACGGAGGGTGGGAGCGTACCGTCGAGATGGCGTGCCGAGCCGCTGAACTGCACGTCCCGCCAACCCCCATCGAGCGTGCCCACCGCGTCGAGCTCCCCCTGGAGCGCCACCGCCGGCACCAGCTCGTGCACCGTGGCGAGCGCCACCCGCGCGCGCCGCACGGCGAAGCCGCCGAACGCGAAGCCGCCACCGCGGTGTACGGAGAGCACGCCGTCACCCACCAGGTCCGTGATGGGCGCGCCCGGCACGCGGGCATCGGCAAACTCCCAGTCCATGTTCGCGGTGATCGAGTCGTTCGGTCCGTCCAGCTGGGTGCGACCCGTGAGCCGCCCCGCCACGGGCATCGTATCGAAGATCGCGCGCAGGTAGTGCACCGGGAACGTGTTCATCGTCACGTCGAGCTTGCCCAGCGTGAAATGTCCGCCCGCCCGCGCGGAATACGTCAACGTGCCGCGCACCCCACCGCCCTCCGCCGCCCGCATGTCGAGGGCGCGTGCGCGGAAGTGGACCGCGCTATCGGGCCCGAGCGCCACGTCGAAGCGGCCGCTCCCCGTGAGCCCCGCCGGCAGCCACCGCACCAGCGGGCGGACGTCCCGGGTGTCGAGGTGCTCGGCGTCCAGGGTGAGGTTCAGATACGGTCCCTCGCCGAGGCCCCAGAGCGAGCCCCGGACGGTGGTCACGGTGGACGGCAGCGCGAGCCGCGACAGCGCGAGCATCACCGTATCGCCCAGCACCTGGATCCGTCCGGCGAGGTCGCGAATGTCGAGCGCCGGCTCCGAGACCGTCGCGACGAGCGTGCGGACGTCCAAGCGCACCGCGTTCTGGCCAGGAAGCGGCGACGAGAGGCGCACGTACGGCAGCTCGGCGTGCGCGATCGCGATGTGGCGTGCGAGGATCGTCGTGTCCTGTCCCTCCACGGAACGCGTCTCGAGCGTGACGCGCGCGGCGCGCACGGCGGCGTCGTTGAAGGCGATGAGCGGGGACGTGCCGCCCCCACTCGGACCACCGAGCTTGAGAATGCGCTGGTAGTTGAACCGGCCGTCCGGGCCCTGCACCAACGTCACCGTGGGCGAGTCCAGCGTCACCTGACCGAGCACGATGCGGCCGGAGAGGAGATCGCGCACCCGGTAGCGGAGTTGGAGATGCGGAATCGCGAGGAACGGCGTGCCGTCCGTGCCCACGAGCGAGACCCCACGGAGATCGAGCCCGCGGTAGATCCCGCCGGAGATCGAGTCCACCGTGAGTATGCCGTCGAGCACGGTGTTCGCGTACGCGATCCCTCCGCGCACCACGACGTCGCGTCCCGCCACCGTGCCGAGGGCCACGGCCGCCGCCGCGACGATCGCGGTCACGAGCGTCACGCCGACCAGGGCGAGCACGCCGAGGGCCCGGCGACCCGTCAAAACGCCTGCCCCACGGAGAAGTGCACCTTGAGGTGCCCGAAGAACGTGGTCGGGGCGAGGGGCTGGAATGCGTCCTGGACCAGGACGAGGTTCGAGCCCTGGCGCTCATAGAGGGGACCCGCCTGCGGGCGGTAGGGATTGTAGGCGACGTCGAGCCGGATCGGACCGAGCGGACTCGCGATCCGCACGCCGGCGCCCGGCGTCACGCGCACCTGGGAGAGACTCGACAGCGCCCGATCACTCTCGAAGACCTGGCCGGCGTCCACGAAGAGCGCACCCGACAACCGCCCCGAGAACCCCGGCAACGGAAAGCGCAGCTCGACGTTCGCGAAGAGCAGCTTGTTCCCGCCCGTCGGGGATGTGATCGTGTCGGGCACGAACACCGTCGTCCCGTTGATCGTCGCGCTGTCACCGCGCGTCGGATCCACCACGCGGACCACGGGACCGAGCCCGTTCTGGCTGTAGCCGCGCACGCTGTTGGGTCCGCCGCCGTAGAACCGCTGTTCGGGTGGGACGAACCGCAAGCTCTGCGTCGCGAATCCAAACGATGGTGCGACGATCGTCCCCGCCCGCAGGCGCCACGCCAGCACGGTCCGCCGTCCGATCCGATGGTACGACGCGATCTGCCCCACCATCCGGGTGAACTGCGCGAGGGAGTCCGAGCCGATCACGGATGACGCCCAGCGGACCTCGGCCGAGATCGCGCTGCCGCGTGTCGGGTCGAGCGGCGAGTTCGTGCGGTTCCGTACCGCGCTCAGACCGAGGGTGGACTGCACGCGCCGCCGAGAGAACGTCGTGTCGTCGAGGCGGCAGACATTGAGATAGACGCAGAAGGTCGCGGGGTCCGCGACGGTACGTCCGTCACTCACGGTGAAGGCGAGGGTAATCGGGATGCCCCATCGCGTGTGCCGCGTGAGATCCAGCTCGCCCGTCACGCCCTGCCGCAGATACGCCTGGAACTCGCTCCGCCGCTCGGCAGACAGCGAGAGTGTGGCGCTCAGGTTGCGCGAAAAGACGAACGGCTCCGACACACTCGCGGTGACCAGATAGTTCAGCGCGAGCCGGCTCGAGTCCTGCTCCGACGAGAGGGCGTGACAGACGTTGTTCTGCAGTCCCCACGAGAAGGGGTCACCCGTGCCGATCTTCGAGACGTGCGCCGTGAGGTCCAGCGTCCGTCCGCCCCCGAAGAAATTGTGCGCGGTCCAGCCAGCGAGTCCGCGGAAGCAGTCGATCGTGCCGTATCCGGCGCCCGCGCGGATCCGGTGCAGCGGCCCCTCGGTGACGCGCACGTCCACCGTGACGAGCGAGTCGCCGTTTGCGGGCGGGACCGTATCGGCGAGCGAGACCGACACGTAGTTGAACACGTCCATCCCGTACAAGTCGTGCTGCGATTCGTAGAGATCGTCCAACCGGAAGAGCTTCCCCGCGCGCACCGGGATCATCCGGCGGATGACCTGCTCGCTGATCGCGTGCTCGCCGCTCACGCGCACCGCGCCGACGGTCGCGCGGATGCCCGGGTCCACGTCGAATCCGACCGTCGCCACCTTGCGGTCCGCGTCCATGTCGAAGCTTCGAAAGACCTGGGCAAACGGATAGCCGTGGTTCTGGAGCTCGGTCCGGATGGTGTCGGCCGACGCCTGCAACAAGAAGCGATTGAAGGGATCGCCCACGGCGAGTGGGATGTCGGCGAGGAGCCGCCTGACCGGCACGATGCCGTGCGCGCCGGTGATCGCGAGCTGAGTCACCCGAATGGGTTCGCCCTCGTGGATGTAGAACGTGATCCAGACGCTGCTCGAGTCACGGCGAACGGTCGTGTCCACCTGCGCGTCCACGTAGCCGCTCTGGTCGTAGAGCAGCTTGAGGCGCAGGACGTCGCGCCGGAACTCGCGTTCGTTGAAGTAGCGCTTGTCCCCGACGCCGAGCCAGCTGACCAGCGGGGAGCGGACCCACCACGAGGAGTTCGACGTGGCGATCGAGATGGAGAGCGTGTAATCGTCGAGCGCGTGGTTGCCGACGAACCGGAGTCCGCGCACCACGCGGTCGCCCGGCAGCCCGCTCTGCGCGCGCACCGGGCGGGGCACCACTACCTGCGCGGCGAGCATGAGCGCCGCGGCGCCGAACAGTCTGATGAGACCTCCACACTCCGCGCCGGTGCTACGGGCGCCTAGCCGTCGCCGATTGACCCAGACGTCTAACTCCTTTAAGTTCAGCAGGTTAGACTGTCCTGTCAACAGGCTTTACACTTCCTTCGGACTCGGAGGCGCCTGGTGTCCCGTCGCACGTTCCCGCTCCTCGCCGTCCTGCTGCTCACCGTGGCCACCCCGCTCACCGCTCAGCGGAATCTCGCACGTCGCCTCGAGCGCCGCCTCGATACGCCGCCGTTCGATCGGGCGAGCTGGGGCGTCGTGGTCATGGACACCACCGGGCGCGTGCTGTTTCAGCGGAACGGGGACCGGCTCTTCATGCCGGCGTCGAACACGAAGCTCATCGTCACCTCGGCGGCGAGCGCGCTCCTGCCGCCCGACTTTCACATCGTGACGAGCGTGTACGGCAACGGCACCTTCGACGGCAACGTGCTGCACGGCGATCTCATCATCTACGGGCGCGGCGACCCGACCTTTTCCGATCGTTGCTATGGCGTGGACACGACGGCACCGGGCGCGTGCGACACCATGTGGACGCGGATGGACGCGCTCGCCGACAGCCTCGTCGCTCGGGGGATCCACGAGGTCGACGGCCAGATCGTCGGCGACGGGAGCTGGTTCGGCCCGCTGACGGTGCAGCCCTCCTGGCAGACCTACGACCTCAACTGGTGGTACGCTGCGCCCGTCACCGGTCTCGGGTTCAACGACAACAGCCTGGACATCACCTGGCAGCCCGGCCCGAACGTCGGGGCGCCGGCGACGATCACCATCGATCCCGATCTCCAGAACTTCACGTTCGAGAACCGGACGGTGACGGTACCCGCCGGCCAGCGCTCGACCATCGACTTCTTCCGGGAACCCGGCACCATGCACCTGTGGGCCGAGGGAACCGTGGCCGCCGATCACGCACCGCACGTGGAATACTTCGCCGTGCCGGACCCGAACCTGTTCTTCGCGCAGGCGTTGCGGGACGCGCTCGCCCGAAAGGGCGTGAGCGTCACGGGAGCGACGATCGCCACGACGGACAGTCTCGCCTACCACGACGCCCGGCAGGCGCCCGCGCTCGTGTCGTACGAGTCCCGTCCCTTCGCCGACATCCTCTTTCCGATTCTGAACAGCAGCCAGAACTGGTTCGCCGAGATGTTGCTCAAGACCCTCGGCAAAGTGCGCGGTGCCGCGGGGTCCTGGACCGCCGGGATCGCGGTCGAGACGAGCTTTCTCGTGGATTCGGTGGGCGTCGACTCGGCGAGTTTCAACCTCGTGGACGGTTCGGGCCTTTCCACCGACGATCTGGTCTCACCGCACACCTTCGCCGAGCTGCTGCGCTACATGTACCACCATCCGAACAACGCGGCGTTCATGCGGGCGCTCCCGCACGCGGGCGCGCCCGGCTCCCTGCGCGACCGCTTCGGCGGCACGCCGCTCGCCGGCCGCGTGATCGCCAAGACCGGCAGCATCAGTCACGTGAACTCGCTCTCGGGGTACGTCAAGCGGCCGGACGGGAAGACGCTCATCGTCTCGATCATCGCGAACAACCATGACGCGAAGTACAACGATGCACTGCAGGAGATCGACTCGTTGGTGGTGGAAATCGGGCGTTAGCGGTCGAGCGCCTCGAGCATCTCTTCCACGGACGTGAACTTCACCCGTGGGCGGCCCGCGGCCTTCCCGCGACCGACCTCGAGCTCGTCGAGCCGGGTCCAATCCTCGTAGGAGACACGTCGCGGGCACTGTGTGCTGATCAGGACGGCCGCTGCCTCGGACTCGGGATGGGGCGGGCGGTTCACCACGCCGGCCGCGACGTCGGCCAGCATCGACTCGACGGTCTCGCCCGCGTCCGACTTGTTGGTCCCGATGACGCCGGTCGGGCCGCGCTTGATCCAGCCCGCCACGTAGATCCCGGGCACCGGCGCCCCATCATTTCCCTCGACCCGACCCGCCAGGTTCGGGACGACGCCGCGCTTTTCATGAAACGGCAGATCGGCGATGGGCACCCCGTGATAGCCGACGGACCGGAACACCATCTGCACCGGGAGCGTCTCGACCTCCTCCGTGGCGACGGGCCGCAGCCGATCGCCGTCCCGGCGGAGCGCGTTCCGCACGAGCTTGAGCCCGCCGACCCCGCCCGCGCCGTCGTCCAGGATCTCGACCGGTGAGACGAGGAACCGCAGCGTCAGGAGCCGCGGCTTGTCGGTGCGCTCGCGCTGCGCGAACTCCTCCAGAATCTCGATCTTCTTGAGCGTCCCGCGGTCCTTCTCGCGCTCCACCATCTCGAGGCTCAACGGATCGAGCGCCGCCTCGTCCACCGGCACCGTGACGTCCGCCCCGGGCATCTCACCGAGCTCACGGACTTCGGGATTCGTGAATGCCGCCTGCGCCGGTCCGCGCCGGCCCAGCATGTAGACCTCGCGCACGCGGCTCTCGCGGAGCGCCTCGAGCGCATAATCGGCGATGTCCGTCCGCGCGAGCTCCTCCGGCGTCCGGCAGAGAATGCGCGCCACGTCCACGGCCACGTTGCCGACGCCGACGATCGCCACCCGCTCGACGCTCAAGTCGAACGTGAGATCCCGGAAATCGGGATGGCCGTTGTACCACGCGACGAATTCGGTCGCCGGGTGGCTGCGCGCGAGATCCTCTCCCGGAATGCCGAGCCGGCGGTCGGTCTGCGCCCCCGTGGCAAAGCAGATCTGGTCATAGTGGGCACGCAGATCGTCGAGCATCACATCCCGGCCCACGTCCACGTTCCCGAAGAAACGCACGTTGGGCCGCGCGGCCACCTTCTCGAAGGCACGCGTCACGCTCTTGATCTTCTGATGGTCGGGCGCCACGCCGAAGCGTACGAGGCCGAAGGGCGTCGGCAGCCGTTCCAGGATGTCGACGGACAACTCCAGCTCGGTGTGGGCGAGGAGGTGCTCCACCACGAAAAAGGCAGCCGGTCCGGAGCCGACGACGGCGACCCGGAGCGGGCGATCGGACGAACCCACGGTCGGTGACATGCGAGCATGATACGTAGAAGGACAAAACGGGGTAAGGCGCAAAACATGACAGAACAACACGGAATTCCGGCCCGACACGTGCCGCACGCGACCGCGGTCCTTCCCTCGCCCGTCGCCCCGCCATACGTTCCGCCCATGTCGATCTACACGAAGACCGGTGATACCGGTGAGACATCGCTCTTCGGCGGTGGACGTGTCCGGAAGAGCGACCCGCGCGTCGCCGCGTACGGCGACGTTGACGAATTGAATTCCGCGATCGGCCTGGCGGCCGCCACCGCGCCCGCGGGCTTCGAGCACGAGACGCTCGAGCGGATCCAGGGCGATCTCCTCGCGATCGGCGGGCGGCTCGCGTCGCCGGATCCGAAGAAGGTTGCGAAGGCGCTCGAGAAAGCGACCCTCGACGACGCGAGGATTCGGGCCATGGAGACTGCCATCGACCGCGCCGACCGCGAGCTGCCGGAGCTCACCGCGTTCGTTCTTCCCGGCGGCACGCCAAAGGCCGCGCAATTGCACCTCGCGCGCACCATCTGCCGCCGTGCCGAGCGGAGCGTGGTCGCGCTCGCCGCGCACGACCCGATCCCGCCCGAGATCTTGGTCTATCTCAACCGGCTGTCGGATCTGCTCTTCACGCTCGCCCGCCTCGCCAACCATCGCGCGAAGCTCCCGGACCGCACCTGGTGACATGACGCGTCATCGCTTCTATCAGCTCGACGTCTTCACCGATCACGCACTCCGCGGCAATCCGCTCGCGGTCTTTCCCGACGCGGACGGGCTCGCGGGCGAGACGATGCAGGCGCTCGCCCGCGAGATGAACCTTTCCGAGACGACGTTCGTGCTT
Organism: Gemmatimonadales bacterium; assembly: GCA_035266665.1. GTDB lineage: Bacteria > Gemmatimonadota > Gemmatimonadetes > Gemmatimonadales > GWC2-71-9 > DATFMZ01. The sequence goes on along the minus strand of DATFMZ010000072.1, from coordinate 2,182 downwards.
CCCTCCACCGAGGCCACGAAGCGACTCCGCATCTTCACGCCCGGCGGCGAGGTGCCGCTGGCAGGCCATCCGGTGATCGGGACGTGGTGGCTCCTCGCCGAGCTCGGCATCGTGCCAAACGGTCCCGCCGATGGCGAAACCACGGTCACCCAGGAAACCGGACGCGGCGTGCTCCCCGTGGCGATCGCCTTCGCGGGCGGACGTCCCGCACGCGTCACGATGACGCAGGCGAGCCCCGAGTTCGGCGCGGCCGTCTCCAACCCCAAGGCACTCGCCCGCGCCCTCGGTGCGGACGTGTCGGCGCTCGCCGAGCGCCCCGCGCCGCAGGTGGTCTCGACCGCTCTTCCCCAGCTGATGGTCCCGATCGCCACGCGCGAGGCGCTCGCCGCCCTGCCCGCGGGTGGAACGGGTGGAGCGCTCGCCGCCTATCTCCGCGCGCTCGGCACCGATTGCGTGATGTGCTACGTCGCGACGCGCACCCCCGACGGCGCCGAGGTCTTCGCCCGGATGTTCGCGCCGGGGCTCGGCGTCCCCGAAGACCCCGCGACCGGTAGCGCGTCGGGCGCGCTCGGCGCCTACCTCGTCACGCACGGCCTCGTCGGAGCCGCCGCCGGCACGACGCGAATCACCGTGCGGCAGGGGATCGAGATGGGACGCGCGAGCACGATCCACGTGGAGGTCACGACGCGGGACGGCGCCGTCACCACGCTGAAAGTCGGCGGCACCGCCGTCCGTATCATCGAAGGCGAGGTCACGCTATAACCGTCGCGCGCGTCGCCGTCCCGCTGCCCACCGGAGCCTACGACATCACGATCGGTGCCGGCGTGCTCGGTGAGCTGCCGGCGATTCTCGCCGCCGCCTGCCCGGCCACGCGCTATGCCGTCATCGCCGACTCGGCCGTGGCCGAGCTCTACGCCGCTGACCTCGCCGCCGACCTCCGCGCCGCACTCTTCACCTTCCCCGCCGGCGAATGGAACAAGACGCGTGAGACGTGGGGCGGGCTCTCGGACCGGCTCCTGGACGCGGGGCTCGGTCGGGATTGCGCCGTCCTCGCCGTCGGAGGCGGCGTCACGGGTGACCTCGCCGGATTCGTCGCGGCCACCTATCTGCGCGGAGTCCCATACGTCCAGGTTCCAACCACGCTCCTCGCGATGATCGACAGCTCGATCGGCGGGAAGACGGGCGTCGACACCTCACACGGGAAGAACTTGATCGGGGCGTTTCATCAGCCGCGGGCCGTAGTGGCCGACGTCCAGACCCTCGCCACGCTCACCCCACCCCAGCTCGCGGCGGGGATGGCGGAGGCCCTGAAGCACGGCCTCCTCATCGACGCGGCCTACTGTGAGATGCTGAGCGCGCAGCACGATCGCATCCTCGCGCGCGACCCGGACATGTTGACCGACGTCGTGACACGGGGTGTCGCCATCAAGGCCGAGGTGGTGGCAGCCGACGAACGAGAGGCCGGCCGCCGCGCGACCCTCAACCTGGGCCACACCGTCGCCCACGCCATCGAACAGGTGAGCGGCTACGAAATTCTGCACGGCGAGGCGGTGGCCATCGGTCTCGTCGTCGAAGCCGACCTCGGTGTGCGCCTCGGTGTCACCGCTCCGGACGTCCCAGGACGCATCAGAGCCGCGCTCGAGCAGTTCGGATTGCCCACGACCCTCCCCGAGACGACCTCCCAAGCCCTCCTCGACGCCATGCGCAGCGACAAGAAGACCCGCGACGGTACTGTCAGGTTTGCACTCCTCGCCGACGTCGGAAAACCGGCCCGCGGAAGGGGCGGCGAATGGACGTTTTCGGCCCCGGAAACCTTCATAATCGAGGCGTTGGATCAGAATCGTTAACCGATTGTCCGGTAAATGGTTCCGAGTTTCGCCAACATTTCCACAAGATACAAGTCATTGCCAGCAAACGGTTTGTCCGATGGCGCGTTCGGGCCGAAATTTCGCTGTTTCAGGCCATCGTGGACAGAATTCGGAACTTCCACGCCAGTAATGATTTGTGATGTTGAAAACTCGTTTTTCTTGACCACGCCTCAGGGTTTTCCTATATTCGCGAACGCCGCCTTCGGTCAAATTGGCGGGGATTCGGGCCCCGCTCCTCCCCCGACCGGCGGAGCAACCCAACCTCAGGGGCGTCTATGGCGCAGGTCCGCGCAGCAAAGTCGAAGGCGTTCTTT
>DATFMZ010000071.1:0-3619 GCA_035266665.1 Gemmatimonadales bacterium | reverse complement strand
TTGGGCGGACAACGCGAGTGCCAAGACCGCGAGTCTCGCCGAGGCGCTGGCCGACGCAGGAAACTTCCCCGCGGGCGACATCTCCACGCCGCAGTGGGCGCTCGACCGCCGACGCATCTATAAGGGAACGAGCGACTGGGGAGCCGATCCCCGTTAGGCGTCCGGGAGCGTCATCCCCGCCTCACGCAGCACCCCCCGCACCGCGTCCCACAGCGCACTCAGCTCCACCGGTTTCTGGAGATGCCGCGCCGTGGAGCCGTCCGGTAGATCGGGCTTGGGGTATGCGCTGAGAAAGATCCAGCGCTCCCGGAGCCGCGGCCTGGCTTCGCACGCCTTCCGCCAGAGCTCGACCCCGCCGACGAGCGGCATCACGAGATCGCTGATGACCAGATCGACCTCGGCGGCGGCGAGCGCGGTGAGCGCGGCCGCGCCATCCGGCACGCTCGTCACCTGACAGCCCTTGAGCAGAAGGAACCGCTCGAGCGCGTTTCGGACGGCGGTTTCGTCCTCGGCGACGAGCACACGAAGCTGGGGTGCGGTGGTCACGGGCTGACTCCTCGACTCAGAGCGCGGCGCGGAGCGCGAGCCCCACCACGACCGCGACGAGCAGGGATGTGAGTGTGCCGATCAAGAAGTACTCGGCGAAATCGCGGTCTTCGAGTCCGCGAAACCGCGCGACCGCCTTGGCGGCGACGATGAGTCCGAGCGCGCCGAACTCGCCGACCAGCACCAGCGTCACGACGAGGGCACGTTCGAGGATGCCGATCAATCGGCCGCGTGCCAGCTCTCCGTGCGGCAGGGCGATGCCATCGGTGGGTGGCGTCGACGGCTCCGAGACCGGGACGAGTCCGAGCACGAGCCGCACGATCCCGACGCCGCCGGCCACCGCATACCAGTACGCCGCCGCGACGAGCATCAGCCGGCCCCACCAGCGCGCGGTTCCGCCCGGATGCCCGAGGCGCGCCCCCCACCAGGCCAGCACCAGTGCCGCGACGACCACCACCGCCTCGCGCACGAGTCCGCGCGTCGGAAACTCCCAGTCGGGCCTCCGCCACGGCAGAAACGTCGCGCCCACGGCGGCGACGAGCAGCACGGCGGCACCGTACGGATTCATCGAACCTCCAGGAGCAGGCGGAATTCGCGATCGGCCGCGGCAACCAGCGGCCATCGCATCCGCCGCGACAGATGCGACACCGCGCTCCGGTCGATCTTGAGCTCGGCGGCCACCGCGGCCGCGTCTCGGGTGCGGAGCAACGCCGCCACCTCACGCTGCCGCGCCGTCCAAGACGAATACAACGCGGAGTAGTAACGCGCCAGCGCCTCGACCGGCTGCGGGAACCCCGCGAACGCCAACACCCGTCCTTCGCGCTTGGCGGCTTCGAGTGCATCGCGCGCCGCATGCAGGCAAGGACCGTCCACCTCCAGCGCCGAGCGGGCGAGCGGCGTCGAGATCCCGCCCCGCGCAGCAACCACGACCCAATCGTGTGCCCGAAGCGCCGCCCGGAGAACATGCACGATCGCCCAGAGCGGCGCCGTGTCGTGGAGCAACCCCTCGAATTGGTCGCCGAGTGTGATGGCGAACCGAGCCGCGATCGCGGACTTCCACGTCCGGTTCACCCGCGCGAGTGCCTCCCGCAGCGCCGCCTGGAGCGCGGCGCGGTCCCGCGCCGCCAGCGTGCGGGACGCCACCGCGTCACCGAGCACGGCCACATATATGTCGTTTTTCGTCATTTTGCACCGAATTGACGGTTTCCGTCAATCTAGCGATCTATGACATAAAACGTCAACCACGCGTTCCTGCCGGCCGAAGGGAGTTGCCCCGCCCGTCGCGGGCTGCCAGACTCCTACCCCACCGCCCACGACCCGGAGGTCGCCGTGCCCCGCCGCTCGCTCGCCGCCCGCACTTTCCTCTTCGGCGCCGCCCTCGCGCTCCCCTTGGGCGCACGCGCCGCGGCGCAGTCGCGCCCGGCACCGGCTCTCGACCCGATCGCCACGGCCCAGGGCGGGCGCCCCCTGCCGGGCCCGGTCTACGAGACGCCGGAATTCACGCGCGCCGTCCAGCGCGGTACGCGGACGCGCACGGGAGAGCCGGGACCCAACTACTGGGTCCAGCACGCGCGCTACGCGATCGACGTCGGGCTCGACGTCCGGCGGAATCGCGTGGCGGGAACAGAGCACGTCGTCTACCTGAACAATGCGCCCGACACGCTCGCCCGCATCGCGGTCTATCTGCGACAGAACGTCTTCGCGCCCGGGAGCCCGCGGCGCCAGGCAGCGCCGATCACCGGGGGCGTGACGCTCGGATCGGTGACGGTGGCCGGCTCACCCTACACGGCCAAGCCGCAGACCAACCCCGCGATGCCCATCACCCAGGCACCCCAAGGCCCACCGGAGGCGGGGCAGTACGCGGTGAACGGCACGATCATGTGGATCACGCTCGAGCAACCGCTCATGCCGCACGACAGCCTCGACCTCTCGTTCGCCTGGTCGTACACGCCGGCCCCGGCGCCCGCGGATGGCCGCGAGGGCCACGAGGGCCACGTGTACTTCATGGGGTACTGGTATCCCCAGATCGCGGTCTACGACGACGTGAACGGCTGGGTCACCGATCCCTATCTGCTCGAGGCCGAGTTCTACATGGATCCGGCCGACTACGACGTGCACATCAGCGTGCCGCACGGGTGGGCGGTGGATGCGACCGGCACGCTCGAGAACGCCGCCGCGGTGCTCACGCGCGCGGCGCGCGACAGTCTCCAGGTGGCGCGGCGCACGGGTCGCGTGGTGCGCGTCCTCACGCCGGGGGCGGACGCGGCGCGCGTCTTCGTTGCGGGCGGCGCGACCGCCACCTGGCACTTCACCGCGCATGACATCCGCGATTTCGCGTGGGGCACGAGCGATCGGTACGCCTGGGACGCGACGCGCGCGCTGGTCGGCGACTCGTCCGCGCCCGATACCGTGGCTATCAACAGCTTCTTCCGCTTGACCGACGCGGCCGCCGCCTGGCGCGTGGGGGGCGCGCGCTATACGCGCGATGCGATCGAGCAGCTGTCCACCTATCTCTGGCCCTATCCCTGGCCCCACATGACGTCCATGGAGGGCGTGCTCGATGGCGGCGGGATGGAATACCCGATGATGACGCTCATGCAACCGTGGGCCGATACGCTCTCGCTCGCCGGCGACCTGATGCACGAGACCGGTCATATGTGGTTCCCCATGCAGGTCGGGTCGAACGAGACACGCTATCCATGGATGGACGAGGGCTTCACGCAGTTCGACGTGGCGCAGGGCATGCGCGCCATCTATGGCGCGCCGCGCACGGGCGGACGCCCCAACGATTCGGAGGACGGCCAACGCGCGCTCTATCTGCGCGACGCCCGGGCCGGTCACGACCACCAGTTGATGCTCCCGGGAGACGAATACCCGCAGTCGCTGTACTTCACGATGTACTACGACAAGACGGCCCAGGTGCTCGCGTCACTGCGCGGGATGCTCGGCGAGGCGACCTTCCACCGCGCCTTCCGGACGTACGGCGAGCGCTGGGTCAACAAGCATCCGCAGCCGTTCGATTTCTTCAACACGATCGACGACGTGGCGGGCCGAGATCTGAACTGGTTCTGGC
>DATFMZ010000070.1:0-3289 GCA_035266665.1 Gemmatimonadales bacterium | reverse complement strand
GGCCATCGCCGCCACCTGGTCGAAGCGCGGCGCGCCCTTGCGGTAGAAGACGTTCACCGCGGCGTAGCGGTGGGACGCCGAATCGACCATCGCGCGGGTCGCATCCCACAGGTAGTGGTCGCCGAAGGAGAAGGCGACGTCACGCACGCTGTCGGCGTCGAAGCGCCAGGTGAGCCGGTCCCCCTTCTGGCCCTGTGTCGCCGTGCCCGGGCCGAAGTCGGCTTCCGTCAGGACGTGCACGATCTGGTCACTCTCGCTCGCACGCTGGAGGGCCGAGCGCTCGGCCGGCGTCAGCACCGCAGCGGCGTTCGTCAGCACGCCGGACCCACCCACGATGAACCCGGCCGGAACCGTCACCGTGTACTTGAAGTGCCCGTAGTCGCAGTAGAACTCACCGGAGCCGATGTACTGCTGGAGATCCCAGCCATGGAGGTCGTCGAAGACCGCGATCTGCGGATACCACTGTGCGATCTGCGCCGTGGTGCTGTCCTGCATCCCCATCCGGGGCGCGTAGCTGGGCGGAATCTGGAAGTGCCACCTGATGTGGAACGTGGCGCTGCCGCCGGGGGCGAGCGGCGTGGCGAGCGGCACCCGCATGAGCGTGCCCATCACGAGGGCGCTCCCCGGACCGGCCGAGCGGCCCACCATGTTGTCCGGCACCTCGACGGTCTTGCCGTCCGCCTGCAGGCGGTCGATCACCATGCCGCCCGTCGCATTGGGAAAGGGCTGCTGCCGCGCGGCGTTGGGTCCCATCAGGTTCTGGTAGACGTGGAACACCACGTACGACAGCGTGTCGGGCGACGCGTTGTGATAGGTGACGGTCTCCTCCCCGCGCAGCATCGAATCGGCGGGCGTCACGTCGGCCGCGATGTCGTAATCGGACCAGTTCTGCCAGTACTTCGGGCCGGGCGCGCCGGTGACCGAGCGGGTACCGTGCGCGACCGCGGAATCGACCGAGTGCGGCACCACGACCTCGAGCCGCTGGAGCGCCGGGCTGCGCTGCTGCGCGGCGAGCGGCACGACGGCGACCAGCAGACCCGCCAATGCCGACCACGGGCCAACCCTCATGCGAACGTTCATGGTCAAGCCTCCATTTGAGGTATGATGACGAGCAGTCACCTGCGGGGTGCGCGGCGTCGGGCCCCGACGGCGCGGAAGCGCCTACTCGGCCGCGGACTGTCGCTCAAGCGACACCATCCCACGCCCGTTTACGGGCAGCATCGGGCCGAGTGGCCGCTTCAGCGGCCTCCTGCACTCACGCCCAACGCAACAGGGGCGCTCGGCCAGGACATACGCACGGGGCGCCCGATCGGTTCCGCCCCGTGCTCCTGACCGCACGCCCCCGAGGAGTGCGTTCGAGTCGCCGGCACTCGACTGCGACGCGAACCCGCGCTACTTCGATCCGATCTGCACGGAGCCACCCGCGATCAGCTCGGGGGCATGGTGCTCGGCGGCGAGACGGTTGTACGCCGCCACGTCGTCCCGGAGCATCGCGTTGAACTGGTCGAGATACGCGTTGAGCTGCGTCGTGACCTCCGCGAAGTGCTCCTTCGCCGCCGGCCGCGGCGCTTCGCCGTATCCCCCCATCATGCCGTACGCGGCACTCCGGAACCGGCTGTCGAACCGCGCCAGATAGTGGATGTCATCCTCCGGCGCATTCTCCTGCACGTCGGAGTTGTGTAGCGAGTCCTTCAGGGTCGTGAGCTTCTTGCCGAGCGAATCGGCGGCGGCGAGCACGGGCTTGAAGGCCTTCCGGTTCGCGTTCTTCGCCGCCGCGTGCACGTTCTTGAGCTGATTTTCGAGGCTCTGAATGCGGTTCAGCATCGTGTTGAGCGCCGAGGTCTTCGCGCGCGCGTCGAGCCCGGCCGCGAGCGCCGCCTCGAAGCCGGCCTGGGTGCTCGGAACCTTTGGATCGGCGAGCACCTGGACCTGCTGCGACTGATGCTCGCGGCCCAACGCCACCGTGATCGTGTACGTGCCCGGCACGACGCGCGGACCGAATCCCCCGCGACGGGAGCCGCCGCCGCCCCGCCCGAGCTCGAGCGGAGTCGCGCCCTCATAGCGCATGCCCCACTGGTAGCGGTTGTACCCCATCTTCCCGGACGTCGTATCCACCGAGACCGTGTCGCCCTTGGCGTCGGTCACCGTCACGACCACGTGATGGCCGCCGCGCGGGCCACGCATGCCACCGCCGAAGCGGCCGCCGGAGCCTCCCTCCTCCGCCTGCGGGCCGCCACTCCGGCCGCCGCGATGCGTCGTGTCGGCCGCCGACTTGATGAAGTAGTCGATCATGGCACCCGACGGCGCGCCCGGCACCCGCAGATTCGACGCGTCGGGCCCGCGCCGCGGCCCGCCGGCACGCATCACCGCCGGGAGGACGCTGAAGAGATGGAACGGCGCATCGGCAACCTGGGGCGTCGTCTCCTCGAGCGGCGTGATGTTGTCGAGCACGAAGATCCCGCGCCCGTGCGTCGCCACCACGATGTCATGGGACGGTTTCACGAACTTGACGTCGTAGACCGGCGCCGTCGGGAAGCCGCCGCCGAACTTGATCCACGTGGCGCCGTCATCGTGCGAGTAGTAGAGCGCGTTGTCGGTGCCGAGCACCAGGAAGCCCTTCTGATTCGGGTCCTCGCGAATTACGTGCGCCGCACCGAATGCCGGCAGGCCCTTATTGATCGCGGTCCACGACTGCCCGTAGTTGCTCGTCTTGTAGACGTACGGATGGTTGTTGTCGTACTCGTGGTAGTCGACGGCGATGTACGCCGTGCCCGGATCGAACGGCGAGACGCCGACCTGGTAGATCCGGCCGCCTTCCTTCTGGGGCAGACCCGACAGGTGGCTCGCGGTATTGGTCCAATGCGCGCCGCCGTCCTTCGTGACCCAGATGTACCCGTCGTCGGTGCCAACCCAGATCACGTTGCTGTCGCTCGGCGCGATCGTGATGCTCAAGATCGTGTTGTACGTCTCGGCGCCGCTGATGTCGTATTGGATCGGGCCGCCACTGGTGCGCTGGTGCGCCGGGTCGTTCCGCGTGAGATCGGGGCTGATCGGCGTCCACGTCGTGCCGCCGTCGGTGGTCTTGAAGACCACGTTGGCGCCGAGGTAGACCTCGTCGGCATCGGTGTACGACACCGCGATCGGCGACGTCCAGTTGTAGCGGTACTTGAGCTGCGAGGGCGCGGCGTCGCTCACGTCGTCGCTCGTGGGACGGATGCCCCGGCGCATCCCGGTCCGGAGGTCCAGCCGGCTGATCGAGCCGTTCTGCGAGTCGGTATAGATGATATTG
>DATFMZ010000069.1:0-14927 GCA_035266665.1 Gemmatimonadales bacterium | reverse complement strand
TTCCGCCCACGTACCCCACGCTCGGCAGGTCCTCGGCGTACGCCTTCCACGTCTTTCCCGCCGCGATCAGCCGCCGCACGATGTTGTCGGCGGTGACCGTACCCATGTAGCTGTCGTTGTTCGTGATGATCCGGCCCGTGGTCAGCATGAAGTAGTTGCCGATCGACGGATGGGTGTTGGCGTAGTACTGGGTGGCCAGTCCGTAGGCGCTCGCCAGGCTGTCGAGGTACGGCATGGCCGAGTCGGAGATGACCTTCGCGTAATCCGCGTTCTCTTCCACGACGACCACGACGTGGCCGAAGGCCGGCAGCGTGCCGGTCGTCTTAGAGGTGAGCACGGGGCTGCCGCCGCCGCAGGCGAGCACGAGCGCGGCGCCGAACAGGCCGGCGAGTGCCGAAACGCGGGACGAGGTATGCGTGGGTGGTTCCTACACCAACGGCGGGGCGCCGGCATCGCCGGCACGCCGGTTGGCGTCGGGCCCTACGACTTCGGGCGCGGGTGCAGCTTGCCGTCGACGATCTGGCGGCCGAACTCGAGGCAGTTCCTGACGGCGAGGGCTTCGTTCGCGTAGGTGTTGGGGGCACGACAGCGCTTGCCGCCCGTGCGCCGGCCCGCGGGCGCGATCCGGACCTCGAGCGTCCACGCTTCCGGGGTCCCCTTCGGTCTGGTGGTCGGTTCGATGACGTAGCCGTGGTACTCGATGGAGTCGCTCACTCGTCGCCTCGCGTCGTGTCTTCGGGTTTCGCGTCGTCCCGGGCCTGCGCCCGTTCGTCCGCACGTTGGGCGCGCTTGTCCAACTTGCGCTGGCGCTTCGCCCGCTTGTCGGCCTCGCGCTTGCGCTTGGCCGCCGCTTCCGGTCCCCGTCGTGCCATGATCAGTCTCGTCGCGCGTCGCTGGTTGGAAATACGTGCGTGTCGAGCCACGCCGTGAACGCGCGGTCGAGCTCGTCGCCATCTCGACCGGGTTGGTACGGCATGACTTCCCACCGCGTGCCGGCGCTCATCAGCCACCACGCGGGTGGCGTCGCCGGACGCGCCTGCTTGGTGTTCGCCGGCTGTCCCTCGTAGGAGACGAAGTGAAAGGCGCGGCCCCGGTAGTTCAGCCAGCGCTGTTCGGAGAGGGTTCGACTCATCGCATGTCCTCCACGGAGCAATACGGTTCACGACCGTCGATGATCCGACGTCCAAAGGCATGGCAGCCGCGAATCGCCGCGCGTTCGGTGGGGAACTTCTTCGGTCCGCTGAAGGCGCGATGCTTGGCCCGATGCGCGATCAGAAGATCCAGCGTCCAGAGCCGACTGCCGCGGATCTCGAAGGTGCGCGGGATGATGGTCCAGCCGTTGTAGTTGAGCGAGTCCGTGGAGTCGAGGGAGCCGTCGGCGGCCGGTTGCCGCGTGCGCGAATGATCCGCGCGCGTGCGCTTGTCGGAGTGGCCGCCCGGGCGTGCTGACAAAGGACTCCTCGGAAAAGAAAAAGCGGGACCGGCGCCGCGGCGCCTTCCCGCTCTCTGCGTGCTGCCGTTTGCGGCGACGTGCAACGCCGCGGCACATCACAATTTAGCCGGCTTCGTCTTCGATGTCAAAGGCACGCGCCTATCCCAGATCCACCCGCGGCACGACCCGCTCGGCGTCGCTCGCCAGCTCGAAGTAGTCCACGTGGTTCATGAAGCCGAAGTTCTTCGCGATCAGATTGGCCGGGAAGCTCTGCCGCAGCACCGTATAGCCGCGCACGTTTCCGTTGTAGAGACGGCGCGCGGCCGCGATCCGATCTTCGGTCAGCGCGAGTTCCTTCTGCAACGCGAGGTACTGGGTGTTGGCCTTGAGCTGTGGGTAGTTCTCGACCACCGCGAAGAGCGGTTTCAGCGCGCGCGCGAGCTCCGTCTCCGCAACACCCATGGCCTTGGGGCTCCCGGTGAAGCCGGCGGCGCGATTCCTGAGCTCGGTCACTTTCTCCAGCACGCCCTTCTCGAACGACGCGTAGCCTTTGACCGTCTTCACCAAATTGGGAATCAGGTCGTGCCGGCGCTTGAGCTCGACGTCGATGTCCGACCAGCTCTCCCGGATCTGCTGCCGCAGACTCACCAGACGATTGTAGTTCCCGATGAACCAGAGGAGGAAGAGCCCGCCGGCCCCAATGGCGACGATCCCGCCGGGGCTCACGAGGCCGCCTTGGGCGGGCGCGCCAGAAACTCGAGCTCGGCGAGCATGTCCACGGGCCAGAGCGCGAAGAACTGCCGTGCCCACGCGAGATGCTGCCGAAAGACGCTCGGCGTCCATTCCCGGCCGGTGCCTTCGAAGAACAGGCACACGCCGTTCTTGAGCTCGACGTGGGGCGGTGTCGTCTGCAGGAGAAAATCGATCATCCGCGCGTGGATCACCGCATACGCGAACTTCTTGTTGCTGCTGTTGACGCGATACTTGCGGCTGAACTCTTCCGATTCGAAGTCGATGTCGTCGAAGCCGAACGCGTCCAGCAGCCGGCCGGCGATCCCCTCGCGCCCGATGCGAAGTGAGGGGAGCGGATAGTACGGTGGCGTCAGCAGCATCAAGCTCATCCGGTGGATCTTCTGGTCCTTCCCACTGCCGGTTGTGTACTGATAGTCCCCCATCGTAACCGGGAACGACTGCTTGGCGATCTCCACGTTCCCGGTCAGGACGTGACGGGCGAACTGGTCGTGGCCCTTGTTGAAGAGGCCGTGCTCGTACTGCGAGTTGAAGGAGTGGTCCTTGCCGACGTTGTAGCGCCAGCCGAGCTGGCCCGCGAGACCGCCGAGGTCGATGCCACGCTGCTGCTCGCGCTTCCACTGGTAGTACGCGATTCCACCCGCGGCGAGCAGGCCGAGTATCACGATCGGGAGTGAATGCATGGGCCGGAAGTGGTTGGTTTCGGGTCCGAGTATGTGGATTGCGGTCCGCGATGTCAAAGGCGCGCGACGAGCCGTCTACCGCCGAAACCTGATCCCCCGCACCCCGCACGGTCGGTAGGGCGCCTCGAGCGTCCGGCGCTCCTCGGCGGTGAGCTCGAGCGCGAGCGCCTCCACCGCCTCATCGAGATGCTCCATCTTGGTGGCGCCGACGATCGGGGCCGTGACCGCCGGATTGCCGAGCAGCCAGGCCAGCGCGATCTGCGCGGTGCTCACGCCCCGCGCCTGTGCCATGCCGCGCAGCGCCGCGAGGACGTCGGCGTCTCCCGCGCCGTCGTACAGCTGTTCCATGAAGCCGTCGGAGCCCGCACGCGTCGTCTCGGCGTCGGGCGCGGGTTTCGCGCCGCGCGCGAGGATTCCGCGGGCGAGTGGGGACCACGGAATGATCCCGATGCCCTCGGCCTCGCAGAGCGGGATCATCTCACGCTCTTCCTCGCGGTAGAGAAGGTTGTAGTGGTTCTGCATCGAGACGAAGCGGGACCACCCATTCCGGAACTGGAACCCGAGCGCGCGGGCCAGCTCCCAGGCGAAGCCGGAGCTCGCGCCGATGTATCGCACCTTCCCCTGGCGCACCAGGAGGTCGAGCGCCTCGAGCGTCTCGTCGATCGGCGTGTGGGGATCCCAGCGATGGATCTGATAGAGATCGATGGTTTCGACGCCGAGCCGCCGGAGGCTCCCCTCGCACGCCTGCTGGATGTGCTTGCGCGAGAGGCCGCCCATGTTGGGCCGGTCGCTCCACGGGAAGAACACTTTCGTAGCGAGGACGATCTCGTCGAGATTGCCGTATTCCTTGAGCGCGCGGCCCGTGACCTCTTCGCTCACGCCGCGGGAGTACATGTCCGACGTATCGAAGAAGTTGATGCCGTGCTCGATCGCTCGGCGGTAAAAGGGCTTGGCATCCGCTTCGTCCAGTACCCAGGGCCGCCAGGCCGAGGTTCCGTAGCTCATGCAGCCCAGGCAGATCCGCGATACCGTGAGGCCCGTTCGGCCAAGTGTGGTGTATTCCATGGTCGAAAGATAAAGGGTGAACCCGTTCCCCCTAGCGGGATCGGCCGCGCGCGTGCACCTTGTTGGTCGTTGGGAGATGCGGATGTCGCACAAGATCGTCGCACACTTCTCCGATCATTCGGTGGTCAAGGGCACCAGCCTGGACGTCGATCCCGGCCGGCCCACGTGCCATGTGCACACGCCGGAGCAGGGCGTAGTCGAAGTCGATCTCACCCAGCTCAAGGCCGTCTTCTTCGTGAAGGATTTCGGCGGGAGGCCGGACTATCGGGAGCGCCACGAACCGGCCACCGGGGACTCGCGGCTCCGCGGCAGCCGGCAGGTGTTCGTGACCTTCCACGATGGGGAGCGGCTCGGTGGGCTCATGACGCGGTTCCCGCCCAATCGCCCCTTCTTCTACATGCTTCCCATGGACCCCGAGAGCAACAACATCCGCGTGTTGGTGAATCGGGAGGCGGTCACCGCGCTCGAAGCCGCGCCGGAGGCACCCGCCGCCGCGGCGCCGGCGGCGGACCCAGCCGCTCCGAACATCCGCAAGCGCACCACCTGGGTGTTCGACGGGAAGGACATCAAGTTCATCGACGCCGAGCCGCGGAAGAAGCCCGAGGGCCGGTAGCGCAAGGTTCGCGGCACGCCGCCGTACCGTCCGATGCAGTCCACCCGATCCATCTCGATTCACCGCGGGCGTCCCCGCCGGGGCGGCCGCCTCTGGCGGAGCGGTCCGGCGACACCTATCGTTAGTCCCGACGTTGCTCTTGGGTACGGGGAATGGTTGCGCGAGATGCGCGGTATTGTTCGAGGGTGAGGGCGACGCTTGCCGCCGTGCTGCTTGCGTTGCTCGCGTCGGCGCGCCTGTGCGCTGCGCAACACCCTCGGGTCGGCGCGCCCGCGCCGGACTTCGTACTGGTTGATCTCCACGGGGACTCCGCCCGCCTTTCGCAATTCCGTGGCCACGCCGTGGTCCTCAAGTTCTGGGCGTCGTGGTGTCCGACGTGTCGGACCGAGATGCCCGAGCTGCTGGCCGCCCGCGACGCGCATCGCGACGTCGGCTTGGTCGTGCTCACCGTCGACAGCGACGAAAGACCTTCGCATATCTCGAGATACCTCGCCAAGATTCCGGGCGTCGAGGACTTGCCCGTCCTGCTGGACGGCAATCGTCGAGTCCAGGATTTGTATCGCATCATGCTCCTGCCGACCACCATGTTCATTGACAGCGCGGGAATCGTGCGGGGCATCCACGCCGGCGCGCTCGAAGCCGATTCGCTGGTGGCCGGATTGCGCGATGTTCTGGAACCGCATTCGTGAGGGCCGTCCCATGACCCGCTCATCGATCGTGACGTGCGTCTATCGTTTCCTCGCCGCAAGTGTGGTCGGTCTCGTGGCAGCCGCGACGCCGCGCGCGGCGGTCGCGCAAGGATGCATGCCGCTCAAGTTCCTCTCACCGAGTCTCTCCGGATTGCAGTCGACCTATCTTCGTCCGGGTGAGTGGCGCCTGGGCATCTCGGCCCGGCGGGTGGCCACGAATCGCTTCTATGTCGGGTCGACCGAAACGCCAGACTCGGCGCCCGGCGGCCAGCCGCTCCACCTCCGCCTCAACTCACTGGACGTGAGTGCCACCTACGCGGTGAGCGGCCGGATGGCCATCACGGCGACGGTACCGTTTTCGTACAGCACGGCGAGCAACTTTTATCCCGACGGCAATCGCCATCAGGTTTCCAGCGCGGGAATCGGTGACGTGAATGCCATGGCGGACCTCTGGGTGCTCGATCCGGGCAGTCATGTCACGGGGAACGTGCTGGTCGGGCTGGGGCTCAAGGCGCCGACCGGCCGGTATCACGCGACGGCGGATTTCTGGGACGTCGGCGGTGTGGTCGGCCAGGCGCCGGTGCCGCAGACGATTCAGCAGGGTGACGGCGGGTGGGCGGTTCTGGCACAGGCACAGGCGTACACGCAACTCGTTCCTCGGCTCTCCGTGTACGCCTCAGGTCAGTACTCCGCGAGCTTGCGGCAACATACGGACGTGATTTGGCCGCCCGCGAACGTCGAGTGGGCGGTGCCCGACGTCTATTCGGCGCGGGTCGGCCTGTCGTTTGTCGCGTTGCCGGAGGCGGGCTTCTCGGTGAGTGGGGGCTGGCGCGTCGACGGCACCACCACCGGCGATCTGTTCCACGCCGCGGGAGACTACTACCGACACGCGGGATATACGCAGTACCTCGAACCCGGGGTCTCCCTCATCCGCGGCCCGAGCCAGTTCACCGTCACGGTGCCGATTCGCGTGCGGGCGCAGTACCTCAGCATGATGACGAGCACTGGGACCCGGATGGGATCGGGCGGGGTGAACGACTACGTGATCTACGCGAGCTACACGCGGCGGATGTAGGCGACGGCGGTCAATCGTTCACTGGCAGGTGCACCCTGGCGAGTAGGGCACGGAACGTCGGGTCGTGCCGATAGGGGGCGAGCATCGGATAGATCCCGAGCGCCCACAGCTGCCAGTCCCGTTCGGTGACGGCGCGGGTCAGCCACTCCAGGACCTTCGCGCGATTTCCCAACCCGGCGTAGGCGACGGCGATCTGAAACGGCGGCACGAACTCACCCCGCGCCACGTCGGCCTCCCAGCCGTTCACGGTCGCGCGCGCTTCGGCCGTCTTCCCGCACCGTGCCTTGACCCACACCCAGTCACCGGGACCTCCGGCGGCCACCGCGGTGTCCCGCACTTGTGCGAGTGCTGCGTCGCATGCCCCGCGCGCCGCGAGCACGTCGGCGAGTTGTGCGGCGGCCGGCCGAAACGTCGGCTCCCGAGCGAGCACGCCCGTGAGCTCGGTCGCCGCGGCATCAAGTGAGTCCGCGTAGAACAGGATGGTGCCGACGCGGGTCCGGATGATGCTGGAGGTGGGATCGAGAGCTGCAGCGTGGCGAATGGTGGTGAGGGCCGAGTCGATATGCCCGATCGCCACGTAGTACCAGGTGCGGAAGAGCCAGATGTTCGCTTGCGTCGGATCGAGCGCGACGGCGCGGGTGAATTCGCGGCCGGCCCCTGGCCAATCCCAATCGTCGATGAGGTGCATGAACCCGAGCGTCATGTGAGCGTTCGCGTCCGTGCTATCGAGCGCCAGGGCACGATCCACCGCCGCGCGTGCCGGAACGAACTCGTAGATTCCGCGCGCACAGAAGAACGCCGCCCGCAGATTGTGAGTTTGCGCGAGATCCGCGTACGCCCGGGCGTAGGTCGAGTCGATTCGCGTCGCCGCGGTGAAGAGGGCGATGGCGCGGTCGAGGGAGGCGCAGTCGCGCCGCTCGACGTACCACTGTCCCATGAGCACGCTGTCATGCGCCGCGGGATTCGCCGGTCGGGTTCGGCGGACGCCGGCGAGCGCGGGAGCACCGTTGCGGCCCAACTTGAGGCTGGCGATCAGCCTCCGCGCCAGGGTGTCCTCCAAGGCGAAGACGTTTTGCGCGGCACCGGTTGCGGCGACGGTGGGAAGAAAGCTGTTGCGCGCGACGTCATAGGGTCGGATGACCACACGCGTCGAGTCCAGGTTGCGACTCATCGATCCCGTGAGGATGACGTCCGCGTGCAGCTCACCGGCGATAGATGGCAGATCGGGGTGCCCGCGAAATCGGGGATCGCGGGGCATCGGCCGCACCGCAAGCTCAGGCACGCTCGCGAGGTTCCCGAGGATCTCCTCGGGAACGCCCTCGGCGAGATAGGCGTCCCGCGCGGAGTCCTCACCGTAGTAGTCGAACGGCAGGGCGGCGATGGAGCGGATGCTGGCGGGTGGGCCCGGTGCGCGTGCGCCCGTTCGGTGCCACGCGACGTATCCACCGAGCGCGAGCGCCAAAGCCGCAGCCGCTCCGATCCAGGCCCAACGCTGGTGCCGCGCGACTCCGCGCACGGCGGTCACGCTCTGGGTGGACGGCGGGGTCGTCGCGCCGGCGGTGAGCGCGGCCTGCAGCGCCGCGGCGGTCTGGAACCTCCGCTCGGGATCCTTGTCGATGGCCGTGAGGATCGCGGTGTCGATCCCCGCGGGGAGGTCGGGTCGGTGGTGCGATGGCGGGGTCGGCACCTCCGTGATCACCCGCGCCACGATCGCTTGTGCGCTGGCGCCGGTGAATGGCGGTGCGCCCGTGAGCATCTCGTACAACGTCACGCCCATGGCGTAGATGTCACACCGCGCGTCCAGTGCGCGCTCGCCCAATGCCTGTTCGGGGCTCATGTACTGCGGGGTGCCGATTGAGAGCCCCGTCTCGGTGAGACGGGTGGATCCCGCGGACGCCGTCGCGAGGGCCACGCCAAAGTCCGCCACGAGAGCCTGGTCCTCCTGGATCAGGATGTTCTCGGGCTTGATGTCGCGGTGGATCACGCCGCGGCGGTGCGCGTAGTCGAGCGCGCTCGCCACCTGCACCGTGAGGGCGACCGCCTCATTCACCGGGAGCTGCCCCTGCGCTCGCAGCCGATCGCGCAGGGACGTGCCCTCGACGACCGGCATCACGTAGTAGAGCAGCGCGTCCGCCTGTCCGGAGTCGTAGAGGGGCAGAATGTGTGGATGGTGCAGTGAGGCCGTCGTCCGAATTTCAGCCAGGAACCGCTCCGCCCCGATAACCGCGGCGAGCTCGGGGCGCAGCACCTTGATCGCGACCCGGCGATCGTGCTTGAGATCCTCGGCGAGGTACACGGTAGCCATGCCGCCCGCCCCGAGCTCTCGCTCGAGCCGGTAGCGGCCGGCCAATGCCGCGGACAGGCGGGTGAACGCGTCCGTCACATGCCTCCGTCAGCTCACCACACGATCACGACGCGGCGCCCGCGAGCGCGTCGACCTCCCCCATCAGCGTGATCACCTTGCCGCGATCCGATGAGCTCGCCGCGTCAGACTTCAGCTCGGCGGACAGGGCGCTGAGCGCGCTACGCTGCGCCGCCCCTGTCATCCGCTCCGCCTTGGCGAGTGCCGAGCGCACCGCGGCGATGCGCGCCGCCGAAAGCCCTTGGGACCGCTCCAGCTGGTCCACGTACGCCCGGGCCACCACGAAGCTCGTCGGCCAGACGATCTTCTGCTGATCCTGCACGTTCGCCTGATCGACCCGCACGAGCTTGGCCGCGTCGATCTCGTTCTGTGAGAGGAGTCCGCTCGGCGCGAGATCCAGGATGTCGAGCCCGCGCGCGATCTCGGAGCTCACGATGTGGCCGTCATACCAGTACGCCGACCACGAGCCCGCTCCGATCAGCTTGGTCGAGTCCATCGGCCCGCGATCGAAGAAGGCGATCTCCTTGGGATGCGTCGGGTCCGTCCAATCGAAGACGGAGATCCCGCCCTGATACCATGCCTGGACCATGATGTCGCGGCCGGGTACGGGGATCAGCGATCCGTTGTGCGCGACGCAGTTCTCCTCGGCCGTCTGCGGTGCGGGGAGCTTGTAGTAGCTCTGGAACGCGAGCGTGCGCCCCGAGAGCGTGAAGATCGCGTCCGCGCCCCAGTCCCGGGGATCGCTCGCGCGGCAGCGCGGTTGGATGCCCCCGCCCCACTCGTCGGTGAAGAGCAGCTTCGTGCCGTCGTTGCTGAACGTGGCCGAGTGCCAGAACGAGAAGTTCGAGTCGGCGACCGCGCCGATGCGCGCGGGATTGGCCGGATCGCGGATGTCCAGGAGCAGGCCGTAGCCGGCGCACGCGCCGCCGGCGAGGCCGATGGCCGGGTACGCGGTGATGTCGTGGCACTGGACCGGACCGGGCCGGACGCCGTTCGCTTCCGTCGGCGGACTGAACATCGCGTCGAGGATGCCCTGCATCGCGCCGCGAAGCGCGCCACTGTCGGCCGCGGTCGGCGCGCCCGTTCCCCCGCGCGCGGTGACGATGCTGTCGAGCATCGGGGTCACGTAGCGATCGGGAATGACGACCTCCATACCGCGGACCATCCCCGTGAAGGCGCCCTTCGCCCGCGCCGCCGCCGCGAGCTTCGTGGCCGCAGCCCTGTCGGCCGCCGTCGCGCCGTGGCTCTCGGGTGCCGTGAGGCCGGCCAGGATGGCGGGCTTGCTCACGACGCTCGCCTGCTCGGGGTGCGCGAGCGGAACCTTGATGACCTCGATCCGGAAGAGCTCGCTGTTGGGATCCTGATCGGGCTCGAGCGCGGAGCAGCCGGCGAGCTCGTTGGGTGAACGCACCGGCGCCGAGCCCGAGACGTAGATGTAGATGTCATCGGGGTCGTTGGGGTCGGTCACCACGGTGTGGGTGTGCGAGCCGCGGCACGTCTGCACGTCCGCGATCTGCTTGGGGTGCGCGATGTCGGTGAGATCGAAGATCCGGATGCCGCGCATCCGATCCGCGCTCACCGAGTCGTGCACGCCCTGTGTACCGCAGTCCAACCGGCCGGCAGACGATTCGACCGACATGAAGAGCAGGTGCCCGTACACGGAGACGTCGTTCTGCGACCCGGGGCATACGTATCCGACAACGAGCTGTGGCGCACTCGGCGTCGCGATGTCCCAGATCTGGAACCCGTAGAAGTTCCCCTGCACGACGTAGTGTCCGGTGAACGCGAGGTCCGAGTTCACGAACTCGAAGCTCTCGGGGTTGTTCTGGTCGAGAAACTGCGCGGACGGCGGCGTCGCCGAGACGAGCCGGAGATTCCAGAGTGCCTCGCCGGCGTCCATTCGGCCGGCCTCGAGCCCCACGCGCGGGTCGGGACTCGGCGCGGTGGTGGACAGCTGGGGATGCGCGGTGGCGCAGGCGCCCGCGGTAACCGCCGTCAGCACGACGGTCGCCAGTCGGTGCAGCGTGGAGCGACCGGTATGCGCGGCCGCCCGCTCGAGAAACGATACGAGAGACACGAGGGACTCCAGGAGGTGAGGGGTCGAGACTGTGCGTTAGTGCTGGGTATCGTCCGGCGGGAGCGCCGCCAGCATGCGACGCATCCGCGCGATCTCAATGGTTTGATCCGCGTTGATGCCCGAGGCGAACTGGTAGACGAACTCGTCCTGCGCGCCGCCCGGCGTATTGAACAGATCGTTGACCATGGCGAGCGCGCCGCCGTGGTGCTGAATCATGTAGGTGAGGAAGAGCCGGTCGAACTCGGCCCCCCGCGCCGCGTCGAGGGCCGCGACCTGCTGCTCGTCGAGCATCCCCGCCATCAGCATGTGCAGGGCGGACGCGGGCATCGGGCGCGCGAAGACCCACGCCGTATCGGGGAGCGGCTGCCCGTGATCGATCAGCCACCGCTCCATCAGCGCGATGTCGTCCTTCTGCGAGATGTTGATCTTGTTGCACAGGAGGCTCACGCCGGGCCCGGCTCCGTGCGTGGGCGCCCAGTCCGACATGAGCACGGCCTGCTCGTGATGGATGATCATCCCCGACATGAACTTGACGTCCGCGGGATTCGCGGGCGCCGGAGACCGGTGGGGCGCCGGGGCCGGAGCAGGGGCATGGCTGCAGGCTGCCAGGACGAGCCCGGTGAAGGCCGCCGTTACGAAGGACGCGAGCTGTCGTGTCATGGATTCCCCGGCACCGAAAGTAGCAGGCGGCGCCGGTTTCGGTAAGACAGCGCACCTCCCGTCGGAACGACGGCCCGCCGGCCCTACCGCGCCGCGGCCGCCGGCTCGGCGTGCGTGATCTGCGTCCCGAGCACCTCGAGGAACTGCGCGATCCATGCGGGGTGCGCCGGCCATGCGGGCGCCGTGACCAGATTCCCGTCCGTCACCGCTTCGTTGATCAAGATGTCCGCGTAGTCTCCACCCGCGAGCGTGACCTCGGGGCCCACCGCGGGATAGGCCGAGACGCGGCGCCCCTTCACCACGCCGGCCGCCGTCAGAATCTGCGCGCCGTGGCAGATGGCCGCGACGGGCTTGTCCTCTTTGAAGAAGTGCCGCACGACATCGAGCAGGCGGTCGTCGAGCCGGAGATACTCCGGCGCCCGCCCACCCGCGATCACGAGCGCGTCGTACGCGTCGGGCTTGATCTCCTGGAAATTCGCGTTCAGCGCGAAATCGTGCCCGCGCTTCTCGCTGTACGTCTGATCTCCTTCGAAGTCGTGGATGGCCGTGCGCACCTTCTCACCGGTCTTCTTCCCCGGACAGACGGCGTGCACCGTATGGCCGACGGCCTGGAGCGCCTGGAAGGGGACCATCACCTCGTAGTCCTCGGCGAAGTCGCCGACGAGCATCAGGATCTTCTTTGACATGAAGCACCTCCTGCGAGCATCGGTGGATCGATCGAACCTCCGTAGACTACCCCACTCGCCGCCCGACCGCACGGCCG
Organism: Gemmatimonadales bacterium; assembly: GCA_035266665.1. GTDB lineage: Bacteria > Gemmatimonadota > Gemmatimonadetes > Gemmatimonadales > GWC2-71-9 > DATFMZ01. The sequence goes on along the minus strand of DATFMZ010000069.1, from coordinate 2,758 downwards.
GGGCGCGACCGTTGTCCGGACTCTCACACGGGATTCATCGCTGCGTTACGGCGCGACGGCATTGTGGGGGCGGAAGGGGGGAACCATGGACACCATCCCCGAGGAATATCCCGTCACGCTCGAGATCGACTATCCCGATCGTCCGCTCGATCGGTTCACGTCGTTCGTCCGGCCGATCATCGCGCTGCCGATCGTCGTCGTGCTGGGTCTCGTGAGCGGCGCGACGCCGCGCGGGGCCGAGAACGAGCGCGTGCTGGGCGCCGGCGGGATCGTGTTTCTCGCCACCGTGTGCCTGCTCGTGGTGCGCCAGAAGTACCCGCGCTGGTGGTTCGACTGGAACGTCGCGCTCACGCGGTTCGGCACCCGCGTGAACGCCTATCTGGCGCTGCTCGACGATCGCTATCCCTCCACCGACGCCGATCAGGGCGTGCACATCGTGATCCCATACCCGGACCCGCCGAGCGAGCTGAATCGCTGGCTCCCGCTCGTGAAGTGGTTCCTCGCGATTCCGCACTACGTGGTGCTGGCGTTCCTCACGGCGGCGGCGATCGTCGCCGTGTTGATCGCGTGGTTCGCGATCCTGTTCACCGGGCGTTATCCGCGGGGAATCTTCGACTTCGTGGTGGGCGTCTTCCGGTGGTGGCTCAGGGTTGCCGCCTACGCCTTGCTGCTCGTGACCGACCGGTACCCGCCGTTCCGGCTGGCGTAGCCTGGGCCGCGAGTCCGCCGCGGAACCCCTGACGCCAGCTCGGCCACCGGAGCTTCCAGCCGAGCGCGCGCTTCGCCTGGGCGTTCGACGCGCCGCGATTGCGGGTCATCATGGCCACCACGGCCTCTCCCACGGCGACCCGCGCGACGCCCACCGGAATCTTGAGGGGCGGCGTCGCGCCCAGTGCCTTCGCCAGATACGGGAGCCACTCGGCAACGGGCGCGGGCTCGTCGTCGGCGACGTTGTAGGTCCCCGGCGCGCCGTGCTCCACGGCGGCGACGGTTGCGGCGGCGGCATCGTCCACGTGGAGCCACGACCACACACCCGTGCCCCCGCCGATGAGCGGCATCCCCCGCTTCCGCACGAGCCCCTCGATCGCCTCCGAGGCCCCGGGCCCGTAGAGATTGACGTACCGCAGCACGACGCCCTCCAGGGGAGCGTCGCGCACGACGCGCTCGAGATACCGAATGGCGTCGAGCGACGCGCGCTGTGACCGGACGGGGTGCGGATCGAACGCGGCCGCTTCGTCCGGGGCGGCGCCCGCATCGGGCGTGGTCGTCCAACCCGTGTAGCTCTGCGCCACGAATCGGGGGACGCCCGCAGCCTTCGCGGCCGCGAGCAGATGGTCGGTGCCCTCGGTGCGCAGCCGGTTGGTCGCCGCGAAGACCTTGTCGAAATGCCGGAGGTTGGTGGCGCCGGTGAGTGACGTCATCTGATGAATGACGGCGTCGGGTGCCGCGCGCTGCACCGCCTGCATGACGGCCGGCGCATCGAGGCCGTCGAGCACCACGGGCTCTGCGCCGAGCGCGCGCAGGGCGTCGGCCTTGGCGGGCGAGCGGGTGGTGGCGGTGATCCGATGTTTCCGGGCAACCAGCTGCCGGATCAGGGGGCGGCCGATGGCGCCGGTCCCGCCCGCGACGAAGATGTGCACCGGTGCCTCCGGGGCAGTGTGATGCCGCGAGTCGTATATTCCACGGCTCACGTATGAGCGTGTTTCGATTCAACTACGACGCGCCGCCATCCGGCGTTCGCCTCACGCGGGGCGATCTCGCACGGATCTGGCGCTATCTGCTCCCCGCCTGGCGGCCCGCGGCGCTGATCCTCTTCTGCATCTCGATCACGTCACTGCTCGGGCTGATCCCTCCGCTGCTCATTCGGGCGATCATCGATCAGGCCATTCCGTCCCGGGACGGGGCCCTGCTCAATTGGCTCGTGGCCGGGATGATCGGCGTCCCGCTCGTCTCGGGGCTCGTCGGCGTCGGGCAGAGCTACCTCGTGAACACGATGGGTCAGACGGTGATGTTCGACCTCCGCAACGAAATGTACGCGCAACTGCTGCGGCAGTCGCTCCGCTTCTTTACCGACACCAAGTCCGGGGAGATCATCTCGCGGATTCAGAACGACGTGGGCGGCGTCCAGGGCGTCGTGACCGGCACGCTCGTCTCGCTGGTCACGAATACGCTCGTCTTCGGGACGACGCTCATCGTGATCTTCCGCATCGACTGGCGGCTCTCGCTCATCGCCATCGCGGTGCTTCCCCTCTTCATACTGCCCACGCGGCGCGTCGGGCGGATCCGCAAGCGCATCTCCAAGGACACGCAGGAACGGCTCGCCGAGCTCACGGCGTACATCCAGGAGGCGCTGTCGGTGGGCGGGTATCTGTTGGTTCGGCTCTTCGGCGCGCAGAGCTACGAACGCCGGCGCTTCAGCGACAAGGCCGCGGAGGTGCGCGACCTGCAGATTCGTCAGAGCATGGCGGGGCGCTGGTTCCTCATGTGGCTCCTCATGTTCGCGAGCATCGGGCCGGCATTGATCTATCTGGTGGGTGGCCACGAAGCGATCAAGGGAACGCTCACGATCGGGACGATCGTGGCGTTCGTGGCCTACCTCGGACGCCTCTACACACCCGCGTCCGCGCTGGTCAACGCGCACGTGGACGTCATGACCGCGGTGGCACTGTTCCATCGGATCTTCGAATACCTCGATCTGCCCGTCGAGATCCCCGAGCCCGAGCACCCCGTGCATCTCGCCCACCCGCGCGGCGCCCTC
>DATFMZ010000068.1:0-29928 GCA_035266665.1 Gemmatimonadales bacterium | reverse complement strand
CGATCAAGGCGGTCCCGAGTCCCATCACAAGACGTACCCCGCTCACGCCGGGTTGGGTGAGCAGGAGGTCGATCATCCCCATCGCTCGCGGCACGTCACGGCGGATCGCGGCGTCGATCCAGTCGTGTACGGTCTCCCCGTGCCGCACGCCGACGAGCCCGGCCACGTCGGCGACGGTCACCTCGGCATCGCATGCGGCGGCGAGCTTCTCGAGCTCGGTGCGGAGGGCGCCGAGCTCCGCGCCAACGACCGCCACGAGATGGCCCGCCGCCTCCGGTTCGAGCGCGACACCCAGATCCGCGGCGCGCTTGGCCAGCCAGCGCGTCACCCGGGAGGGGGGGAGGCGATCCACGCTCACATGGAACGCGGCACGCGCGATCGCGGCATCCGGCTTCTCGCCGGCGCCGAGGGTCAGGATCAGAACGGTCGTGGGGGCGGGATGTGTCACGTAGTCACGGAGCACCGCCCACACCTTGGCATTCTTGCGCCACTGCTCGAGTCCGCGGATCACCACCACGCGGCGCTCGGCGAGCATCGGCGGTGTCTCGATGAGCGCGTTCAGCGTCTCGCCGTCGAGGTCCGCGGCATTGCGCTGATCGAGATTGAAATCCCGGCTCGCGGGATCCACGGCGCGCGCGACGACGTCCGCGATCAACTCGTCCTTGAGCACCTCTTCGTCACCGGTCAGATAGTAGATCGGACGAAGATCGCCCTGTTTCAGGGCGCGATACACGGACGTCAGGGATTCCGCCGCCATAGTAGGCGGAAACTACCGATCGGTGGGGGGCTTAGAAAGTGTCCGTCAGCGTCCGAGCGAGACCCACGTGCCGAGAGGGCTCGAGGAGCTGGAAAACTGCACCGCCGTATCGCCAAAGGCGGGGAGTGTGAAGTCCACGGACCGGGGCGCGAGGGGGGCGGCGGCAAAGGTCGGGGACGCGGCGGGCCGAGCATCGGAATCGGCGATCGCGGCCACCGCGGCCGGGGCCGTCCCGGGGGTGGCCGCGAGACCTTCATAGAACACGAGCCCGACCGCGGCGGCCAGCAAGAGGGCCGCCGCAATCCCGAGATTGGTTGGGACGAGCGGGTCGCCGATGGAGGCTTCCTGGCGGAGCCGGTGCTCGAGCCGTATGCGGAAGCTGGGCGACGGGTCGATCTCCTCCGTCTCCTGCAGGACCTCGAGGCCGCGGCGCAGCGACGCATGGTACCGGGCGCAGCGCCGGCACCGCGCCAGGTGCCGGTCGAGCTGCTTCAGGAGCCGGCGGTCGTCGAGCCGCCCGTCCCTGAGGTCGTAGTAGTGTCTGAGAAATTCGTCGCAGCGCATCGGTCGTCGGGGCTGAACCGGGAGTTTCTACCGTCGCCTACGGCCGATGTTCCCCCTGCGCTGACGGCGGGCGGACCCGCCGGACGAGGGCCAGGCGGTCAGTCCACCCAGGGCTCGATCACCTGGGCGAAACGGTGCCGTGCGCGGTTCAGCCGGCTCTTGACCGTCCCCAGATTGCAGTGGGTGATGTCCGCGATCTCTTCGTAGGTCTTCCCCTCGAGCTCCCGCAGGACGAACACGACCCGATGGTGCTCGGGGAGGTGATCCACCGCCCACTCGACCAGCTCGCGCAGGTGGCGCTTCCGGAAGAGGTCGTCCGGACGGTAGTGATGGTCCTCGAACTGCAGGGGCCGATGGTCGGCCTCCCAGTTCTTCTTGATGGTCTGGAAGAGAACGAGCGGATTGCGGCTGCGGTTGCGCAGCTCGTTCTTGGCCAGATTCGAGGCGATCGTGTAGATCCAGGTCGAGAATTTCTTGGTCTGATCGAAGCGGTGCAGGTGGCGGTGCACGCGGATGAACACCTCCTGCACGAGATCTTCCGCACGCTCTCGGTCACCGATGGTCCGGTAGACGAAATTCAGCAACCGACGCTGGTAGCGCGCCACCAGCTCGTCGAAGGCGTGGAGGTCGCCGGCGAGATACGCCGCGACCACTTCGGCATCATCGAGGGGCCGGGCGTCCCGGACCTGCGGAGCCGTCTGTTCTAGCGTCGTCACTCTGCTCATCACGTCGCTCCTCGGGACGCATCCGGCGTCCCATTCCCTGACGACAGGTTTTCCTGCTCGGCTGTTCACGTGGTTGTGTGCTACGTTCAGGCAACAACCGTACCGGACGGGACAGACCTGCTTTCAATTCATGCAACTGTATTGCATACAAAGAGTTATGCGATATCGAAGCCGTGCTCTGCTCACGCCGATTCCGGACATCCTGTCCTCGTGCGCGGACAGGTCGTCCCGCTTACTGGTTGAGGCGGAACCCCGCGGCGAAGAGGAGCCCGGCGATCGTCTTCCCATCGGTGATCTCGCCGTCGCGGATCATGGCGAGCGCGCGGGAGATCGGGTGCGCCTGGGTGGTGATGAGCTCGTCGGGTTCGTGGGCCGTTTCGCCGACCGTGATTCCCGTGGCGAGGAAGAGATGAATCCGCTCGTCGGTGAAGCCCGGCGTCGTGAAGATCGTCGTCAGATGTTCGAAGTAACGCGCCTCAGCGCCGGTTTCTTCTTTGAGCTCCCTTCGCGCACACGCCTCCGGGTCCTCGCCCGGTTCCAGGACACCGGCCGGGATCTCCCAGATGTCGCCCCCGGCCGCCCAGCGATACTGGCGAATCAGTAGGACGTATGGGTCTGCGGCGTCGGGCTCCGAGAGCAGCGCGACGATCGCGGCGGCTCCCGGGTGGCGCACGAGCTCCAGTTCGAGTTCGGTACCGTCCGGGGCGCGCACCGAGTCCAAATCCACGTTGATCCGGCGGCCCGTGTAGAGCCGCTTGGTCGTGAGCTGCTCGCCCGACGCTCGGGACATCACGGCTCCTCATATGACGATGCGCGAGCGATGTGGAGCGTCGCGCGAGGCGGGAAGGGCAATGGCGTGGGGCGCGAGATTCCGGCTAGGCCTCGCGCGTGAACACCACCAGGAGTTTGCTGCTGCCGAGCGCGGTGGTGGAAGCGTACCGCCAGCCCGCGCGCTCGCGTTCGTTCAAGAGGTCCGTCAGGGCGTCTTCGTTCTCACGGGTCTTGGTCTGCAGCTTGATGATGACGACCTGATACTGTCGCATGGGGCGCGTCACAGCGTGCCGAAGAGACGGTCACCGGCATCCCCCAATCCCGGCAGGATGTAGCCTGATCCGTTCAACTGGCGGTCGAGCGCGGCCGCGAAGATCGGGACGTCGGGATGCGCCTGCTCCATCCGTTGCACGCCCTCCGGCGCGGCCACCAAGCAGAGGAATCGGATGCGCGTCGCGCCGGCGTGTTTGAGCGCCGAGACTGCTTGCACGGCCGAACCGCCGGTCGCAAGCATCGGATCGAGCACGAAGAAGATGCGATCTTCTTCGCTGCCGGGAATCTTGAAGTAGTAATCCACCGGCTGGAGCGTGTCGTGATCGCGATACAGGCCGATGTGCCCGACACGCGCATTGGGGATGAGCTGCGTGATGCCGTCCACCATACCGAGACCGGCGCGGAGGATCGGCACCAGCGCGAGCTTCTTTCCCGCCACCTGTTTGCCCACCATGTGCTCGAGCGGCGTGTCCACCTCGACGTCCTCGAGCGGGAGGTCCTTCGTGGCCTCATAGGCCATCAGGGTCGCGATCTCGTTGACCAGGGCCTTGAAATCGCGCGTCGCCGTCCGCTTGTCGCGCAGCTTCGTGATCTTGTGCTGGACGAGCGGATGCGCGATCAACCGGAGATTCGGGTGGGCCGCCATGACGCTAGTGTCCGGGGCCGCCCATCGGCATCTCCTGCGGCGTCTCGGTGATCGACGACTTCGCGTCGGTGCCCTTGGCCGCGAGCTCGATCGTTCCGCCGCCGCTTCCCGAGGCCTTCACCAGACCGAAGGGAACGCCCTCGGCGATCCAGGCGTCGCCACCGCCGTTCGGGGCGGTGGACGTCGTATCCTGGACGTGCAGCGCGTGAAAGGTCCCCGCCGGCACGGTCACCGTCTCCCAGCCGATCACCTTGCCACTGCGGCACCGCTCGGCCGCGCTGAGCGTCGGATTGTGTGGCATCCGTGAGCGCATCATCTGGAGCATCTGCTCGGGCAGCTTCACGGCGGGCTCGTTCCCCCGCTTCATGACCACGGCCTGGACGCTCTGTGGGTCGGGCGGGAAGTCGGGAACGAGCTCCTGGATGATGACGTTGCCCATCTGCGGCGCATCCATCTTCATCTCGATCCAGTACATCGACTTCCCGGCACTGGTATCGGTGCCGATCACCGCCATCCGCATCTGCTGCGGCGCGTTGGCAGTGGGCGCGTTGGAGATCTGGTACTCCACCCACTGGCCGACGTGAATGTCGGCGATGTCCTTGCAGAGCTTTTCGTTGCTCTGTGCGGCGAGCGAGGTGGTGACCAGAGCGGTGGCCGCGAGCGCGGCCGCAATGCGGTGCATCATGAGACTCTCCATTGAGGGGCACGTCAGGCGGCGCAATGCTCCAATACTCGCATGCCGACGCGACGGAGGAAAGGGTGCCGCTGGGGTGGCGCGGGTTCAGTTCCGGGTGGGGCGCACGACGAGCACGCCGACCTGTCCGCCGAAACCGTCGGGCAGGCCGGACGAGCCCTCGGGCAGAACCCACCGCGCCCCGTCGGCGAGCAGGGAATACGAGTACACGCCCGGGTGCAGGGGGAGGGTTGCCGTCCAGCGATCGTCAGCGATCCGCCGGAGCGGTGTCGGTGTCCATCCATTCCAATCGCCGGCGATCGCGAGCGAGGAGGCATGCGCGAACCTGACGTTGACCTCGACGCTGTCGTGAGTGCGTGCGACGGCGTGGACGGTGGGGGCCGTCACGCGATCGGCGGACGGCGTGATCCTCGGCCGGACTCCCGCCATGCTGACGCGCAGACCGAGGCTGGCGAAGCGCCCGCTGGTGAATCCGCTGAGGTCCGGCGGATACGTCCCGCCGGCTGCTTCGAGGCTGACCCAGGGGGCGAGATGCCACTCGGCATGCACCTGCCACCAGGGTGGTCCGGCGAGATCTCCGCCCCGCACCCCGGCCCGAACGCCGAAGACGACGGGCTCGAGGTCGAGGATCGTCGCGGCGGACGCGTCGGCGTAGCGCACCGTGGTGGCGTCTGTCGCGCCCGCCGAAACCTCCAGGGCGACGTGGTCGGAGACATCCCGCCTCAGGTGAACGGTGCCACGCATGAGGCCGAGAGACGTACCGTCCACGCGCCGGCCGGCGCCGACGTCGAGGTCGAGCACGGTGGTCACGGCTCCCGCGTGCACCAGGGCAGGACCCGCGGTCACGAGTCCGCTCCAAGTCGTCGCGAAGTGATGAGCAAATCCATTCGCGGTGAAGCCCGCGGCCAGATGGGGGCTCCCCAGCTCCCACAGTGCGCTCGTCTGCCCGGCTAGTTGGACGGCGTCGCTGCCGCCGGTGAGCTGCGCCATGCTCGCTTCGATCCGGGAGCTGGTGTGTCGGCCCAGGCGCTCGAGCCCAACGGTCAAGACGCCCGCGGAACTCGCCGTCGAATCGGGGAACATGGCATGCGCGCCGCCGACGAAGAAATAGGGCGACTGGGCGGCCACCGCGCCGGGAAGCAGGAGGGAGAGCGCGAAGAGAACGGGCGCGCGGTTCAGTGTCCGGGCCCTCCGTGTCTGCCGCCGCTCTGGGATGTGGGATGGTCGGTCGGAGGCTGTGCAACGGTGCCCGCCCCCCCGGCGGCATGGGCCGCGTCTTGGAGGTCGCGATCCTCGAGGAGGCGCCGCGTCACGTCGGTCATGTCGACGCCACGCGCCACGAGCGCTGCCGCCGCGGATGGCATTTCGAGCACGTCGGCGACCGACCGACCGGATCGGTACGCATGCGCCACCGCCTCGACGGCGTCACGCCGCGCGATGCCGGACGCCGCGAGTGAGGATGCCACGACGAGTCCGCTCGCGGCGGCGCGCGCGCTCGGCGCGGCACGTACGACGTCGCGCACGTCGGCGACATCCATGCCGCGACTGAACGCTTCGCCCGCCGCGGCTACGAGGTCGCCGGTGGGCGCCGACATTCCGCTCGCGAGGAGGGCATCGCGTCCGCGCATGAGATTGGTCGCGAGCCCTCGCATCACGACGAGGATGCGGGCTTCGTCCACGTGCTTGGCGAGCCCCTCGAGTGCCTTGTTGACCAGCGGCCGGCCGGGCAGGCCCTGCCCCACGGTCGCCGACACCAGCGCGCTCGCCGAATCCGCAAACGGTTGATCGGCGCCGCGGCGCAGCAGCTCCGCGCGGATCTGTGGCTCCTGGGCCCGGGCGGTGCCGCCGCCAAGTACCAGGGCCGCTGCCACGATCAGCAGGGCCGCGCGTCGTCTCATGGATTGATGACGCCTCGGGGGCCGACCACGATCACGCTGTTCGTGCGACCGAATCCGTCATCGACTTGCGCGGGGGCGGAAGGATCGGGCGTCCAGGACTTCCCGTTCACGATAAACCCGTACTGGTGCTCGCCGACCGGCAGGGGGAGCGTCACCGACCACGATCCCGTTGCCCCGCCCTTGACGAGCGGGATGCCGGGCGACGCCCAGCCGTTGAACGATCCCGCGAGCGCGACCCGCGTCGCGTTGGGATCGTGAAGCTCGAAGCGCACCAGGACAGCCTCGGGCAAGACGATGTCGGGCGCGTGAATGGGGGGAGGCAGCGTGGGCACGGCCGCGATGGGCTGCGCCACCGGCAGCGCTCGGTTGGCGAGCCAAGCTCTCGTGGCGAGGAGACCGGTGGCGAGGAGCACGATCGCCGCCGCCGCGACCGCGGGCCGCACGGAGACGGCGTGGGGCTCCACGAACCAGTGCCAGTACGCGCGCCGCCGCGCGGGCGAGTGCCGGCCGGCCAATGCCGCCATCACGCGCTCGTCGACCGCGGCCGAGACCGGCGTGAGCGCCTCACGGTACGCCGCGAGCGCCTCCCGGTACCGATCGAGGTCCGCCCGATCGGCGGCCGCCGGCGGCGTTCCAGCGCCGTCGAGGTGGTGCTGTGTCGACTCGTTGAACTCCATCGCGTCCGTCATGTGATGCCTCGCAACTGGGTCCTGAGCGCATCCCGCGCGCGATAGACCCGCATTTTCAGAGCGTCCACTCCGACGCCCAGTAACTCCGAGATCGCCTCGTACGTCCGCCCTTCAACCTCTTTCAGCACGAAGGCCTCGCGCTGTTCCGGCGTCAGGGTCTCGAGTGCCGCCTCGATGGCCTCGCGCAGCTCGCGCCGTTCCACCCGATGCTCCGTGCGGTCCGGCGCCTGCATGCTCGGGTTCTCGAGCGTGACCTCACGCCGCCGCTTCGACCGCGCCGTATGGCACCGGTTGGTCAGGATCCGGAAGAACCAGCTCTTGAACCGATCCGGATCGCGGCATGTCGCGAGGGCGTCGTACGCCCGGATGAACGCCTCCTGCATGGCGTCATTCGCCGTGTCGGGGTCCCCGGCGACCGAGGCGGCGTATCGGCCGAAATCGCGGCGGCAGCGCTCGACGAGGATGCGGAACAACTCCGTCTCTCCCGCCAGCACGCGGCGTACCACCTCCCCGTCCGATAGCTCAGGCCCCTCGGCCACTAGACCCCCCCCGGATGTCCCCGGTAACGGCGCCAACCGGCGTCGGCGGCCCAGACCCTGAGGCTGCGCCAGGCGCTCGCGATCCATACCTTAAGATTTCCTCCAATACTCGCGGATTTCAATGCCGAGGGCGGCACGCGATGCCGGAAACGGATGTGAGCCCAGGAACCGTCGTGCGGACGGTCTTTGCCGTAGCGACAGTCGTCTTCGGACTGGCTGGGATCCTGAACCATTGGGATGCCCGCTGGCTCGCGGCATCGGCCATATTCGGTGCGATCTGGACCCTGTGGGACGTGCTCATCGCACAGGTGTTCGGGCCCCTCGCCGACTGGTTTGCGGGCGGTGCCGTGAACCTGGACGATGCGCCCGGCGCCCCGCCCCGGCCAACCGCCGATGACGTGATCCGGCTGCTCGAGGCGCACCTTGCCCACGCGACGGACCGCCACGCGGCGATCCAGACGGGGCTCCGCCTGGCGGATCTCTACCGCACGGCGCGGCACGATCCGGCACGCGCCGAGGAGGTCATCCGCGACCTCCGCACCAAATACCCCGATGCTCCGGAACTGGCACACGCCGAGCCGCCACCGGAGCAAAATCCCGTGTAAACCGTGGAGATCGCCGGGTGTCGCCGCGTGCCCGCCGTATGTATAATTCGCCGCTCGCGGCCAGGTAGCTCAGTTGGTAGAGCACGTGACTGAAAATCACGGTGTCGGCGGTTCGATTCCGCCCCTGGCCACTCGCGCGCCCGCCGTTCGGCGGGCGCGTTGTCGTTGTGGGGGGTAGGGGGTCAGCCGGCCCGAGGCCCTTCTGGGCGGGCGGCCGCCGTGGCCGCGGCCCCGGCCGGGGCCTCTGTGAGCCGTGCGAACCGCGCGCCAAGCCGCTGCTGCAGCGCGTCCAGGTAGGTGTAGATCACCGGCGTGACGTAGAGGGTGATGATCTGCGAGAAGGCGAGCCCACCCACCACGGCCAGACCGAGCGGCTGGCGGGATTCCGCGCCGGCCCCGAGCCCGATGGCGATCGGCAGCGTGCCCATGAGCGCGGCGAAGGTGGTCATCATGATCGGTCGGAACCGCACGCTGCAGGCTTTGAGAATCGCGTCGCGGGCCGAGAGCCCCTCGCTTCGTTCCGCCTCCAGGGCGAAGTCCACCATCATGATGGCGTTCTTCTTCACCAATCCGATGAGCATGATGATCCCGACGAAGCTGTAGACGCTCAACTCCGTGCGGAACACGATCAGCGTGAGCAGGGCCCCGAAGCCGGCGAAGGGTAGGCCCGACAGGATCGTCAACGGGTGGATGAAGCTCTCGTAGAGAATCCCGAGCACCATGTAGATCACGACCACCGCCAGCAGCAGCAGGAAGAGGAGACCCTGCTGGCTCGACTGAAACGCTTCGGCGGTTCCGGCGAAGCTGGTCGCGATGTTCGACGCGAGCGTCTGGCGCGCCGCGCGGTCGACCTCGCTCACGGCTTGGCCGAGGGAGACGCCTCGCGCCAAGTCGAACGAGATCGTCACGGCGGTGAGCTGGCCCGAGTGACTGACGGTGAGGGGGCCGAGCGTGGGGGTGAGACTGGCCACGGAGCTGAGCGGTACGAGCGTGCCGTTCGACGCGCGCACGTAGAGCATGCCGAGCGCCTGGACGTCGCGCTGATACTGGGGGAGCAGCTCCATGATGACCCAGTACTGGTTGGTCGGGGTGAGGATCGTGGACACCTGGCGGGACCCGTAGGCGTCGTACAGGGCGCGCTCGATCTGATCGGCGCTCACGCCGAGCGCGGCGGCGCGATCTCGGTCGATCGTGACACGCACCTGGGGATTGGCGATCTGGAGATCGCTGGTCACGTTGATGAGTCCCGGGAGCGTACGGACCTTCGCTTCGAGCGCCTCCGCGTTCTGGTAGAGCGACTGGATGTCGGTCCCGCGGAGCACGAACTGATACTGACTCTTGGTGGAGTGCCCGCCGATCCGGATCGAAGGCGGGTTCTGCAGGAAGACGCGGATGCCCGGGATCGCGTCGAGTTTGGGCTGGAGCTCGCTGATCACCTGATCGGCGCTGAGGGAGCGCTCGCTGCGCGGCTTCAGGTGCATGAAGACGCGACCCTGGTTGATCGCCCCGCCGCCCACGAATGACATGAAGTCTTGCACGTTCGGGTCGGCTTTGATCACGTCGGCGACGGCGCGCTGGTGCCGCACCATCGCATCGAACGACGTGCCCTCCGCGGTCTGCGTCGAGCCGGAGACGCGCCCCGTGTCCTCGCTCGGCAGGAACCCCTTGGGGACGATGACGAAGAGCCCGATCGTCGCGACGAGCACGGCCGCCGAGAAGAGGAGCGCCATGCCGCGCCGGTCCATGACCCACGCGAGCGTGCGCTCGTACCATGCGAGGGAGCGCGTGTACGCGTGCTCCGTGACCCGGTAGAGCCTTCCCCGCTTCGTCTCCGGGGTGTGCCGCAGGAAGCGGCTGCAGAGCATGGGCGTGAGCGTGAGCGAGACGAAGCCCGAGACGAGGATCGCCGCCATGATCGTGACGGAGAACTCGTGGAAGAGCCGCCCGATGATCCCGCCCATGAGGAGCACCGGAATGAACACGGCGGTGAGCGAGAGCGTCATGGAGAGAATCGTGAAGCCGATCTCGCGCGCACCGTCGTACGCCGCCGTGAGCGGCGGCTTTCCCATCTCCATGTGCCGCACGATGTTCTCGAGCATCACGATGGCGTCGTCCACCACGAACCCGAGCGAGAGCGTGAGCGCCATCAAGGACAGGTTGTCGAGGCTGTACCCCATCAGGTACATCACGGCGAACGTGCCGATGATGGAGAGGGGGAGCGCGAGGCTCGGAATCACCGTCGCAGAGAGATTCCGGAGGAAGAGGAAGATGACCATCACCACGAGGCAGAGCGTGATGAGGAGGGTCAGCTTCACGTCGTTCACCGAGTCCCGGATGGACTGCGACCGGTCGTAGAGCGTATGGACGTGTACCGAGGCGGGGAGCTGCGTCTCGAGACGGGACATCTCCGCCTTCACCGCGTCGGCCACCGCGACCGTGTTGGTGCCCGGCTGCCGTTGGATCGCGAGGACGATCGAGTTCTCGCCGTTGTACCAGCCCGCGGTCTTGCTGTTCTGTACGCCGTCGATGACCCGGCCGAGATCGCCGAGCCGAACCGGGGAGCCGTTCCGATACGCCACGATGAGCTGCCGGAACTCGGGAGCATCCTCGAGCTGGCCGTCGGCGCGAACCGTGTACGTCTTGTCGGTGCCCCAGAGAATCCCGGTGGGGAGGTTCACGTTGCCCGCGGCGATCGCATTGGCGACCTCGTCGATGCCGATCCCGCGGCTCGCGAGTGCCTTGGGATCGAGCTGCACACGCACGGCGTACTTCTGCGACCCGAACACCGAAACCTGCGCCACGCCGTCCACCGTGGAGATCCGCTGCGCGATGAACGTCTCGCCGTATTCGTCGAGCGCCGACAGCGCGAGCGTCGGCGAGGTGAGCGCGAGGTACATGATCGGCGAGTCCGCCGGGTTCACCTTCCGATAGGACGGCGGGATGATCCCCTGTGGCAGCCGGCCGAGGGTCTTCGAGATCGCCGACTGCACGTCCTGGGCGGCGGCGTCGATGTTGCGATCGAGGCTGAACTGCAGCGTGATCGACGTGCCGCCCAGGTTGCTGGTGGAGGTCATCTCCTGCAGGCCGGCGATCGTCGAGAACTCTTTCTCGAGCGGCGTCGCGACGGCGGCGGCCATCGTTTCGGGACTCGCGCCGGAGAGGCTCGCGCTCACGGTGATGGTCGGGAAATCCACGTTCGGGAGATCGCTGACCGGGAGGAAGCGATAGGCCATGATCCCGAACATCAGAATCCCCATCATGACGAGCGTCGTCATGACGGGTCGGCGAATGAAGAGTCCGGAGATGCTCATGGCACGATGCTCTGCGAACCGGCGCCGAGTCCGGTGGTGATGTCCACCCGCGCCTTGTCGAAGAGCCGGAGCTGGCCGTCGGTGACGACCACGTCCCCGGCGGTGATGCCGCTGTGGATCACGGCGATGCTGTCATTGGAGCGCGCCACGGTCACGGGACAAACGTGCGCGGTCGAATCCTGCGGGGAGACCACGAAGACGTAGGTCCCCTGCTGGCCGGACATCACGGCCTGCGCCGGCACGACGAGGGCGGTCGAGTCCACGTAGAGCACGAGGCGGACGGCGACGAACTCGCCGGGCCAGAGCGCTTCGTCGGCATTCGGGAACCGCGCCTTCAGGAGTACGGTGCCGGTCGCGGTATCCACGGCGTTGTCCACGAATGTGAGCACCCCGTCGCCCGCGGTCGTGTCGCCGCCGTTCGGCCGCACCAGCACGTGCAGACGCTCGTCCCGGCGGCGCTGGATCTCCGGCAGGTAACGCTCGGGGACCGCGAAGCGCACGCGGATCGGCCGGATCTGATTGATGACGACGAGCGGCGTGCCCGTGTTCGCGCGGACCACGTCACCTTCGTGCACCAGGAGACGCCCGGTGCGCCCGGTGATCGGGGCGCGGATGGTTGCGTACTCGAGGTTGAGGCGCGCGGTACGGACGGCGGCCGAGTCGGCGCGCAATGTGGCGAGGAGTGCATCGGCGGTGGCGCGCTGATCTTGATACTGCTGGGCAGCCACGTAGTCCTTCTTCGCGAGCGCCTCGTAGCGGCGCGCGTTCTCGACGGCGCTCGTCGCCTGGGCGGCGTCCCGTCCGAGCGTCGCTTCGGCCTGGGAGAGTGCCGCCTCATAGGGGCGCGGGTCGATCTCGAAGAGGATCTGCCCGGTGGTGACGTCGTCTCCCTCGTGGAACCGCACGTGGAGGACCGTGCCCGAGATTTGCGGCGAGACGGCCACGGTCTGGATCGGCTCGACCGTGCCGTTGGCGTCGATCTCGTAGGGCGTGGGTCGCACCGCGGTGGTCGCGACAGTGACGGGCACGCCCTGGGCGCGGTGGGCGGTGCCACCGGAGCAGGCCGCGAGCGAGGCAGCGCCGAGCACGGCGAGCGGGACGGCGAGACGGCGGGGTCGTATCGAAGGCATCGTCATTGCGGCGAGGGCGGAGTCGAGTCGGGGGCGAAGTGGAAGGGCGTCGAGCCGTCGAGGCCGAGGACGCCGGTGTCGTGTGCGAGCTGGGCCAGGGCGGTGTACCAGCTCCAGCGTGCGTCGATGGATTGCGCGCGGGCGTCCGCGAGGGCCGCCTGCGCCGTGAGCAGATCGAGGACGCTGCCCACCCCTTCGCGGTACCGCGCGAGCGCCACCTCTTCGGACTGGGTCGCGCTCGCGAGCAGATCGTCCGAGGTGCGGACGCGCTGGGTGGCCGTTTGCAGCCCGTAGTAGGCGGTGAAGACCTGATAGGTCACCCGTTGCTCGAGCTGCGTCGCCCGCGCCCGCGCGGCGTCGGCCGAGGCCTCGGCGGCGCGCAGCTGGTACTGCCGGGAAAATCCCTGGAAGAGCGGAATCGAAATCCCCAGGCTCGCGGTGTAGTTCGCGCCCTGGATCGACGAGTTCGCGACATACGTGCGTCCCGCGTTCGCCGAGAGCGAAAGCGAGGGCAACATGGCGCCGCGGGCCTGCGTGACGCGCGCATCGGCGGCATCCACCACCGCCCGCGCGGTCGAGAGATCGGGCCGCGTGCGCACCGCGCGCGCGATCAGCGAATCCACGCCCTCCATTATGCCGAGCGGTGGCGGTCCCTCGGGCGCGCGTTCGATGTCGTACGGCACGTTTGCGGGCAGGCCCATGGACAACGCGAGCGCACCGCGCGCGGAGGCGAGCTGTCCCTGGGTCGTCTCGAGTGCCAGGCGCGCTTGGGAACGGGCCGTCCGCGCCTGCAGGACGTCGGCGATGGTGGCGAGGCCGACGTCGTGGCGCTCCTGGGCGGCTTTCAGGTTGGTGTCGGCCTCCGCGAGCGTGGACTGCTGCGCGGTGAGCAGCGACTTGGTCGCGAAATACTGGAAATACGCGATCTCCACCTGCAGCACGACGCTCTGGATCGTGGCGTTGTGTGTCCAATCGGCCTGGAGGAGGGCGTCTCGGGCGTTCCGCACGGCGCCCGTGCGCCCTCCGAAGTCGAACAGCAGATACGAGAGGTTGAGCGTCGGACCGTAGACCGTTTGGTCGACGCCCGTGCGCCCCTGCGATTGCACCGTCTTCAGGCGCGTCACCGAACCGCTGAGCGTGAGGCTCGGGAAGTAGGACCCGCGCTCGGCGCCATAGGTCGCCGCTGCAGCGCGGGCGTCGGCCCAGGTCGCCGCCGTCTGCGCGTTGTTGCGGAGCGCGATGTCTACGACGTCCGAGAGCGAAAGCGAGTCGACGCGCGCGGCGATGTTCGCCGGAATGACGTGCGGCGGAGCGGTGGGGGCGGCCGCTGCCCGTGGGGCGGGGGGTGGCGTCCACTCGGTGCTCGGGGACGGCGCGGTCCCGCGCACGCCTTCCACGCCCGGCGTCCCAACACAACCCGCCGCGGCGAGGGCGAGGCCGGCGAGGGCGAGGCGGGTGCGCCGTGAGGATAGCATCCGGTCAGGCCTCGTCGCTGAGGGGGTGAGGGTGGTGGCAGGGTGAATACCATCCATACGCGCGAGGGTGGCCGATCGTGGAGCGGCGAGTCCGAAAACCCCGGATCGGGTGGCTCGATGAACCCATCGTTAATCCCATAAACCTCTTGATACAAATGCCTTACGGCACACTTCCGGACCGGGGTTGACGCAACTATGAAGGGGCGGATAAGTTACTGACCGTTTATTTACTTGTCCAGGCCACTGGAGCTTCCGTGGGAAATTCGCCCAACTCGTCATCGGAGCCGCATGCGCCGCGTTGGCGGCGTCGCAAGGAGGCGAGGCCCGCCGAGTTGATCGCGGCCGCGCTCGACCTCTTCGCGGAGCGTGGGTTTGCGGGCACGAAGATCGAGGACGTGGCGTCGCGCGCGGGGGTCACCAAGGGCACGGTGTACCTGTACTTCGGTAGTAAGGAGGCGTTGCTCGAGGCGGTGGTCCGCGAGACCATCGTGAGCGAGATCGAGCGCGCCGAACGGCACGTCGACGAGTACACCGGGTCCGCGCGGGAGTTGCTCGTGAGCTATCTGCGCCACTGGTGGCATGCGGTGGGCGAGACCAAGCTGGCGGCGATCGCCAAGCTGATGATGGCCGAGTCGGCGAGCTTCCCCGATCTCGCGGCGTTCTATGTCGGCGAGGTGGTTCAGCGTGGCCGGCGTCTCCTGGCCCGCATCCTCGAGCGCGGGGTCGCGTCCGGCGAGTTCCGGCCCGTCGACGTGCCGCAGGCCGTGCGCGTGGTGCTCGCGCCGCTCCTGCACGCGTCGATGTGGCGCCAGAGCTTCTTTCAGTGCGAGCAGATGCCCCTCGACGTCGAGGCCTACTTGCGCACGCACGTCGATCTCTTGATGCACGGCATCACCGCCCCAGCCCATGAGGACGACACGGATCATGCGTAGTTGCGTGGCGGCGTTTGTCGTCGCCTTGATCGTGGTACCCGGCCGGCGGGCCGTGGCGCAAGACACGACGGTCACTCCCTCGCTCTCGCTCGCCGACGCGGTGCGCGAGAGTCTGGTGAAGACCCCGGCGCTGCGGATCGCGGATCTCCAAGTCCGGGAAGCGGCGGCGCGCGCCCGCCAGACGCGTGCGGCGCTGCTCCCCAACATCAGCGCCGGAGCATCCTGGGTGAACCAGAGCGAGAATCTCAAATCGTTCGGGTTCGAGTTTCCGTTGCCCTCCGGTACGCCGCCGCTGCCCACGGAGATCGGCCCCTTTTCCGTCTTCGACGCCCGGGCGAGCGTGTCGCAGACGATCTTCGACCTCGCGGGGTTCAAGCGGACGGCCGCGGCCAATGCGGGCACCAAGGTCAGTGAATCCGCGCGCGACGTGACGGGGCAGTCCACCGCGCAGCGGGCTGCGATGGCCTATCTCGAGGCGGCGCGTGCGGCGGCGATGGTCGTGGCACGGACCGAGGACGTGAAGCTCGCCTCCGACCTCGCGGGTCTCGCGCAGGCGCAGCTGGACGCGGGCGTGAGCACGGCGCTCGACGTGACGCGGGCGAAGACGCAGCTCGCCGCGGCGCGAGGCGCGCTCCTCGTCGCCCAGAACGCGCAACAGCAGGCGGACATCGGCCTCGCGCGGGCGCTCGGGCTCTCACCGTCGCAACGCTTCTCGCTCACCGATACGCTCTCGAGCGCCCTCGGCGTCTCGGCGGCTCCGACCGACGTCCGGGCGGCGGTGGACACGGCGCTCGCGCGCCGGCCCGAGCTCAAGGTCGAGCGGGAGCGCGCGCGCCGTGCCGAACTCGAGCGCGCGGCCGCCAACGCCGAATACCTGCCGCGCCTCGACGTCGCGGCGGATTGGGGGTACAACGGCCCGCCGAGCTCCGACATCATCGCCACGCGTCGGATCGCCGTCGCGGTGACGGTGCCGATTCTCGACGGGTTCCGCCGCGAGGGTCGGGCGGCGGAAGAGGGTGCGGCGGTCGAAGAAGCGCGGGTCCGGGAGCACGATCTCACCCAGCAGGTGGAAGCCGACGTGGAGGGCGCGGCGCTCGACCTGCAGTCGGCGCGCCAGCAGGAGTCCGTGGCGTCCGAGCAACTCGGGCTCGCGGAAGAGGAGCTCCGCCAGGCTCGCGATCGTTTCACCGGCGGGATCGCCGGCAACATCGACGTGATCAACGCACAGATGGCGCTGGTGCATGCGCGTGACGCCGTCATCAACGCGCGGTACGGCGCGGCCGCGGCGCGCGTCCATCTCGCACGGGCGACGGGCGTCGCCGAGACCGTACACTAGTGCCCCCTCACTCGGGATCGGAGAAGCAGCGGATGGATTCGAATACGGAGCGGGGGACGGAGCCCGCGGACACCACCGGCGGCGGGGAGACGGTCGAAGCGCGCCGTCGTCCCGATCGCAAGCGACGGGTGCTCGGCGTCGTCATCGGCGCCGTCGTGATCGGCCTCGCCGCGGTCGGGGTGCATCGCTGGTGGTTCGGGCGCACCCACGTGAGCACCGACGACGCGCAGGTGGACGGCCACATCGTGCCGGTCCTGCCGAAGGTGGGCGGCTTCGTCGCGCAGATCCTCGTGGACGAGAATCAACGCGTCCACGCGGGCGATACGCTCGTGGTGCTCGACGACCGCGATCTCCGCGTGCAGCTCGAGAAGGCGGACGCCGATTTGGCGGCCCTCCTCTCCACCGTCGGCACGTCGGGACGCGTCGGCCAGGCCGTGGCGCAGCTGAGCAGCGCCCGCGCCGAGGCCGCGGGGGCGCACGCGGCCGTCACGCAGGCCGAGGCGAACGCGTCGAAGGCGAAACGCGATCTCGAGCGATACGAGGCGCTCGCCCAACGCAACGTCGTGAGCGCGCAGCAGCTCGATGCGGCCGAGACGGGCGCGGCCTCGGCGGCAGCCCAGCAAGTGGCCGCCCAGCGCGCCGCGGCGGCGGCGGATCAACAAGTGGTGGCGGCCGAAGCGGCGTTGCGGGGCGCGGACGCCCGCGTGGCGGCGGCCCGCGCCACGCGCGATCAGGCGGCGCTCCAGCTGTCCTACACGCGCATCACGGCGCCCGTGAGCGGCGTGGTGAGCAAGAAATCCGTCGAGCTCGGTCAGCTCGTCCAAGCGGGGCAGCCGCTCATGGCCGTCGTCCCGCTGGACGACATCTGGGTCGTCGCCAACCTCAAGGAGACCCAGGTGCAGAACGTCCGGCCCGGCGATCCGGCGACGGTATCCGTCGACGCGTACGACGGGCGCAACTTCGCCGGGCACGTCGAGAGTCTGAGCCCCGCCACGGGCGCCAAGTTTTCGCTTCTGCCGCCCGACAACGCCACCGGCAACTTTACGAAGGTGGTGCAGCGGCTGCCCGTGCGAATCCGGCTCGACGAACCGCAGGACACGACGGCGATCCTGCGTCCCGGCATGAGCGTCACCGCGACGATCACCACCAAGCACTAGACACCCGTGGCCACCGCCGTTCTTCCCGCGCGGTCCCCCGCGCGAAGCAGCGCGTATGCGAACCGCTACATCATCGCCCTGACGGTGACGTTGGCGTCGGTGATGGAGCTGCTCGATACGAGCATCGTGAACGTCGCGATTCCGCACATGATGGGGAATCTCGGCGCGACGCTCGACGAGATCGCCTGGGTGTCCACGGGCTACATCGTCGCGAACGTCATCATCCTGCCGATGACGGGATGGCTCTCCGCGTTCTTCGGCCGCCGGCGCTACTTCGCGGGATCGATCGCGCTCTTCACCCTCGCCTCGTTCGGCTCCGGGAACGCGCACTCGCTCGAGGTGCTCGTCTTCTGGCGGATCGTGCAGGGCTTGGGCGGCGGCGCGCTGCTCTCGACGTCACAGGCGATTCTCTACGAGGTCTTTCCGCCCGAAGAGTTCGGCACGGCGATGGCGATCTTCGGCATGGGTGTGATGGTGGGCCCAACGCTGGGCCCGACGCTCGGCGGATACTTGACGGACGCGTTCTCGTGGCCGTGGATCTTCTACATCAACATTCCCTTCGGCATCGTCGCGTTTCTGATGACGCTCGCCTTCGTTGCCGACTCCAAGCACCAGCAACGCGTCCCGAAGGTCGATTACGTGGGGCTGCTGCTGCTCGTGGTCGGGATCGGCGCCTTGCAGACGATGCTGGAGCGGGGTGAGCGGCTGGACTGGTTCGACTCGCGGCTCATCGTGGCGCTCGCCCTGGCGAGCGGCGGGGCGCTCGTGACCTTCGTCTGGCACGAGCTCCGCACCGACCATCCGATCGTGGACCTCCGGATCCTCAAGAGCTGGCAATTCACGGCGGGTGTGGCGTTCGGCGGGTCACTGGGTGTGGCACTGTACGCGACGGTGTTCATTCTCCCCGTCTATCTCCAGGGGCTCCTTGGGTTCACCGCGTGGCAGACGGGGCTGGTGATTCTGCCCGGCGCGCTCGCGAGCGCATTCACCATGGCCGTGATCGGCCGGCTTGGAAACCGCGCCAACCCGCGCCTGCTGGTCGCCGCGGGCGTCGCGATCTTTCTGCTCGCGATGTGGAAACACGGACACTTCACGACCCAGAGCGGCCAAGCGGACTTCTTCTGGCCGTTGATCTACCGGGGAGTGGGGCTCGGGCTGATCTTCGTGCCGCTCACCAACCTGGCGCTGGCCGAGCTGCCGCTCTCGAAGATTCCCAACGGGACGGGGCTCTTCAATCTCTGGCGGCAGCTGGGCGGGAGCGTGGGGATCGCCCTCAGCGCGACGCTGGTGCAACGGTTCATGCGGATCAATCGCGCGGATCTCGCGCACTACGTGACCGCGTTCGATCCCGACGCGCAGGCGCGCCTGCACGGCATCGCATCGAAACTGATGGCGTTGGGTTCCTCGTCCGCCCTCGCGCAACAGAAGGCGCTCGCGATCGTGAACGGCCAGGTGACGCGCCAGGCCCTGATGCTCGCGTACGAGCACATCTTCCTGCTGTTCGGGGCGAGCCTGGCGATCGCGCTCCCGCTGCTCTTCTTCATGCGCACGCCGATCGGCTCGGCGCAGCGCGTCGACGCGCATTGAGCGCGCCCTAGCGCGAGGGCGGCAGGCGCAGCTGCTCGCGCGCTTCGGCGAGCATGCGTTCCAGGAAATCGACGCGTTCGTGGAGCTCGCCGAGCTCGCCGCGCACCTGATCGAGCTCGAAGAGCACCTGCTCGGAGGGGGCGCCCCACCCGAGCTGCTCGTCGGCGGTCCAGCGCACGATCGGCTTGCCGCGCCCGTCGGTGAATTCTCCGGTCAGGATGGTGACGACGTCGTAGCACCACCACAGGCCGACGCCGCCCAGGGTACAGCACATGAGGATCGCGGTTCCCGGCTTGCCGGCGTAGAAGCGGTGGCCGCCGAACACGCCGGTGAACATCGCGAGGAGCAACGCGGTGAGGCGTGTCTTGGGGGAGGTCTCGGTCTCGGTCTCGGTCATGGCGCCACGCGAACGTAACCCGCGGCGGCGCGTGCCGCCATGCGCCGGACGTCAGGGCTCGCCGAACTTCGTGTCGATCTGCACGCCGCACGCGGCGAGGAACTTGGTAGGCAGCTCGCCGCCCGCGAAGATCGCGACCGTATCGTTGGCGAACCGCTGCATGTCGCCGTCGGCCGTCCGCACGGCGACGGCGGTCGGCGCAATCTCGGTGACCTCCGATTTCCAGAGCATCTCGAGCCGACGGTCCTCGATCGCCGCGGTGATCCGGTCGTGGTTGCGTGGCTTGATGCGCGAGAACGCTTCGCGCCGGTACGACATGCGCACGCGCGTGTCCGGCTCTTCCGAGAGGGCGAGCGCCGCTTCGACGGCCGAGTCTCCGCCACCGACCACGAGGACCCGGTCACCGCGATACGCTTCCGGCTCGAGAAGGGAGTAGATCACCTTCGGCAGGTCCTCGCCCGGCACGCCCAGCTTGCGCGGCACGCCACGGCGTCCGATCGCGAGCACGACGTGCCGCGCACGATACGTGGTGCGCGGGGCGGTCACCAGGAAGCTGCCCGCCGGCTCTCGGTCCACGGCGGTAACGCTTTCCTGGGTGCGCACCTCGAGCCCCGTCTTCCGCACGATGTCTTCCCAGACGCCGATCAACTGCTCTTTGGGGAGCTCGCGGAACGAGAGCTTTCCGTAGAGCGGCACCGCGACGGGCGCCGTCATCACGATCTTCTTCCGCGGGAAGTAGCGAACGGTGCCGCCGATATCCTCTCGCTCGACGGTGACGAACCGAAGCCCGTGCTCCATGCAGTTGAGTGACGCCGCGAGACCCGCGGGCCCGCAGCCGACGATGACGACGTCGAGCATGTCGCGCGGCGCCCGTGGCGCCCGGGCGATCCCGTCGATGCACTGCCGGCCCTGCGTGAAGGCGTTCCGGATGAGGCCCATTCCGCCGAGCTCGCCCACGATATAGAGGCCCGGCACGTTGGTCTCGAAGTTTTCCCTGATCCGCGGGAGATCCACACCGCGCGTGGCGGATCCAAAGACCAGCTCGATGGCTTCCACCGGACAGGCGCGCTCGCAGAGACCGTGGCCGATGCAGCGCGCGGGGCTCACCGGAATCGCTTGCCCATTGCGGATGCCAAGCACGTCTCCTTCGGGACAGACGGCGGTGCAGCTCCCCGTCCCGATACACGCTTCGGCGCTCACGACCGGATGGAGCGACAGTGGCTCGTGCAGACCGTAGCGGCGCGCGAGCGCCTCGGCCTCGGCGGTCGCCCGCTCGCGCCGGCGCGCGCGCAGGAATGCGGGAACGACGAAGAGGGCGGCGAGGCCGAGGCCGATGAGGAGGATTGGGGTCGAGCCGTCCATCAGAAGCTCACCCAGAGACCGGTATGGAGGCCGAGGCCGCGCAGGTTGGCGCCCCACCGGCCGCGCGCGCCGAACGAGAAGAACGTGCGCCGGGCGATCGGAATCGAGAGGGTCGCGTCGCCCGAATGCGTGAGCACCGTGGCATTAGTCGTGGTCGTGCGGAAGACCGCGTAGGTGAGTCGCAGATCGCCCCCGCCGCCGAGCGGACGGTCCAGGCCGCCGGAGGCCTGGATGGTCGTGCCCGCGTCACCCGTCCAGTAGCTCCCCGAGGCGTTGAGTCCCACGCCGAGCCAGGAGACATAGCTCCGCGAGAGATACATGGAGGCACCGTAGCTGTTCGTGCCGCCGGAGAGCCGTGCGCCGTTGACGTTGAACGTCGCCGATCCGCCGGAGCCCCAGAAGGAGAGTCCGAGGCTCGCCTGATCCTGACGCCACTGACCGAGGGTGAGCGTCGTCGTGTCGTACGGGATCCACGGGCCGTTCCGGCCCACGCGTCCGAAGAGCGAGACGCCGCGCGCGAGCCGTGCCGACAGCCGAGCCTGGAACCGCGTCAGGGTCCACCCGCTCGCCGGGATGCGATCGAGCTCGAGGTCACTGCTGGCCCGGAAGCCGCCGATGGTCAGCGCCTGCGACCAGCCGGCGGTGGTGCGGATCGGGAAGCCGTTGGTCGGCCGCACCTGGTGAATCGAGAGATCGGCGTCGTACCCGGCGCCCACGCCGCCGAGTCGGAGGTTCACGAAGCCCGCGTACTTGGGGAGCGTGGTCGAGAAGCCCTGACTGTAGGCGTCTGGCTCGAAGCCGACGGCGAATCCGGCACCGAGTCCGTGATCGCCGACGTGCGCGAGGAATCCGTCGAAGAAGCCCGTATAGACCGAGTACGGGTTGAAGAAGCGCCCGAGACGGAACTCGAGCGGCGCGCGCCCGAAGGTCTTGACCAGGCTCGCGTCGTAGACGTGCACGGTCTGCGTCGGGTCGATGATGCCGGCCGAGCTGTATCGGTAGGCAGCGCGCAGATCGGTCTCCAACCGGAAGCCGCCGGGGAGATTGCTCACGTTCAGGCGAAGGCCGGCGGTGGGTGTGGCGAAGCGTTGACTCGCGCTCTGCCAGGTGCTGGTGAGCCAGCGGGTCTGTGCCTGGCTGGCGTCGACGTCGAGACTCAGCTGGCCGGAGACCACCGGGCCCGTATTCGGCACGCGCCCGAACCGCGGGGTCGCGGTCGACGCCGGAGCAGCCGCCACCGGCGCGGCGGCCGGTGCCGGGCCCACGGCGCGCCGGACGATCAGGCTCGTGCCACGCGTCAGGGCGAG
Organism: Gemmatimonadales bacterium; assembly: GCA_035266665.1. Taxonomy (GTDB): domain Bacteria; phylum Gemmatimonadota; class Gemmatimonadetes; order Gemmatimonadales; family GWC2-71-9; genus DATFMZ01. Next base: position 7,773 of record DATFMZ010000068.1, on the reverse strand, counting down.
CGGCCGGCCGAGGAACGCAACGAGCGCGCGGGTGGAGGTGACCGCCAGGACCTGGACCCGTCCGAGCGTAGTCGTGCTGTCCTCGAGGACGACGAGCGTATCGTGCGCCGCGATACCTTGGTCGCGCCCCACGTTCAGGTACACGTTGTCGCCCGCGATCTCCACGACGACCGCGGGGAGATCTTCGGTCTGCTGCGCCTGGGCGGGCGCGGCGAGCGTGACGGTGGCGGCGAGGACGGTGCCCACCGCGAGCATGCGGCCGAACATCAGTCGCCCGCCTGTCCGCGCGGGTGGCACGAATAGCAGGCGGAGCTCTGGTACACGTAGTTCCGCACGTCGGTGTGATGCGAATCCGTCGTGGTCTGGTCGTGCGCATGGCAGGCGAAGCAGGTGAACTGCTTGTAGTCGGATGCGACGTTGTGGCAGGTCGTGCACGAGCTCCACGTCCCGGCGTGCCGCCCGCTGTAGATCGGGAAGAACTGCGCATCGTGATCCTGGAACGAGGCGCCGCTCCAGCTATTGATGTTGTGACACGTGAGGCACGAGGTCGGGAAGCCGGTGCCGCTGTGCGCCTGATCATACTGACTCTGGTGGCAGGCGTAGCAGTCGTTCTGGTTCGCCGGGTGATACAGCAGCGCGAACGTCTGAGGCGCGTGACACGCCGTGCACTGCAGGCTCGTGTGCGCGCCGACGAGGGCGAATCCGTTGGCCACGGTTGCGTGGTCGAAGGTCGCGCCGCTCCACGTGTTGACGTTGTGACAACTCGTGCAGGTCGTCGGGAAGACCCCGTTGTGCGCGCGCTGATAATCGGTTTGATGGCACGAGTAACAGTCGTTCTGGTCGGCCGGATGGAAGAGCAGAGTGAACGTCTTCGGCGCGTGACACGCCGTGCACGGGATGTTGGCGTGCGCGCCCACGAGCGCGAACCCGTTGGCGACGGCTGCGTGATCGATGTTCAGTCCGCCCCACGTCTCGACGTTGTGGCAGTCGAGGCACGTCAGCGGGAAGGTGGACCCGCCGTGCGCGCGATCGTAGTCGGGCTGGTGACAGCTCGCGCAATCGTTCGCATTGGCCGGTTGGAACCGGACCGTCTTCGTGTTCGCGTCGTGGCAGTCGGTGCACGGGATCCGCGCGTGGACGCCGAGCAGCGGGAAGCCGTGCGAGGCCGAGACGTGGTCGAAGGCCGCGTTGTGCGCGAACGAGACGGTGGTGTGGCACTGCTCGCACGTCGTCGGGAAATTGGCCGCGACGTGGTTCACCGTCTGAGCGGCCTGATAGTCCTTGAGATGGCAGGCGACGCAATCGGTGGGGAGCGGTGCGAACGCCCCACCTCGCTCGTCCTTGTGACAGCTCTCGCAGTTGATCAGGAGGTGCGCGCCGGTGAGCGGGAACGCCGTCTGCTGGTGGATCGCGACGCCCTGGACGTCGCTGAACCGGCGGGTGTTGTGACACCGCGCGCAGTCGTTGCCCAGGCGGCCGCGATGAATGTCCACGTGACAACTGGCGCAACCGGTCCCGGCGGCGGTCGGCTGATCGAAGCGCAGCTGGAGGTGACACTGGATGCAGGTCGCGGCGGTGTGGCGTCCCGTGAGCGCGAAGCCCGTCGAGGCATGATCGAACTGCATGTGGGCGCGCGCAGGTTTCCAGCCCGACACGGTGTGACAGGCCGAGCAGTCCAATCCTTTCGGCAGGCGGCCGTGCGGGGAGGCCACCTGCTGCGCCGTGAGCGGTGCCGCCGCGAGCATCGCCACCGCGAGCGTGCCGAGCGTGCTCCACCTCATCCCACACCTCCATGGCAGGCGTCACACGTCGTGCCGAGGCCCTCGTAGATCCGCATCGGCTTTCCGTGCGGTCCGGGTCGGGTCTTGTGGCACGACGCGCAGGGGACGTCGCGGTGCCGGCCGTCGAGCGGAAACCGCGTGTGCGAGTGATCGAAGGCCGCGATGCGGAACGAGTCGACATCGTGGCACGCGTCGCAGGAGCGACCGGCGAACTGCTGTCCGTGCGGATTGGTCTCCGTGTGGCAGGCCGCGCACGTGGTATCCGCCAGACGGAAGCGCCACCCACCGCGTGCATCCTGATGGCAGTCACGGCACGGCACGGCGAGATGGGACCCCGTCAGCACGAAGCCCGTCGCGGCGTGCCGGCGGACGTCGAAGGTTGTCGGTGTCCAGGCGCGCTCCGTGTGGCAGTTGCTGCAAACCATCCCGCCCTTGACCGTGCGGAACGCGCCGCCGTGGTAGTCTCGATGACACGACAGGCAGTCGGCCGCGCGCGGCCGCGGATAAGGGCGTCCGCGATCGGAGGTGCGGAACGTGAGCGCGATCCCGGCGCTGTCGGGCCACGTCTTGGCGCGGTCGTGACAGTCGGCGCACGCGAGCGTCGCGTGCGCGGCGACGAGCTTGTAGCCCGTGGTGGCGTGGTCGAAGTGCCGCTCGAAGCTCGAGCGGTCGAGCCGGCCCCATCCATCGGTCACGTGACAGCGCGTGCAGTCGCCACCCATCTTCCCCCGGTGCGGATCGGTGTGGCAATCCTGGCAGCGGGCGAAGGAGAGCCCCGCATAGCGCGCGCTCGCGGCGACGCCGGGAGTCATCGGGCGGTGACACTCACGGCAGCGCACGTCGGCGTGACGTCCGGTGAGCGGGAACCGCGTCGCGGCATGGTCGAAGCGCGGCGCCGTCTTCCACGTGTCCTGCGTGTGACAGTCGGTGCATGCGCGTGTGGCGAACTGCCGGCCGTGCGGATCGTCCCGCGTATGGCAGTCGCGACAGGTGGTGCCGAGTCCGGCGAACGTGTTCTGGACGCGCCGGATGGCGGTGTCGGCGATCAGGGCCGGCGTGTGGCACTTGCGACAGGCGAGCGTCGCATGGGCGCCCTGCAACGCGTAGCTGGTGCGCGCGTGGTGGTCGAACCCTGTCGTGTCGAACCGGACGAGCGTGAAGTCGCGGCCGAAGTGTTCCTTGTGACACTCCGCGCAGTTCTTCGTCGCGAGCGGCGCGTGGAATCCGCGGTGCTGGGCCAGCTCGGTGGCCAAGTGCGTATGGCAGTCGAGGCATCGCACGTTGGCGATGCCCGGCTTGCCGAGCTCGTGGCACTTGGTGCAGTTGCGAAGGCCCTCGAGCTGTGCATGCGGCCGCGAAAGCTGGCCGGGTGAGATGAGCTGGGCCGCCGCGGGAGCAACGGCGACGGTGCCGAGCCAGAGCAGGGCGAGCGTCCCACGTCCAATCCATCGCCGGCGCCGATCAGTGAAAGCCATAGCCGAAGAGCGTCGCGACCGCGACGTGAATGATCACGATCACGAGCATCAGCACGGCGAGGGGAAGGTGGAGCACGTGCCAGTAGCCGAAGAGGCGCTGGAACGGCGTGAGCAGCACGGTTTGTTGCTCGAGACGGATCTCCTGATCGAGCACGGCGAGGAGCGCGTCCCGGTCGCGCGCCCCGACACCGCGGCGGCGCAGCGCCCCGCCCACCCGCTTGAGCTCGCGCCGGCGCTGGAAATCGAAGCGGGCCGCGAGGAGGAACGCGCCGAAGAGGCTCGGGGAGCGGGACGTGACACGGGGCGGCAGCAGCGCCGCCACCGCATCCTCGCTCATGTTGGCGCGCTTCGCGAAGGCCCGGACGAGCACCTGCTTCTGCTCGTCGATCGCCTTGAGCGAGAGGAAGCGTCCATTCAGCGTCTTGGGGATCCGCACGTAGACGTAGCGGCCGAACACGCCGCTCGCCACGACGATCGCCATGCTCCAGAACGCGATGGCCACGATCCCGCCGAAGCGAAACGCGGTGTGGAGGACGACCAGGAAGGGGCCGAGCGTGCAAAGGAAGATGTGCACTTCGAGCCAGTGCTTGAGCTTCCCGACCCCATGCAGGAATCCCACGCGCTTGCGCAGCGAATAGAGCGCGACCCCGACCGTCATCATCACGAGGCCGGCGACGCCGTAGAGATGCCCCATCTCGCCGCCCGGCTTGTACGTATCGTAGAGCGGAGAGAACGCGCGCTGCGCGAGCGGCAGCCGGTAGTAATCGAGTCCCTGCATGAGTGCCGCGCCCGCCACGGCGACCCACGCGCCCACGAGCGCGGGACGCAGCACGCGGGCGAGCCCGCCGCTTTGGGTGGGTGCGAGCACGGCGGCGGTCGTGAGCGAGGGACGTTGGGCGATCGTCGTACGAGCCGTCCTTGATGGGGATGGCAAGAATCGGCGACCCGAGGCCCGGGCCGACGATGGCGTGCCACAGGCGAGGCGCACGAACCATACCCGGCCGGCTGAATTGTCATGTGATTACTGCAAAAGGATTTAGCGAGATTTTACGCGTGAAGAAGCTGCGGTATTTCGATGCGGGATGCATCGAAACGAGTCATCCGAATGCAAGTGTCCGCAGGTACGTCAGCCGGCCCAGAGGCCCCTGGGGTAGCCGTGGCGGATGGCCCGATCCACCGATTCGACGTAGCGCCGCCAGGACTCGATCAGCTCCTTCAAGCGCTCGCGTCCGCGAGCGGTGAGGGTGTAGAACCGGGCTCGGCGGTTGGCGTCGGAGCGTCCCCACTCCGATTCGACGAGTCCATCGCGCTCGAGCCGGTGCAACGCCGGATAGAGCGTTCCCTCCTCCACGGCGAAGGCGCCGGCCGTGACGAGCGCGATCCAGCGCTGGATACCCTGGCCGTGCGTGGGCTCCCAGCGGAGCGCTCGGAGGATCAGGATATCGAGCGTGCCCGGAAGCAGCGGGTAGGGTGTGTCGCTCAGCGGACCTCCCGTAAACTCTGGTGAATGTGCACTCATCCAATCACGTTGGAATCAATGGAAAAATGGCGCATCTCCCCTAGTTGCGCTAGGGGAAAAGTGGACACGTGGCCCGGAACCTGCTAGGCTCATGCTCGACCTAATCAGGAGGTCGTGCTGTGCCTCCTGGCGTGCCCCGACTTCGGAGGTTCGAACCCATGGCTCCCCTGTCCGTCCCGACCACCACTCCCCCCACCACGAATGGCCTCGGCAACGGGCGCTCCGTGGCGGAAGCGATGCAGCGCGTCGACGCCATCTTCGGTGCCGACGTCTTCACGCGCCGCGTGATGCAGCAGCGCCTGCCCAAGGAGATCTATCGTTCGCTGGTCCGTACCATCGACCGGGGCGACCCGCTCGATCCGCAGGTCGCCGACGTGGTCGCCGCCACCATGAAGGATTGGGCGATCGAGAACGGGGCGACGCACTTCACGCACTGGTTCCAGCCGCTCACCGGCCTCACCGCGGAGAAGCACGACTCGCTCGTGAGTCCCGACGGGCAGGGGGGCGTGATCTTCAACTTTTCGGGCACCGATCTGGTCCAGGGCGAGCCCGACGCCTCGAGTTTTCCGTCGGGCGGCCTGCGCGCCACCTTCGAGGCCCGTGGCTATACGGCGTGGGATCCGACCTCGCCCGCCTTTCTCATGCGCGGCGAGAACAACGTCACGCTCTGTATCCCCACGGCGTTCGTCTCATGGACGGGCGAGGCGCTCGACACGAAGCTCCCGTTGCTCCGCTCGATGGAGGCGCTGAGCAAACAGGCGATGCGCATCCTCCGGCTCTTCGGCACCGACGTCGGCGTGACCCGAGTGTTCACGACCGTCGGACCCGAGCAAGAGTACTTCCTGGTAGATCGCGAGCTGTTCTACAGGCGGCCCGATCTGCTCACCTGCGAGCGGACGCTCTTCGGGGCGCGTCCGCCCAAGGGCCAGCAGCTCGAAGACCACTACTTCGGATCGATTCCGCCGCGGGTGCTCGCCTTCATGGCGGCGGTCGAGCATGAGCTCTATCGCTTGGGCGTGCCGGTCAAGACCCGGCACAACGAGGTGGCGCCCGGGCAGTACGAGATCGCGCCGCTCTTCGAGACCAGCCACATCGCGTCGGACCATCAGATGCTCCTGATGGAGACGCTGAAGCGGGTGGCGCCGCGCTACGGGCTCCAGGCGCTGCTGCACGAGAAGCCGTTCGCGGGCGTGAACGGCTCCGGAAAGCACAACAACTGGTCGATGGCCACCGACACGGGCGTGAATCTCCTGGATCCGCAGGACGAGACGCACACCAACATGCAGTTCCTGGTGTTCCTGTGCGCCGTCATTCGCGCCATCGATCTCCACGCCGATCTGCTGCGGGCCTCCATCGCCTCGGCGGCCAACGATCACCGGTTGGGCGCCAACGAAGCGCCACCCGCCATCATCTCGATCTTCGTGGGCGACATGCTCGAGGACATTCTGGAGCAGATCGAGAAGGGAAGCCCCAAGCGGACGCTCAAGGGCGGCACGCTCGATCTCGGCGCGCGGACGCTGCCGCAGCTGCCGCGCCACTCCGGCGACCGCAACCGGACGTCGCCGTTCGCCTTCACCGGGAACAAGTTCGAGTTCCGGGCCGTCGGCGCGTCACAGTCCATCGCGTGGCCGAACACGATCCTGAACACGATCGTCGCGGAATCGCTCGACTACATGGCGACCGAGCTCGAGCGCGAGGCCGGCGCGGCGCCGACCCCGCAGAAGGTGCAGGACGCGGCCCTCGGTCTCCTGCGCGCGGTCCTCAAGCAGCACAAGCGGGTGATCTTCGACGGGGACAATTACGCGCCGGCGTGGCACGCCGAAGCGGAGAAGCGCGGCCTCCCGCACTTGCGGGATTCGGTCGAGTCGTTGCCGGTGCTCACCGCCAAGAAGAACGCCGACCTGTTCACCAAGTACGGCGTGCTGAACAAGGCGGAGCTCACGTCACGGGCGCAGATCGCGCTCGAGAAGTACGTGAAACAGATCATGATCGAGGCCGAGACGATGACGCAGATGGCCCGCACCATGATTCTTCCCGCGGCGCTGGAGCATCAGCGCCGGACGGCGGACGCCGTCTCGGCGAGCGCCACGGCGGGCGTTCCCCTGAGCGAGCTACAGCAGAATCTCGAAGAATTCGCCCGGCTCGTCGTCGGACTCAGCAACGCGATCGACGCCGTCGAGGCGGCCAACGAGGAGCACGGCGACGACACGATGGCGCATGCCAAGCACATCAAGTCCGACCTGTTGCCGGCGATGGCCGCGCTGCGTGACCTGGGGGACGCATTGCAGCTGCAGATGGCCGCCGATCTCTGGCCGACGCCGACGTATCGGGAGCTGCTCTTCCTGAAATGATGAATGCGTAGGCAGAGGGGCAGGGTGGCAGAGTGGCAGCGAGGCGTTCTGCCACGCTGCCACGGTGCCACCCTGCGCGTCGCCACGTTGCGCGGCGCACGCGACGTCGGTTCCTTTTCCCCATGAACCTCGCCGTCCCCGCGGCCGCCACCGGCGAACTGGCGGCGGCCTTTCTCCAGATCGCCGTCACGTTCGGCCTGGCGGCGCTCTGTCTCCTGCTCCATCGGCGCTACCACAAGCCGTATTTCGGGTGGTGGGCGCTGGCCTGGCTGCTCTACATTTTGCGGCTCGGCGCCATCGTGAGCTTCATCAGCACCGACGACCGCGTCTGGCTGTACTGGCACCAGGTCATCACCGGGTGGACCGCGCTCGCGCTGCTCTGGGCGGCGCTCGTCTTCTCGCAGCAGCTCAAGTGGCGCACGCGCTACTTCCTGCTCGTGCTCTTCCCGCCGCTCTGGTCGTACGTCGCGATCTACCGGCTCGACAACTTCCTCCTCGCCGCCGGTCCCGCGGTCCTCTTTCTGAGTCTCGCGACGCTGTGGACCGCCGCCGCGTTCTACCGCTTCCACCGCCAGGTGGGCTCGACCGCCGCGCTGGTGCTCGGCGTGACGTTTCTTCTCTGGAGCATCCACCATCTCGATTACCCG
>DATFMZ010000067.1:0-9853 GCA_035266665.1 Gemmatimonadales bacterium | reverse complement strand
CGATCCCCGCGTCGATTCCTACAGCGGATTTCGCAACAACTGGGACCCGGACGGCGCCCGCCCGCCCACGGGCCTCGGCGGCTATCTGCGCGAACGCGGGATCGAGGAGATCGCCGTGTGCGGACTGGCACGGGACATCTGCGTGAAATGGACTGCCGAGGACGCGGCGCGCGCGGGATTTCGGGTGCGATTCCTCTGGGACCTCACGCGTGCCGTGGACCCCAAGACCGACGATGCCGTGCGTGCCGCGCTTGCATCGCTCGGCGTCGCGATCGTCGAGTCGGCCACACTGCGGTAGATTGACTCGATGACCACCACCCAACAACCCGTGTTCGACCCCGCCACCTTCCAGCACCACTGGCAGGACGAAGCGGATGCCGCCTACCTCTACCGGGTCATGGCCGACGCGGAGCACGACGAGAAACGGCGCGGCATCTACGAGCGCCTCGCCGGCGTCGAAGATCGCCACGTCGAGATCTGGGCCCGGCTGCTGCGGGACCACGGGCATGAGCCGGGCGCACACCGGCCGAGCGGGTCGGCTCGGCTACGGGCCTGGGTGGGTCGCACCTTCGGCCCGCACGTGCTGCTCCCCATGCTGCTGGAAGAAGAAGGACGCGAGGTGAAGGGATACCTCGACCTGCATCAGACCACCGCCGAGGGTGCGCCCGGCAAGCGCGAGGCGCTGCGTCTCGCGCGCGAAAGTGCGGAGCACGCAGCGACCCTCGCCGGGATCGCCGAGCGTCCCGGCGAGCCGTGGCACAAGACGGAGTCCGGCGGTTTGCTCCGAAACGTGATCTACGGATTCAACGACGGGCTCACCGCGAACTTCGGGCTGGTAGCCGGCGTCATCGGCGCGACCGCCGCCACACAACACCAGACGGTGATCCTCGCCGGGGTGGCGGGACTCATCGCCGATGCTCTGTCCATGGGCTCGAGCGGCTACCTGGCCGCGAAGAGTGAGCAGGAGGTGTACGAGAACGAGATCGCCATGGAACGCGCCGAGATCGCGCTCATGCCCGAAGTGGAACGCGACGAGCTCGCGATCATCTACGAGGCGAAGGGCGTGAGCCCGGACGCCGCGCGCGCGCTGGCCGACAAGGTCATGGTGGATCCGCAGAAGATGCTGCAGGAACACGTCCGGGAAGAACTGAAGATCGGCGACCCCACGATGTCGCCGCTCCGTGAGGGGTGGATCACGGGACTCGCCACCGGTATCGGCGCCCTCATCCCGGTCTTTCCCTTCTTTCTCTGGACCGGCCGCACCGCGATCATCGTCGCGTTCCTCGGGGCGATGCTCTCGCACTTCCTGGTGGGCGCGGGCCGCTCCGTGTTCACGGGGCGCGGTGTCATCCGTTCCGGCCTGGACATGTTCGTGGTCGGACTCGGTGTCGCCGGCGTCGGATACCTTGTCGGTGACTGGGTGAGCCGCCTGCTCTAGTCGTTACCTCCCTCCATACCGTCACGTCTCATGGATGTCCCTCGGGTGGCGATGCCATGTGAGCCGCGTCACACGCGCAGCGTGCGGCAACGCCGCGAGTTAACGCCGTGGGTCTGGTAGCGTCGAACGCGGTGAAGGCGGGAGACCGCCGCGTTCTGAACCCCAACGGAGTGACGACCATGCAGACGATCTCTCGACACGCATTCACCACGGCATTCTTGGGCGCGTGTGTCGCGCTCGGCGTCGCCGCCTGCAGCAGCGCGAACAGTCCCACGAGTCCCACGCCGGCGCTCTCGCGGGCGCAAGCCGATACGCTCGGCGCCGACCTGGCGAACGAGGCCGACGCGATGGTGGAAGGCGCGACGTTCTCCTCGACGTCCGGCGCCGTACTCAACCCCACCCCGACGCTCGGCGGCAGCGCGAATCCGACGTTCTCGCCGCAGTGCCAGCCGACGCTGAGCCCGCTGCCGCCGACCAACAGCGATAGCGATGCCGTGCCGGACTCGGTGCGTATCGACTTCTCGGGCTGCGTCATCTCACGCCCCCTGGCGACCATCACGCTCGACGGGACGGTAGACATCATCGATCCGACCCCCGACGTCACGGACCACTCGGTGAAGACGGTCTACACCAACTTCTCCCGAAGCGTCCAGCGTCTGGTGAGCGGCAGGCATTGGTCGCTACTCGAGAACGGCATCCGCATGGTGAGCGGTTCGTCGTCCGAGCTGCAGCGCTCCGAGACCGGCTTCCACACCGAGTTCACCTACGGGGATGGCTCCACGGCGACGCATGACCGGACGTGGAACAGCATCTTCACGGCGGATCAGGCGGGAACGATCAAGGTGGATTCGCTCCCGAGCGGCACCGTGTCCATCACGGGAACGTCCACCTGGGCGCGGAACCAGAACTCCTGGAACCTGTCGGTGACCACCCAGCCCAATCTGCACTACAACGCGGACTGCACCGATGCCCCGCGCTTCGACGCCGGGACGTTGACCGCGGTCGCGACGCGGAATGGCGCCTCGACGACCGTGACGATCCAGTACACGGCCTGCGGGCAGTACACGGTCACGCGTTCTTAGCGACGGGCCCGCAGGAGCGGCGCAGGGCGCAGGGAGCAGAGAACGAGGCCCCCCTGCTCCCTGCGCCTTGTTCCATCAACTAACGCCATCCCCCCCTCCCCTGTCGTAGATTCGACGTCATGGCAGACACGCCGCCGGTACCGGACCGGGAGCTCGTCCAGCGCGCGCGGGTGGGCGACGCGGGCGCTTTCGACACGCTGGTGCGACGCTACTATCGCGCCGCCTATGCGGTCGCGCTCTCCGCGTGTGGGAGTGCCATGGATGCCGAGGACGTATGTCAGGACGCGTTCATCAAGGCGATCGAGCGGCTCGACGATTGCCGGGATCCCTCCCGCTTCGGCGGATGGCTCCTGCGCATCGTGCGCAACCGGGCGCACAATCTCCGGGAGTACCAGCGCGTCCGTTCCGGGCCGCCGGTGGACGTCGTCAATCCGGCGAGCGACGCCGATGCGGCGCGTGCCACCGAGCTCGGCGAGCTGCGGGGGCGCCTCGAGGAGGCACTCGCCGAGCTCTCACCCGTCCAGCGGGAGGTCGTGCTCCTCCACGATCTCGACGGCTGGAAGCATCGCGAGATTGCCGAGGCGATCGGAACGTCGGAGGGAATGGCACGCCAGCACCTGTTCAATGCGCGGAAGGCCCTGCGGGCGCGCTTGGGAGACACCGCGGTGAGGGAGCACATCCATGAATGACGATCATATCGATTTCGGGTCACTCGATCCGCTGCGGGATCCCGAGCGGGTCGAGCGCGCGCTGCGGAAGATCGCGCGCCGTGCGGCACCCCTGCTCGCGGCGCGCCGCGCCCCGCGAACCGCGTTTCAGCAGGTGGCCCGGTGGCGCCGGCCGATGCTCGCCGCGGCCGCCGTGATCATGATTGCGTCGGTTTCGGCGCTCCTGCGATTCGGGGGCTCGTCCGCCGAGAGCGCCCCGCCGACGGTCGCGGAGGTTGTCGGCGTCCCGAGCACGCTGGCCGGATGGGTACGGAGTGACAGCCTGCCGACGCCCGGCGAAATCGTCGTGAGCCTGGAGACCACACAATGACCGAGGCGATCGAATCGCTCGGACGCGTGCGGATGCAGGGCATCGCCCTGCTGCTCATCGCCTTCCTCGCGGGTGGGGTGGCCGGGTTCGCCGGCGGACGCATCACGGCCCGCCGCGCGCCCCCCCGCACCGGGTTCGGGATGCACACGACCGGAAACCGTCCCCGTGGTCTACCGCCCTTCTTCGACCGGCTGGGGCTGAGCCCCGATCAGCGCACGAAGATCACCGCGATCCTCGACCGGGAACGGCCGCGGACGGATTCGATTCTGCGGACGTCGTTGCCGGCGCTCCGCGCCATCGCGGAGTCGGCGCATGCGGAGATTCGGGACGTGCTGACGCCGGCGCAGCGTGAGCAACTCGACCGGCAGTGGGGCCGGCGTCCCTTCGGCGGGATGAACCACGGCGCACGCGGCTCCATGATGGGGCCGGGCGCGCCGCCGCCGTCCGATCAGCCGTAGCGGCACGCCCGTCGGGTCCCGCGTCCGGGCGCGCTACATCCCGCGGTGCCGTGCCGTCGGCGGGAGATGCCCGTTGAGTCGGAGGTAGATCGCGGCCTGGGCGTAATGGTCGGACCAGTCCTCGATCAGCCCCATGATCGCCCCGGCCTTGCTGATCTTCCGGCCGCCGAAGGTGGGCACTTCGCCGGCGAGATCACCATCGGTGACGTTCTGCAACGCCGCGTGGCAGTACTCGAACGAGCTGCGCAGCCGCGCGACTAGGCTGTCCTTCGGCGCGGAGGCTTCCAGGCGCGCCTCCTTGGGGCGCTGCTTCCCCGCGATCGTCGAGCACATGAACACGTTCGACCCCGCGATGTGGAGCACGAGCTGCGCGAAGGTTCGTTGTTCCTTGGTCGGTTGATAGCCGTACTTGTCGGCGGGCATTTCCTGCGCCGAGCCGACGAGATTGCTCTGCGCGCGGGTCAGATCGCTGCGGAGCGCGTCGGTGACGGGGTTGGGAGCCTGGGCATGCGCCGCGATCGGCACGACGCCCAGTGCTGCGCATGCGCCCGCGACGAGCCATCCGATACGGTGGGCCATACGAACACCTCCAGGAGATTGGGCGCGGCAGGAGCACCGCGCCTTTTCGAAGCTGGCACGGTGGTCGAAACCCCCGAGATCTGCTGAAGGTCCGTGTCGCGATCAGCCGCCGCCCAGACCGACGCGCCAGGTCACCCCGAGCGCAAAATCGGGTGAGGTGTCCGAGAGGCCGACACCGGCGGTAACACCGACCGAGCCTCGCATGCCGACATGCATGACGCCGCCGCTCACGAGGACGCTCGCGGGATACGTGTCGATCGCCGATCGGGCGGCGGACCCGGAGAGGCTCACCGCCCAGCCGGGGCTCACGATCTGCGAGATCGTCGCGCCCGCAATCCACGGGTCGCGGAGATCGAGATCCGGGAGATCGCCGAGATGCCAGTAGCCGGCATTCACGCCCACGAATGTCCGGTCCCCCACCTGCTGGGACACCGATACGTCGCCTCCGACGTCCCAGGCGCCGGTGCCGAAGCTCGTCGTGTCGGTGATCGGCGCCTTCACGGTCACGCTTACACCCACCAGGGTGCGATCACCCACCCGCGGCGACACCGCGAGCTGGAAGGTCGGATCCCCGATGTGTGACGTATAGCCGATGACCGCGCTCTGTGGCACGGTCACCGTATCCATACCGGTCGGCGCCATGCGGTCCTCGCGGGACAGTGTGACGCCACCCATCATGCCCCCACCCGAGCCCCTGCCCTTGCGGGCGTTCACGGAGTCCTGCAGCGCGCGCGTGGCGTCACCGCCTCCGCCCGTCGGGATCCCCGTACCCATACCCGCGGCGAGAAGCGTGGTGTTCTGTATGTTCACGGGGATCGTGCCCCGGAGCGTGACCGGACCGAAGTCCACGGCGAGTCCGGTCAAGACACTCCAGCTCGTAGTCGTCACCGAGAACAGATACGAACCGCGGGAGACGGATACCGCTCCCTCATAGTGCACTCCCTGTGCGACCAAGGGCCGCACAGGGAGCAACGCGATCGCGAGCGCGATCGACACGCGTGGAATCACAATCCGGCCAGCTTATGGAGCGCGTCACGCGCCTGGTCGAGCTGGTGCACCATGTCGCGGAGCTGCTCCTGCAGCTGGTCGCGATCCTGGAGCCGCACCTGATCCTGGTCGCCCTGCGGTGTCTGGTCGAGCGCGGCCAGCTTGCTCAACGCGTTCTGCACCCGCTGACCGACCTGCTCGAACTGCTCGCCCATGTGCCGATACTCGAGGCGGCTGCGCTGCTGCACCATCTGCTGGTTCATCTGCTGCAGCCGCGACATCACCTGATCCATCTGCTGCGTGGTCTCTTGGAGGCGTTGCCGCATCTGGATCTGCAGGTGCGCTTGATCGGCGACCTGCTGCCGGTCCCGGGCCTGGGTCCGCTGCTGGATCATGTCTCCGAGCGCGCCACAGCTCTGATCCATCTCCTGCACCATGTCTTGGAGCCGTACCTGGAGACGGTCACGATCCTGCTGCCGGATGGGGTCACCCTGGAATTGCGGGTCCGCCCGCAGCTGGCTCATCTGCTGCAGCGTCTCGCGCATCTGGGAGCCGGCCTCTTCGAGGCTCTGCCCCATCTGGCGGTACTCGGTACGCACGCGCTCCTGCGCCATCTGCTGATTCACCTGCTGAATCTGCGACATGACGCGATCCATCTGCTTATTCGTCTGCTGGAGCTGCTGCTGCATCTGTTGCTGCTGTTGCTGTTGCTGCATCTGCTGCTGGCGCATCTGCTGCGCCTGCTCCGGTCGCTGTGCCGCGAGCGGCGCCGCGATGAGCGCCATGGCGAGCAACGTGGTGATTGGGTGCTTCATCTGACGTATCCTCCCCGTTCCGTACATACGGCGCTCCCGCCGGCGGCGGGTCGGCGCTTGAGTTCCACACTTGGTGAGAGTAATCGGCGACTGGTCAACTGCGGATGAAGCGGAGCACAACGTTCTCTCTGGTTCAACCGCGCCATATCTTCACAATTGAGGAGACGGCATGATGCGAACCGTGGTGATCGACCGGCCGGGACCGCCGGACGTTCTGACACTTCGCGATCGCCCCGTACCGCAACCGGGACCGGGCGAGATTCGGGCTCGTGTGCACGCGTTCGGCATCAATCGCGCGGACCTGCTGCAACGCGCCGGGCACTATCCGGCGCCATCGGGCGTCCCGCCCGACGTCCCCGGTCTCGAGTACGCGGGCGTGGTGGATGCGGCCGCGCAAGACGTCGCGTCACCCTTGCCGGGGAGCCGCGTGATGGGCCTCGTGGGCGGTGGAGCGTATGCCGAATACGTGGTCACGGATGCGCGCCAGGCCATGACGATTCCGGCGAGCCTCTCCTTCGTGGAAGGGGCGGCGGTCCCGGAAGCCTTCCTCACCGGCTTCGACGCACTCGAGCGCGCACGCGTCACGGAGGGCGAGTGGACGCTCGTCCTCGCCGCCGGAAGCGGCGTCGGCACGGCCACGATCCAACTGGTGGCCGCCCGTGGCGCGCGGGCCATCGGCACGAGCCGCTCCCCCGCGAAACTCGACGCCCTGCGTGCGCTCGGCGCGGAGGCCGTCGTCAACACGTCGAGCGAAGATCTCGCGGCTGCCGTGCGCCGTTGCACCGGTGACGGGGCGGCCGCCGCGATCGACCTGGTCGGCGGCGCACTCTTCCCGGCGGCGCTCGCCGCGCTCGCCCCGCGGGGCCGACTCGTGCTCGTGGGACTCGTGGCCGGACGTACGGCCGAGGTCGACCTCGGGCTGATTCTCTCGCGACGGCTGCGGATCGAGGGTACCGTGCTCCGGCCCCGCTCGGCCGACGAGAAGGCGACGCTCGTTACCGCCTTCCGGGAGCGTGTGCTCCCGCTGCTCGCGCGCGGTGAGGTGCGACCGGTCGTCGATCGCGTCTACGAGATGACCGACGTAGCGGCGGCCCACGCGTACGTCGCGTCGAACGCCAGCTTCGGGAAGGTGGTGGTCGAAGTCCCGTGAGGCGTTCGGCCGCGAAGATTCCCTGAAAGGGAGTTAATGTATCCTTCACGGTCGGCCCCTAGGTTCACTGGAAACTCCGGGATACGCCTTTCGCCCATGCCGTCACCCGCTCCGCAACCGAAACGCCGCATCGCCGCGCTCGCGTCCGCGGTCGTCGCCCTGCACCTCGTCGGGTGGGGGCTCGCGCTCGTCGTGGTGGCGCCCCGGTATCCGTTCATGCTCGGGCTCGCCGGGCTGGCGTACACGTTCGGGCTGCGGCACGCCTTCGACGCCGATCACATCGCGGCGATCGACAACGTGACCCGGAAGCTGCTCCAGGAGCGACGGTCGGCGCTGGGGACGGGATTCTTCTTCTCGCTCGGCCATTCCACGGTGGTGCTGCTCCTCACGCTCGCCATCGCGCTCGCCACCACCGCCGTGACGCACGCCGTCCCCGCCCTGCACTCGGTGGGACGGTACGCCGGCACCATCGTCTCCGGCGGATTTCTCTACCTCATCGGGATTCTCAACCTGCTGGTCTTGATCGACGTCTATCGCGTGTTCCGCGCGATGCGTCGCGGCGGGTCCGATCCGGTCGAGCTCGAGAGCGTGCTCAAGCAGGGCGGCTTGATGTCGCGGGCCTTCGGCCGGTTCTACCGTGTGGTGAATCGGTCGTGGCACATGTACCCGATCGGTTTCCTCTTCGGCCTCGGATTCGACACCGCCACCGAGATCGGTCTGCTCACCACCGCGGGGATCGCGGCCAGCAAGGCGCTCCCGCTCTACACGGTCGCCGTCCTGCCGCTCGTCTTCGCCGCGGGCATGTCGCTCATGGACACGGCCGACGGGGTCCTGATGAGCGGAGCCTATGCGTGGGCGTTCAAGCACCCGGTGCGGAAGGTGTTCTACAACCTCACCATAACGGGCATCTCGGTGCTCGTCGCCCTCTTCGTCGGCACCGTGGAGATCGCGTCGATTCTCACCAACGGCGTCTTCCACCTGCACGGTGGGGTGTGGGATCTCCTGGGCCATCTGGATCCCCAGATGATGGGCTACGGCGTGGTGGCCCTGTTCATCGCCTGCTGGGTCATCGCCGCCGCGGTCTGGCGCTTCGGACGCATCGAGGAGCGCTGGTCCACGGAGTCGTCGCCCACGAGTTAGCGAGCGTCCCATGTTCCGCCGCATCGTCGTGCCGGTGGATCTCACCGCCAAGAATGCGCGCGCCATCGCCGCCGCACAGGATCTCGCGGCACGTTGCGGTGCACAGGTGCTCGTCCTGCACGTGATCGAGACGATCGACGCGCCGTTCGACGAGCTGGCGGACTTCTACAAACAGCTCGAGGCCAGGGCCCGCGAGCAGCTCGAGACGCTCACGCGCCCGCTGCAGGAGGCCGGCGTGCTGCTGGAGCAGCACGTGCGGTACGGAAAACGTGTCGCCGAGATCGTGCGATATGCGGAGGAACGCGAGGCGGACCTGATTCTGATTGGGTCGCACCGTCCGGAACCGGAGCACCCCCGAGAGACCCTGCTGACCATCAGCCATCAGGTGGCCATCGTCGCGAACTGCCCGGTCCTGGTGCTGAAGTAAGCCCGCTGTTACGGATTGATCGTCACCGTCGCCGTGTCCGTGGCGCCGCCCGCCACGTGCAACACGAGCTGCGCCGTCCCCGCCGCCTGCGCGACGGTGCGTCCCGTCGCCGAATCCACCGCGAGCACCGCTGCGGGGATCCCCGCCCACCAGAACGAATCCGCCGGCGCGGCGATCGAATCTCCCAGGAGATCGAGCGCCACCGGATAGGGCCGCGCCGTGTCGCCCGCCACCATCGTATCGGAAAGCGCCCCGATCCGAACGCCCGCCGGGTAGGTCTGGACGGGGATGGTGTCCACGATCGTGTCCAGGATGACGCGGATGCCCGACCACCCGAAGGCGACCGCCTTCGCATAGACGCTCGTGTGCTGGGGAAGGACCGAATCGGCGGGCGTGACCGCCAACACGGTGGTATCGAGGGACGAGGCGGCGGGGGGTGGAGTAATCACGTTCCCGAGGACGTCGGTCGCCCCGATGTCCACCCGCGACGAGTCGCCGACCTTGAGGGTCAACGACGTCTGATTCGCCGTGATGAGCGGCGGGCCCGTCACCGAGAAGGTGGATTGGAGTTGGCACCCGACCGCCCCCACGACGGCGACGACGAGCGCGATCCGACGCATCCTCATGCTCTCTCCTTGGGGATCCTCTAAGGTACCCGCCGACACGCCGGATGGTTCGCGCCGCGGAGCGCTACGCCCGGACCGCGGCGAAGATCGCGACCACGGCGATCACGAGACCG
>DATFMZ010000066.1:0-10228 GCA_035266665.1 Gemmatimonadales bacterium | reverse complement strand
CTCGGTGGCGCCGTAGGAGTGCACGAGCCGCGCATCAACACCGATGCGCTCGATCCACTGGCAGGTGAGCCGCGGATACTCCGACGCGACCACCAACCGGCGGCGCGGCAACGATCCGTTCTCGAGGAGATCGTCCGGGGCGGCGGCCACGAGGCGCACCGGATCGAAGCCCGTGTCGAGCAGCTCCACCACGTCCGCGTCGAGCTCGGCCACCCAATCCGCGCCCGCGAACCCGACGTCCCGCGACCCCGCGGCGAGCATCTCGACGATGTTCTGCGGCTTCAGGATCTTCGCGTTGAACCGGCCCGCGTCAACGGTCGGGCGGTACTCCCGACCGCCGGTGCGGACGGGCAGGCCCGCGTCGGCCATCAGGGTCAGCACCTCCGCCTGCATGCGCCCCTTGGGAAGGGCGAGGCGAAGGACATCGGCGTTCAGGTCCGGGGTCACCGGGGCTCCTGTGCCGCCTCACGGCCGGTGGTGGCATACCCCTGAACGCCACAACGCCGGCCCTGGGGCCGGCGTTGATGGTGAATCGCGCTGCTATCTCACGCGCTACACGCCATCAACCCGCCCCGGCGAGGGGTGGTGATGATGATGGGCGTGGTGGCGCGTCGAATTCCGCATTGGGCACGCACGCTACACAGAACCGGCCAGCTTCGTCAAGGGGCGAGCAGCCGGCGGGCCGTCCGGAAGACGTCGTGCCACATCTGCCGGGTGAGTCGCCCGGTGTTCGTGTTCTGCCGGCTCGGGTGATAGGTGGCGATGAGCGTCGTGCCGTCCGGCAGTGTCGCGGTCGCGCCGTGGGCGAACCGCGGCCGATCGCGCGGCGCGAACGCGGCCCACCACCCGGAGGCCTTGAGCCAGGCGTCGAACCCGATGCGTCCGAGCCCGACCACGACGCGCACCCGTGTGAGGAGCGCGATCTCGGCTGTCACATAGGCCCGGCAGGTCTCGAGCTCGCGGGTCGTGGGCTTGTTGGCGGGCGGGGCACAGCGCGCGGCCGCGGTCACGTAGCAGTCCGTGAGTCGCAAATCGTCCGTGCGCGAGATGCTCTCGGCCTGGTTGGCGAAGCCGAACCGATGGAGCGCCTCGAACAGCCAGTCGCCGCTCGCGTCGCCGGTGAACATGCGCCCGGTGCGGTTCGATCCATGCGCTCCGGGCGCGAGGCCGACCAGGAGAAGCCGGGCCCGAGAATCCCCGAAGCCCGGGACCGGACGTCCCCAATACGCTGCGTCACCGTACGCACGCTTCTTCTCGCGTGCGACGCGTTCGCGATACGAGACGAGCCGTGGGCACTTGCGACAGGCGATGATTTCGTCGTTGAGGACGGTAAGCGAGACGGCCCGAGTGCGCTGAGACCCTGCCACTCGGCCATGCTGCTCCTTCGGCCTCACGCCAACCCGTACTCTTTGATCTTGCGATAGAGCGTGCGCTCACCAATCCCGAGCTTCTCCGCAGCGCGGCGGCGGTTGCCGGCGGTCTCGTCGAGCGCCGCCTCGATCGCGGCGCGTTCGACCTCCGCCATCGTCATGCCGGAGCGATAGACAACGTGCCGATCCTCGGCGTCCTCGCGGGCTGTGGGCACGATTTCGATCGGTTCGTGGGCGTACGAAGGGACGCGTCCGAGGTCGATGACCTCGACGGGATGCGGCTGCTCGTCCATCCGATGGCGCAGCTCTTCGAGCTGCATCTTGAGCTCGACCAACGATCGGAAGATGAACTGGAGCTCCTGTCCGGCGACGTCACGCGACGCCTCCGGAATGCGCATCGGCAAGAGCCGCGTTCCGCCCTCGCGCACATCGGGCGGGATGTCGGTGGCGTGGATCTCCCGTCCCGGTGCGAGCACGACCATCGACTCGATCAAATTGCGCAGCTCGCGCACGTTGCCCGGCCAGTGCGCGTTGACCAGGATGTCCATCGCGCGCGGCGTGATCCCGCGAAAGTCCCGGCCGTGCAGGCGGCTCAGCTCCGCGATGAACCGCTTCACGAGGATCGGGATGTCGCTCTTCCGCTCCCGGAGCGGCGGGAGATAGATGGAGAGCACGTTGAGCCGGTAGAACAGATCGTCGCGGAACCGGCCGAGGGCAACCGCTTCCTTGAGCGAGCGGTTGGTGGCGGCGATCACGCGCACGTCGACCCGAATCGGCTGGGCGCCACCGACGCGGAAGAACGACCGCGTCTCGAGCACGCGCAGCAGCTTCACCTGCACCGCCGCGGGCATCTCGCCCACTTCGTCGAGGAAGATCGTTCCGCCGTTGGCGAGCTCGAAGCGCCCGAGCCGCCGCTCCGCGGCACCGGTAAACGCGCCTTTCTCGTGACCGAAGAGCTCGGACTCGAGGAGGCTTTCGGGTAACGCCGCGCAGTTGACGGCGATGAACGGCTTGTCGCGCCGGGGCGAGAGCGCGTGAATCCCCTGGGCGACGAGCTCCTTGCCCGTCCCGGACTCGCCTTCCACGAGCACCGTGCTCGAGACCGGCGCCATCTGCTCGATCTTGACCAGCACTTCCTGAATGGCGGGACTCTCGCCCAGGATGCCGGTGCGCTCCTGGAGCCGTCGCCGTTCCACGAGGCGCTGGATGAGTGCTCCCACGTCGTCCGCATCGACCGGTTTCTGGGTCCAGGCGGTGAGACCGAGCCGCTGCGCGAGGCGCGCGGGATCGGGCTCGGTCGCCTCGACGAGTCCGAGCGTGGAGATGCCGCGGTCGCGGGCGAGCACGATGAGATCGGCGGCGGGCCGCTCGTGCAGGGCGCCGGTCAGCACGACGGCATCGGGATCGGCGCGCCGCATGGCGTCCCGCACGTCATCGAGCGACGAGACCATGTCGGTCGTCGTCCCGCTCGCCTCGAGGGCCGCGTTCACTCGGACGGCGGCCTCGAGGTCATCCATCGTGAGGAGGATGCGCTCGGTCATCCGTGGTCGGTGGGCTGGCCGGCGAGGAGTTGCACCGCGTGCTCGACGAGCGGCTCGAGCACGGCGAGACCGTCGCGGACGCCGCCGGGGCTTCCGGGGAGATTCACGATGAGGGTGGCGGCGCGTGTCCCGGCAACGCCGCGGGAGAGCACCGCACGGGGCAACGAGGCGCGAGCCGTTGCCCGCAACGTCTCGGGGATGCCCGGCGCCTCACGGTCGAGCACTGCGCGCGTCGCCTCCGGGGTGACGTCGCGGGGCCCGAGTCCGGTGCCGCCCGTGGTCAGAATGAGGTCCGCGACCGCGTCATCGGCCCACCGGGCGAGGCGCCCGGCGATCAGGTCGCTCTCGTCCGGCACGAGGTCACGCGCCACCACCGGGTACCCCAGCGCCTCGGCCCACGCCGCGATGGCATCCCCCGATGTATCGCGTCTGGTTCCGGCGGCGGCACGGTCGGAGATCGTGAGCACGGCCACCCGGATCGTCATCGACGCGTCAGCGCTTGACGCTACCCCCGGTGTAGAACGGCATCGAGGCGACCTTCGCCTTGACCCGCTTGCCGCGCGCGTCGATTTCGAACTCCGTGCCGGGATCGGTCGAATGCGTCGGGAGATAGGTGGTCCCGATCTCCGCCTTGAGCGACGGACTGTGCCCGCCGCTGCGGACCATGTCGACCTGACGATCGCCGAGGTAGACGGCCATGCCGTGCCGCGGAATCACGCCCTTCTCCACGCAGGTGAAGCCGACGAGCTTGCGGCTCACCCCCTTGGCCTTGATCCGCTCGAGCGCCGTGCGGCCCGTGAATGGCGCGCCCTTCCCCAGCTTCACGATCCAGCCGAGCCCGGCTTCGTAGGCGTTCGTCGTCTCGTCGATGTCGTTGCCGTAGAGCGGATAGCCGACCTCGAGGCGCAGCGAATCGCGCGCGCCGAGACCGACCGGCGTACCGCGGCCGTGCCCGACGAGCGCCGTCCAGACGGCATCGGCGTGCTTGGGCCGGAAATACAGCTCGAAGCCATCTTCTCCGGTGTAGCCGGTGCGCGACATGAAGCAGTCGGCGCCGGCGACCTGGCCGGTTCCGAAGTGATAGTACTTGATGTCGGAGAGCTTGGTCTTCGTCACTGACTGCAGCAGGTCCTCGCTCTGGGGCCCCTGCACCGCGAGCAGCGCCACGTCGTTCGAGATGTCCTTCAGGCGCACGTTCACGTTCGCCTTCCGGTTGACGATGTGCGTCCAGTCCTTGGCGATGTTCGCCGCATTCACGACGATCATGATGCGGTCATCGAAGCGGTACACCACGCAGTCGTCGATGAACGTGCCCTCGTCGTTCAGCAGTGCCGAGTACTGGGCCTGGCCGGGCTCGAGCGCGCCGACGTCGTTGCACGTGAGGCGGTTGACGAACGCGTTGCGGTCGGGGCCGGACACCTCGAACTCACCCATGTGCGACACGTCGAACACGCCCACCGCCGTGCGCACGATCTCGTGCTCTTTGGTGATCCCGGTCGGATACTGCACCGGCATCTCGAAGCCCGCGAACTCGACCATCTTCGCGCCCAGCGCGACGTGCATGTCATAGAACGGCGTACGCTTCAAATTCTCCGCGCTCATGCTTTCCCCTTTCAACCCATCAAGGTGGCCAACAGCGCCTTCTGAAGGTGCAGGCGGTTTTCGGCCTCGTCGAAGACCCGTGACTGCGGCCCTTCGAGCACCGCCTCCGCCACTTCCTCGCCGCGGTGCGCCGGGAGACAGTGGAGAAAGATCGCCTCCGGCGCGGCGAGGCGCATCAGGTCGGGCGTCACCGTGTACCCCTTGAACGCCATGGCCCGTTGCTCCGCTTCCGCCTCCTGTCCCATCGACGCCCACACGTCGGTGTTCACCGCGTGCGCCCCGCGGACCGCCTCCTCGGGATCTTCGGTGACGACGACCGTCGTCCGCGACTTCGCGCGCTCGACGATCTCGCGATCGGGCTCGAAGCCCTCGGGACAGGCGAGCCTGAGCTCGAAGCCCAGCACCGCCGCCGCGTTCAACCAGGAGTTCGCCATATTGTTCCCATCCCCGATCCAGGCGACCGTCTTTCCCTCCCACCCGCCGACGTGCTCGCGCATGGTGAAGAGATCGGTCAGCACCTGACAGGGGTGCAGCAGATCGGTGAGCCCGTTGATCACCGGCACCGACGCATGCGCGGCCAGCTCCTCGACGTCCGCGTGGGCGAAGGTGCGAATCATGATCCCGTCCACGAACCGCGACAGCACGCGGGCCGTGTCGCGAATCGGCTCGCCCCGCCCCAGCTGAATGTCACGCGACGACAGGAACAGCGCGTGCCCACCCAACTGATACATCCCGACCTCGAACGAGACACGCGTCCGCGTGCTGCTCTTCGCGAAGACCATCGCGAGCGTCTGCCCCGCGAGCGGCTGCCCCCCCTCGCCGGCCTTCAGGCGAGCGGTGAGGTCGAACAGGGCGACGAGCTCATCCTTCGAGAAGTCGGTAATCGCCAGGAAATCACGTTTCGGCATACGAGAGCGGTAATAGTGAGTCAAATTGACAGGGACCGGAGGGGGATTTTAGCTCCCCGCCCCGTCACTGTAAAGACGGGCTCCGCGGGGGAGTCCGGTCAGAGAATGTACTTGTAGAGCTTCTCGTCTTCGATGATGTGGGTGAGCCGCTCCCGGACCGCGCCGGCATCGAAGACGATCTGCTTCGAGGCCACGTCGGGCAGATCGAAGAGCAGATCTTCGAGCAGGGTGGACATCACCGTGTGGAGCCGGCGCGCGCCGATGTTCTCCATCCGCTCGTTCAGCACCGTGGCGATGCGCGCCACCTCGCGGATGCCGTCCTCGGTGAACTCGAGCGTCGCGCCTTCGGCCGCGCAGAGCGCGTGGTACTGCTTGGTGAGGGCGTTCTCCGGCTCGGTCATGATGCGCACGAAGTCGTCCTCGGTGAGGGCCAGGAGCTCCACGCGGATGGGAAACCGTCCCTGGAGCTCGGGGATCAGGTCCGACGGCTTGGAGACGTGGAACGCGCCCGCCGCCACGAAGAGAATGTGGTCGGTGCGGACGTAGCCGTAGCGGGTCTGCACGGTCGACCCCTCGACGATCGGTAGCAGATCGCGCTGGACCCCCTCGCGCGAGACGTCCGGGCCGCCGCTCTGCGCCCGCTCCCCGGCCACCTTGTCGATCTCGTCGATGAACACGACGCCGTGGTTCTCCGTCCGGTCGAGTGCCTCGTTCACGACGTCGTCCATGTCCACGAGCTTGCGGAGCTCCTCGTCGACGAGAATCCGTCGCGCCTCGCTCAAGCGCACCGAGCGCCGCTTCTTGCGCTTCGGGAGCATCTCCTGAAGCATCTCGGTGAAGTTGATGTCGGGCCCTTCCATGCCGGGCGGCGGCTGCATCATGTCGAGCAGCGGGAGGTTCTGCTGCGTCACCTCCACCTCGACCTCGCGCTCCTCGAGCTTCCCATCCCGCAGCAGTTTGCGGAGCTTCTCGCGCGTACGACTCCGGCGCTCGTCCTGCGCCACCTCTTCGGTATCCGCCGCGGTCACCGCCTTGGCCTCCCCCTGCGGACCGACCACGAATCCGGACCGCGCGGCCGCCGGCTCCGTGGGTCCCGCCCCCTCCCCGACACCGACCCGCTCGCCGCCCGCCTCGGGTGCCGTCTCGGACACGGGGGGTGGGAGCAGCAAGTCGAGCAGGCGCTCCTCGGCGCGCTCCTCGGCCGCCGGGTAGACGTCGTCCTCCCGCTCACCCCGCACCATGTTGATCGCCGCGTCGACGAGATCGCGGATCATCGACTCGACGTCGCGACCGACGTAGCCCACCTCGGTGAACTTCGACGCCTCGACCTTGAGGAACGGCGCACCGGCGAGGCGGGCGAGCCGCCGCGCGATTTCCGTCTTTCCGACGCCCGTGGGGCCGATCATGATGATGTTGTTCGGGACGAGCTCCTCGCGAATCTCCTCCGGCGCCTGCTGGCGCCGCCAGCGATTCCGGATCGCGATCGCCACCGCGCGCTTCGCCGCCGTCTGCCCGACGATGTACCGATCGAGCTCGGCGACGATCTGCCGGGGCGGAAGCTCCTCGAGCCACGGCAGCGGCTCCGCCGGCGTGGTGCCGCCGGTGCCCTGCGGTTCCTCGGTGCGCGGCTCCGTCATTTCCCCTCGCCCAGCTCGAGCACGGTGATGTTCTGATTCGTGTAGATGCAGATGTCCCCCGCGATCCCGAGGCTCTTCTCCACGATCTGACGCGCGGTCAACGTGCTGTCCGCCAGCGCCCGCGCGGCGGCGAGCGCGTAATTCCCGCCGCTCCCGATGGCGAGCATCCCGTCATCCGGCTCCACCAGCTCGCCCGTGCCGCTCAGGACGAACCCGTGGGACTTGTCGGCGACGGCGAGCAGCGCCTCGAGCCGGCGCAGCACGCGATCGCTGCGCCAATCCTTGGCCAGCTCGACCGCGGCGCGCGGCAGGTTGGCGGGGAACCGCTCGAGCTTTTCCTCGAACTTCTCGAACAGGGTGAAGCCGTCCGCGGCCGCACCGGCGAAGCCCGCGAGCACCTTGCCGCCCGCCAGCACGCGCACCTTGTGCGCGCGTGCCTTCATGACGGTATCACCAGCCGTCACCTGACCGTCGCCACCCATCGCGACCTGTCCGTCCTTCCGGACACAGAGCACGGTGGTGGCGTGAAACTGCTGCTTCACGGATACCTCGTCGAAATTACGTGAGACGTGAGACGGGAGACGGGCCCGCCCCACCCCGCTGCCCCTCTGCCACTCTGCCCAATCACGCCCTCGGATGCGCCTCCTGATACACCTTCTTGAGGCGCTCCACGCTCGTATGAGTATACACCTGCGTCGTGCTCAGCGAGCTGTGACCGAGCAGCTCCTGGACCGCCCGCAGGTCGGCCCCGGCGTCCAGCAGATGGGTGGCGAAGCTGTGCCGCAGCGAGTGCACCTTGAGCCCTTCACCGCCGAGCAGATCGAGAAAGCGATGCACGACTTTCTGGATCCCGCGGGACGAGAGCCGCCGTCCGGTCCGCCCCAGAAAGAGCGCCCGGCGATCGCCCTTGCGGCCGCTGAGGGATGCGAGCAACTCCTCGCGTGCCTTCTCGTAGCGGCGGAGCGCGCGCTGCGCGTAGCTCCCGAGCGGCAGGATTCGCTCTTTGCGACCCTTGCCGCGCACCTTCACCTGGTCCGAGAGCAGGTCCACGTCATGCACGTTGAGCCCCGCGAGCTCCGCGAGGCGCATGCCGGTGCCGTAGAAGACCTCGAGGATCGCGAGATCGCGGCGCCCGCGATACGTCCCGTGCTCCGCATCCCGGGTCGCGAGCTCGAAGAGCTGGTCGATCGTCGCGCGGTCGATCACCGCCGGGAGCCGCTTCTCCACTTTCGGCAGCCGCACACTCTTGGCCGGATTGGCGGTGACGCCGTGCCGGAGCCCCAGGAATCGATAGAAGGTCCTGAGCACGGAGACGGCGCGCGCCACCGAGCGCTTGGCGAGGCCGGTGCGCTGGAGCGCTCCCATGAAGCTCCGGAGCGCCAGCCGATCGACCGTCTCCCAGGACCATCGGTCCGCCCCGGCGAAGTACTCGTCGGCGAATGCCTGAAACTTGAGGAGGTCCCGCCGGTACGCGCGCACGGTGTGCGGTGAATCGTTGCGTTCCTTCTCGAGGAAGAGCAGGAACTCGGCGACCTCGGGCCGTGGGACGACGTCGGCGACCCGACTCACGCGGCCTGTGCCACCGCGTCGCGGGCGAACCCGCGCATCGCGGCGAGCGCCCGCTCGGCGAGCCGTTCCTTCTTCACGCGCTTGTCGCGCACCGGCACCTCGAGCGGCGGAAGCAAGCCGAAGTTCGCGTTCATCGGCTGGAAGCGCGCGGGGTCGGCCATGGTCACGTAGCGGACCAGCGCGCCGAGCATCGTCTCGGCGGGCGGAATGAGCGGGTCGTCGCCCTCGAGCATTCGGCTCAAGTTGATGCCGGCGAGAAGCCCCGTGCCGAGCGATTCGGTGTACCCCTCGACCCCTACCAACTGACCGGCGAAGAGCAATCGCGGGTCGTCGCGCGCCGAGAGGTGCGCGGAGAGCGAAGCCGGCGAGTTGAGATACGAGTTCCGATGAATACTCCCGTAGCGCAGAAACTCCGCCGCCTCGAGCCCCGGAATGGTGCCGAAGATGCGCTTCTGCTCCGGAATGCGGAGGCGCGTCTGGAAGCCGACGAGATTCCACATCTGGCCCGCGCGATCCTCCTGGCGCAGCTGGATGGCGGCATACGGAATCCGCCCCGTGCGCGGGTCCTCGAGCCCGACCGGTTTCATCGGACCGAACCGCAGCACGTCGGTGCCGCGGCGGGCCATCTCCTCGATGGGCAGACACCCCTCGAAGTAGGGCACCTTATCGAACTCGTGGCCCTCGAACTGTTCGCCCGTCGCGAGCGCCGCGACGAACGCCTCGTACGCCTCGCGCGTGAGCGGCGCGTTGAGGTAATCGTCTCCCGCGCCCTTGCCGTAGCGCGAGCGACGATACAGTCGATCCAGATCGAGCGAATCGCCGCTCACGATGGGCGCGATGGCGTCGTAGAACGCGAGCGCGGTCGTACCGAGCCGACCGCTGATCGTCGCCGCGAGCTTTTCGGACGTGAGCGGGCCCGTCGCCACCACGGCGGGGGACGGCAGCTCGACCATCTCCTCACGCACGACCGCGATACGCGGGTGCGCCGCGATCCGCCGGGTGACCTCCGCGCTGAAGACGTCACGGTCTACGGCGAGCGCCGTGCCGCCGGGCACGCGCGCCTGGTCGGCGACGTCGAGGAGGAGGCTACCCAGCAGGCGGAGCTCCGCCTTGAGCAGGCCGTGCGCGTTGGTGAGATCGGTGGACTTGAACGTGTTGCTGCAGACGATTTCGGCGAGGCGGTCGGTGCGATGGGCTTCGGTCCGGACCAGCGGCCGCATCTCCACCAGGCGAACGTCGTGGCCCCGCTGGGCGAGCGCCCAGGCGGCTTCGCTTCCCGCGAGGCCGCCGCCCACGACCGTGACGGTCATGTGCCCGCCGACGCCGGCGCCCCCTCATCGGCGGTGAAGTCCGCTTCGCACTTCATGCACTTGCGGAACTCGCCGCGCGTCTTCGTCGAACGCTGCTCCGCCCCGACGAACCCGCACTCGGGACAGGCCACGGCCACCGGCCGGCACCAGGTCGAGTAGTCGCAGTCGGGATACCGCGAGCAGCCGTAGAACGACCGGCCACGCCGCGTGCGCCGCTCGACGATGTCCCCCTCCCCACACTTGGGGCACTTCATGCCGAGGGGAACCGGCCGCGTGTTCTTGCACTCGGGA
>DATFMZ010000065.1:0-11559 GCA_035266665.1 Gemmatimonadales bacterium | reverse complement strand
GGTTGCCGCCGCCGTGCGCATCGCGCGGGTGTACACGAATCGGACGCGCGTGATCACCTGCGGATACCAGGGGTGGCTCGATTGGTGTTCCGACAACGCGGGTGTTCCGGAGGCGGTCCGCGCCCTCCGGGTGGCCGTGCCGTTCAATGACATCGAGCTCTTCGAGCGCGCGCTCGCCGCTGCTCCGCCGCCCGCCGCGATCGTGATCGAACCCGTCGTGGAATGTCCGCCCGCGCGCGACTGGCTCAACGCGCTTCGCGCGGGTGCCGACCGCGCGGGGGCCGTGTTGATCTTCGACGAGATCAAGACGGGGATTCGGCTGGGCAAGGGCGGTGCGGCACGGCGTTACGGCGGCCGGCCCGACCTCGTCGTCGTCGGCAAGGCGCTCGGCAACGGCTTCCCGATCGCCGCCGTCGTGGGGCCGCAGGCGCTGATGGACGCGGCCACCCGCACCTGGATCTCCTCCACCCTCGCGACGGAGTTCACGGCCCTCGTGGCGGCGGAGGCCGTGCTCGCCGTGTGCGTGCGCGAGCAGGTGGCGGGTGCGCTCGCGGAAACCGGGTCGCGCTGGCGTCGGGGGCTCGAGGGCATCGCGTCGCGCCATCCCGCCGTCGCGACCGGCGTGATCGGCATCCCGGAGATGTGCTCGCTCACCTTCCGGGACGAGGAAACGTCGGCGGCGATCGCCGTGCGCACCGCCGATCTCGGGCTCCTCTTCAAACGCTCGGCATACAACTTCGTCTCGTTCGCCCACGACGACGCGGCGCTGGACTTCGCGCTCGATCGGCTCGAGACGGCGGTAGCCGAGGTGGCGCGCCATGCTGATTGACTGCCACGCGCACTTCCACACCGAACGGTCGCCGCGTGCCGACTGGCGCGAGGTGAACGCCGCGCGCCTGGCCGCGGGGGAGATCATCGGGATCACGGCGCACGTGGCCTCCATCCTCGGGAGCTGGGGGCGGGAATCCCCGGTCTACTTCCCCTCACCCGACGACGTGCAGCATGCCAACGACGCGATGCTCGCGCTCACGCGGGCGCACGCGGGACTCGTGTTCGGCTATTGCGTGGTGAATCCCAACTACACCGACCATGCCCTTGCCGAGATCGCGCGCGGGGTGGACGCGGGGCTCATCGGCGTCAAGCTCGCCGCGAGCCGGCGGGCCGACGATCCGCTCCTCGACCCAATCGCCGACGCTGCGGGACGCCATGGTGTCCCGATCCTGCACCACATTTGGCAGCACCGGCGTCACGACTGGCCCCATCAGGAGGCGTCGGATGCCGTCGAGCTCGTGCGGCTCGCGGAACGCCATCCCCGCACCCAGTTTTTGTTGGCCCATATCGGCGGCGGTGGCGATTGGGCGCACTCGCTCCGGGTGGTGCGCGACGTCCCCAACGTGCACGTGGATCTCTCGGGCAGCGGTGTGGACTCGGGGATGCTCGAGCAGACGCTCGAGGCGGTGGGAGCGGGCCGCATGGTCTGGGGGGCGGACGTGACACTCGATACCGGTCTCGCGAAGCTCAGATATGTCGAGCGCCTCGGGCTCCCGCCGGAGGACGTCGAGGCGATCCGCTGCGGCAACGCCCAACGCCTCTTCCCGGACGGGGTATTCGGCGCATGACGCTCGACGTGTCGGCCTTCATCGGCGGGTATCCGTTCCGCCACGTCGACCAGACGGGCCCCGACGATCTGCTGCGCGCCATGGATCGCGTCGGGATCGAGCGCGCGTGGGTCGGGCATCTGGGCTCCTTCCTTTATAGGGACCCTGCGCCCGCCAATGCCCAGCTCGTCCGGGCGCTCGAGCCGCACGCGGATCGTCTGCTTCCCGTACTCGCCGTCCATCCGGGGCTGCCGGACATGGCGCGCGACCTCGATCGCGCGCGTGATGTCGGGGCACCGGCGGTGCGGGTCTATCCCAACTGGCAGGGCCTCGAGCCCGCGGGGGATGCCATGCGTGCACTCGCGGCGGACGCGGCCGCCCGCGCCCTGCCGCTCGTGCTCACGGTGCGCTTCGAGGACTCGCGGCAGCGGCACCCGCTCGACGTGGCGCGCGATCTCCCGGCGGCGGGGGTGCGGCTCCTCGTCCGCGCCGATCCGGGGGTGCGACTCTTGGTTACCCATGCCGATCGCGCGTTCATCGAAGAGGTGCACTTTGGGCTCACGCCGGCGGAAGCCCGTCGCGTGCTTTGGGATTTCAGCTGGATCTGGGGCCCACCCCAGGATCACTTCCGGTTGCTGCTGCGGACGGTGGGCGTCGAGCGCTTCACGCTGGGCACGGGCATGCCGCTTCGGCTGCCGGAAGCGGCGTTCGCCAAGCTCGATCTCTTGACGCTCGATGCGCCGGTGGCGGCGGCGCTCGTCGCGGGCAATCTTCACAGTTGGCTGCGCGGATGAAGGCGTTGGAGAGGCGCGTGTGGGGGCGGTTGTGTTGCGGAGGTAAACGACTATCTTGCTTGCGGTCGCAAATCTCCTGTCGATCGTGCTTCACTCCTGCGACTGAATCACTGCAGTAGTCGTTCGCAGATTGACGTCGGTTGGGTCGGTGCCTCCCGGGTGCCCAGCCGACACCGACGCACCGTACATAAGGTGGGATATGACCGAACGGGTCTCGCCGAAGGCTGCAATGAGCCGAGCGATTGGTGGTGCGGCGCTCGCCGTGATGGTCGCCACCGGGGCGCTGGCCGCGCAGCAACAGCAGACGTCGAGCGCGATACCGCCCGATAGCAATTGGACCGCCCCGACGTCCATCGATACCGCGGCACTCAAGGGGCCGGTCCAGCCGATCTTCTTCCGCCACGACATTCACGCCGGCCAGTACCAGATCGACTGCAAGTACTGTCACTCGTACGCCGAGATCAGCATGCAGCCGGGCATCCCGTCCCTGAAGGCGTGCATGGGCTGCCACCTGATCGTCAGCGGGTCGGGACCGCTCGTCTCCGATTCCAACAACGCGCACGAAATCCAGAAGCTGCGCGACGCGTACAACAACAACAAGCCGATCGAATGGGTGCAGGTCCACACGTTGCCGCCGTTCGTGCACTTCCCGCACATGCGGCACGTGGTGAACGCCGGTCTCATATGTCAGGAATGTCACGGGCAGATCCAGACGATGCCGCGCGTCTACAAGTACTCCTCACTGAAGATGGGGTGGTGCGTTTCGTGTCACGAGCAGCGCAAGGTGACGACGGACTGCACCGCATGCCACTACTAATGTGGCGGAGGACGGATGTCTGACGGGATGAACCGCAGGAAGTTCCTCAAGGTGCTCGGCGTCACCGGCGGCGGTGCCGCCGCGCTCGCCGGATGCTCGACCGACCACGTCGAGAAGCTCATCCCCTATCTGGTCCCCGTCGAGGATCAGATTCCCGGTATCGCCACCTACTATGCCTCCACCTGCCGTGAATGTGCCGCGGGGTGCGGGGTGCACGTGAAGGTGCGCGAGGGGCGCGCGATCAAGCTCGAGGGCAACCCCGACAACCCGATCAATCAGGGGAGGCTGTGCACGCGCGCGCAGACCGCGCTGCAGGGCACCTACAACCCCGATCGGATGCAAGGCCCGATGGCGAAGGGCGCGGACGGCACGTTCAAGCCCATCAGCTGGGACGACGCGATCGCCAAAGTCGCCACCGCGCTCGACGGCGTGTCGGGAGACAAGGTCTGGTTCCTGACGGGAAACGAGCGCGGGTCCTTCGCCGAGCTCGTGGACGAGTGGCTCCGCGCGCTCGGCTCGTCACATCACGTCACCTGGGAAGCCTTCAGCTACGAGGCCGCCCGCTACGCCAACCGCGCGCTCTTCGGCCTCGACGCGCTGCCGACGTACGCGATGGATCAGGCGAAGTACGTGCTCTCGTTCGGTGCGGACTTCCTGGAGACCTGGCACAGTCCGATCGAGTACGCACGGGAGTTCACGGCGTCGCACGCCTTCCAGAACGGCAAGATGGGGCGCTTCGTCCATGTCGAGCCGCGGATGAGTCTCACGGGGATGAACGCCGACGAGTGGCTCCCCGCCGCGGCCGGGAGCGAAGGCGCGGTGGCGCTGGCGATGGCCAACGTCATCATGGGTGAGAAGCTCAGCGCCACGCCGGCCGATGCCCGCCGCTTCGAGGACGCGCTGAAGGAGTATACGCCCGAGGCCGCCGCCGCGCGGTCCGGGCTCGACGCCGACACCATTCGGCGCGTCGCCCGCGAATTCGCGGCGGGTCCGAGCGTCGCCCTGCCGGGCGGGGTGGGCACCCAGCATCCCGACGCGCACGCCACCGCGGCCGCGGTCATGGTGCTGAACTACGTCGCGGGCAACATCGGCAAGACGGTGGTCTTCGGCGCCGGTGCGACGCCCGCGGGCGGCTCGGCGTACACCGACCTGGTGAATCTCGTCGAGGCGATGAACGCCGGCCGCGTGCAGGTGCTCTTCGTGCACGGCGCCAATCCGGTGTTCGCCGCGCCTCAAGCGCTCAAGGTCGCGGACGCGCTCGGGAAGGTGAAGTTCAAGGTGAGCTTTGCCCGGTTCATGGACGAGACCGCGGCCGACTGTGATCTCATCCTGCCCGACCACGATCCCTACGAGCAGTGGAATGACTTCGAGCCGCGGGACGGCGTGCACCTCCTGCAGCAGCCGGTCATGCAGCCGGTCTTCACGACGCGCCAGACCGGCGACGTGCTGATCGACGTCGCGCGAGAGGTGGGCGGGACGCTGCAGAAGCAGTTCGCGCCGGCCTCGCCGGACGCCGCGACCTACAAGGATTACCTGCAGGGACGCTGGAAGACCATCCAGCGCACCGTGGGCAACCACGATCCCTTCGACACCTTCTGGCGCAACGCTCTCAAGCAGGGCGGCGTGTGGAGTACCCCGCGCGCCCAGCCCGTGCGGCTGGTGTCGGGGGCTGCGCAGGTGCTCGCAACCGCGCCGTGGGCGCCGCCCAAGGGCAAGCTCACGCTCATCGCGTATCCGTCGTCCACCGTCTATGACGGGCGCGGCGCCAATCGTCCGTGGCTCCAGGAAATGCCCGACCCGGTCACGAAGATGACCTGGGGCTCGTGGGTGGAGATCCATCCGGAGACCGCCGAGCATCTCGGGATCGCCGAGGGCGACATCGTGGACATCACCTCCGAGATCGGCACGGTGCGCGTCCAGGTGTACGTCTATCCCGGCCTGCGGCCCGACGTCGTCGCGATGCCGACGGGGCAGGGACACACCGCGTACGGGCGCTACGCCAAGGATCGTGGCGCGAACGTCTTCGCGCTGCTCGATGCGAAGGCGACGGTCTTCGGCGGCGTGAGCCACTACGCGGCCGTGACCCTCGAAGGCACCGGCGACCACGTGCGCCTGGCCAAGGCCGAGGGCGGCACGCGCCAGCTCGACCGCGGCATCGCGCAGGCGATCACCCTCGCCGCCGCGACGAAGGGCGACTACCGGGCGTGGGAGGCGCAGGAGGCGGCGCCCATCCCGGAGCGAGTCAAGGCGCAGCAGGAATCCTGGCAAGAGCACGTCGACCGCGGCAAAGACTACGGGCCGTACAAGCTCGAGACGACGCGCTGGGGGATGTCGATCGATCTCTCCAAGTGCACGGGCTGTAGCGCCTGCGTGACGGCGTGCTTCGCGGAGAACAACCTGCCGGTCGTCGGGCCCGATCTGGTGCGGCAGCACCGCCAGATGCACTGGATGCGCATCGAGCGGTACTTCGAGGGCGGCGGCGACAAGCCCCTGGAGGCGCGGTTCGTCCCGATGCTCTGCCAGCAGTGCGGGAACGCGCCGTGCGAGCCGGTCTGCCCGGTCTTCGCGGCGTATCACACACCCGACGGGCTGAACGGGCAGGTGTACAACCGCTGCGTGGGCACGCGCTACTGCAGCAACAACTGTCCGTACAAGGTCCGCTACTTCAACTGGTTCGACTACTCGAAGAAGGGCGATCCCTACTTCGCGTGGCCGGAGCCGATGAACTGGTTGCTGAATCCCGACGTCACGGTGCGCGGCAAGGGCGTGATGGAGAAGTGCACGTTCTGCATCCAGCGGATCCGGGGCGCGCAGCATGAGGCGAAGCTCAAGGGCGTGCCGCTCAAGGACGGCGACATCCTGACGGCGTGCCAGCAGACCTGCCCGACCGAGGCGATCGTGTTCGGCAATCTCACCGATCCCGGCTCCCGCGTCTCGCTCCTGTCGGAGCAGCGGCGTGGGTACAAGGTCCTCGAGGGACTGAACACGAAACCGGCCGTGACGTACCTCGAGAAGGTGCGCAACGTGGTGGAGGCGTAACCGGCATGGCGACGACAGCACACCCGGAACCCGCGACCCAGCAGGGGCAGCCGTCCTACCACGACGTCACGCGCGACATCGCGGCGACGCTGGGCAATCCCGGTCGCGGCTACTTCATCCTGATGGCGTTCGTGCTCACGGTCCTCGCCGCGGGCATCATCGCGCTCCTCGTCCAGATCCGCTACGGGCTCGGCGAGGCGGGTTACGAGCCTCCCGTGATGTGGGGCGTGTACATCACGAGCTTCGTCTTCTGGGTCGGTATCGCCCACTCGGGGACCCTGATCTCGGCCATCCTCTACCTCTTCCGCTCGGCCTGGCGTACCGCGGTCTACCGCACCGCCGAGGCGATGACCGTCTTCGCGGTCATGACCGCGGGGCTCTTCCCGCTGATCCACATCGGGCGTATCTGGTACTTCTACTGGTTGATCCCGTATCCGAACCAGCGCGGCCTCTGGGTGAACTTCAAGTCGCCCCTGCTCTGGGACGTGTTCGCGGTGTCGACCTACTTCACGGTGAGCGCCACGTTCCTCTTCGTGGGGCTCGTCCCGGACATCGCGGCCGTACGCGATCACGTGACGGGGTGGCGCAAGAAGCTCTACCGGATCACCGGCCTCGGCTGGCGCGGCACCGACCAGCAATGGCGTCACTTCGGCAAGGCCTATCTCTACCTCGCCGCCCTGGCGACGCCGCTCGTCCTCTCCGTCCACAGTGTCGTGTCGTGGGACTTCGCGATGTCGATCGTGCCCGGCTGGCACGAGACGATCTTCGCCCCGTACTTCGTGGCCGGCGCCATCTATTCGGGCGTCGCGATGGTCGTCACGCTCCTCGTCCCGATGCGGAAGGCCTTCAAGCTGGAGCGGTACATCCGGCTGGAGCACTTCGACAACCTGGCCAAGCTCATGCTGCTCACCGGGATGATCGTGGGCTACTCCTACGTCGTGGAGTGGTTCATGGCCTGGTACAGCGGCAACGCGGTCGAGCGCGCGTCGGCCTTCTACCGCCAGTTCGGTTCGTACTGGTGGGGCGCGTGGACCATGAATATCTGCAACTGCCTGCTCCCGCTCTTCCTCTGGTTCAAGAAGGTGCGGAACAGCATTCCGGCGCTCTTCGTGCTCTCGCTCTTCGTGAACCTCGGCATGTGGATGGAACGGTTCATCATCATCGTGTCGTCGCTCGCGCATGAGTACGAGCCGTACTGGATGCACCACTACACCCCGAGCTGGGTGGATTGGACGATTCTCGCCGGCAGCTTCGCCTGGTTCTTCATGTGGTTCCTGCTCTTCGCGAAGAACTTCCCGACGGTCTCCATCGTCGAGGTGAAGGAGATCATTCCGTTCCCACGGAAGGAAAGGGCACGGGCGTGAAACGGCACACAGGCGGCATTCTCGCCGCGTACCAGCACGAGGACTCGGTGATTTCCGCGATCCTGAGCCTCAAGGAGAAGGGGTACAAGGGCTTCACGGTCTACACGCCGGCGCCCAACCACGCGGTGGCCGAAGCCATCGGCCACAAGGTCAGCTGGGTACGCATCTGGACGCTCTGCGGCGGCCTCACCGGCGTGACGCTCGGCTTCCTGATGACCGTCTGGATGTCCCTGGATTATCCGATCGTGGTCGGCGGGAAGGTGATCCCGTCGCTGATTCCCTACGTGGTGATCGCCTTCGAGTTGACGATCCTCTGCGGCGCCCTCGCGACGGTCGCGGGGCTCCTCTTTAATATCATCGTGACGCGTAAAGCGGCGGCCTACGATCCCCGTTTCACCGACGATCGCATCGGGCTGTTCGTTCCCTGTCCCGCCGAACGGCGCTCGGCGGTGCAACAGCTGCTCGAGTCGTCGGGGGCCGAGGAGGTGCGGGTTGAGGCGTGAATTGATGTTGGTCGGTGCGGCCGCGCTGGTGCTCGGTGGCTGCTCGGCGCAGAACTGGAAGGACAGCTGGCGGCGCCTGCCGAGTCCGGACGACGC
This sequence comes from Gemmatimonadales bacterium, assembly GCA_035266665.1. GTDB lineage: Bacteria > Gemmatimonadota > Gemmatimonadetes > Gemmatimonadales > GWC2-71-9 > DATFMZ01. The sequence continues at coordinate 3,348 of DATFMZ010000065.1, read as the reverse complement.
GATCGCCAAGGTCTCCTGGTTCCAGGTGATGCATCGCGCCGTCTCGATCCAGCCGTACAAGATGCCGCGTCCGCCGGTGGACGGCACGGTGCCCGTGAATGCGGGGATGCAGGGATACGACGTGACGCCCGCCAACCAGGCCGCGATGGACGCCATGAAGAATCCAGTGCCGGTGTCGGCCGCTTCGCTCGCGCGCGGCAAGGACCGCTTCACGATCTTCTGCCAGCCGTGCCACGGCGCCAACGCGAAGGGCGACGGCCCCGTCAACAAGAAGCTCCTCGTCGCCCCGAGCCTTCTCACCGACAGGGCCAAGGCGCTGAGCGACGGCTACGTCTACAGCATGATCGAGCGTGGCCGCGGCATCATGCCCGCGTACGGTGATCGGATCTTCGGCAACGACCGCTGGGACATCGTGAACTACCTCCGGCAGCTGCAGCACGGGAGCGCCCAATGACCGAGTCGGCGCGCCAGGACGCCTATCGTCGCGGAGCCAACGCCCCCGCCGGCACGCTACTCGCCGCGGGCGCGATTCTCGCGATCGTCGGGTTCGGCATCTTCATCACCCTGGCGATGGGCCACGCCGCCGACCGCGCGTGGCGCATGTTCCTGATCAACTTCCTGTTCTTCACGGGCCTCGCCCAGGGCGCGCTGATCTTCGCCGCGACCCAGAAGATGACGAAGGCCAAGTGGTCGGGATCGATGATCCGCTTCGCCGAGGCCGGCGTGGCGTTTCTCCCCGTGGCCCTCGTCCTCTTCTTGATCCTCTTTTTGGGGCGGAACTATCTCTTCCCCTGGATCGGGCATCCGACGCCGGTGCGCGGCCGCTGGCTCACCACGTCCTGGGTGTTCTGGCGCGATCTCGTGTCGTTCATCGTGGTCTTCGGGATCGCCTTCGCCTTCGTCCGGAACGACATGAAGCCCGACTTGCTCGCGCTGCGCGATCAGGCGACGGGTTGGCGCCGCAATCTCTACGATCGCGTCCTCGGCGGGTACACCGGCACGCCGGAAGAGCTGGAGAAGGTCGAGCGTCGCGTCGGGATGCTCGCCCCCCTCATGGTGGTGGCGTACGGGTACCTCTTCTCCCTGATCGGGTTCGACCTGATCATGTCGCTCGCCCCCTACTGGTACAGCAATCTCTTCGGGGCCTTCTTCTTCCTCGGTGCGTTCCTCACCGGCCTCACCACGTCGGGCATCATGATGGTGTACTGGCGCGGGCGACTCGGCCTGCATGATCTCATCGGCCGGCAGCAGTTCCACGATCTCGGGAAGCTCGTCTTCGGGTTCACGATCTTCTGGGGATATCTGCTCTACAGCCAGATCATCGTGATCTGGTACGGCAAGCTCCCCGACGAGACGGGATTCTTCTTCATGCGGATCTGGGGCGAGTGGCGCCCGATGGCGTGGCTCGTCCTCGCCATGGTCTTCCTGATCCCGTTCTGGGGGCTGATCTGGGTCAAGTCCAAGGTCACGCCGTTCACCTTCACGCTCTTCGTGACGGTGAGCCTTGCCGGGATCTGGTTCGAGCGGTTCCTCCTGGTCGAGCCGTCGCTCGGCGCGAAGCCCGCGTTTGGACTTCCGGAGGTGGGGATCACCGCGGGATTCCTGGGCCTCTACCTGTTGGCCTACGGGCTCTTCGCGCGCACGTTCCCGATGGTGAGCCCGCGCCTCGCCGAGAAATCGCTGCACGTCGGGCACCACTAGCTCGCCGCCGCCCCGCACCCACGGCAGGGTGGCAGGAGGGCAGGAGCGGTAGATTGATCGAAAGGCGGGGGAGCGTGGCTCCCCTGCCTTTCTGCCGTTTGAGCGGTGCCCTTAGATTGCGGTATCACCCCCTGGAGCGTTCATGTCCGAAGACGCCGCCACGCTCGAAGCCTTCCGCCATTTCCGCGAGAAGATGAACGCCGCCATTCTCGAGGGCGGGAACCTCACCATCAACCGGTTCTTCGCGCTCGATACCCGGGCATACGAAGACGGTGCGCTCGACGCGAAAACGAAAGAGCTGCTCGGGCTCGTCGCGTCGATGGTGCTGCGGTGTGATGACTGTATCACCTACCATGTCGTGCGCTGTCGGGAAGAGGGCGTGACGGATCGCGAGTTCTACGATGCCTTCGCGATCGCGTTGGTGGTGGGGGGCTCGATCGTGGTTCCGCATCTTCGCCGGGCCGTGGCGCGCCTCGAGGAGCTGCCCGCGTCATGACCGAGCGTTCGCGTCTCTGGCGTCGTGCCGGGGAGGCCGCCGAGGCGGGCACCGCCGCCGCCCTCGCGTCCGTCGCTCGGCAGCGAGGATCGGTGCCGATGGCGTCTGATGCCAAGATGCTCGTCACCGGCACCGGCGCGCGGTTCGGCACCGTCGGAGGGGGATGCCTCGAAGCCGACGTGACGGCGCAGGCCATCGAGACGATCGCGGCCGGCCGGCCGCAGCTGGTACGCCATACGCTCAATGCCGAGCGCGCCGGGGATCTCGGGCTGTCGTGCGGTGGCACCGTCGAGTTGTTCGTGGAGCCGCTGCTTGCCGGAGCCGAAGGCGCGGCGATCTACCACGCCGTCGCGGACGCCATCGAAGGACGCACGGCCGCGGTCGTCGCCACCGCGCTCGCTTGGGACGCGGGGCCGCGAAAGGCCACCTGGGTCGGGGAGCAACGGTACGCCGTGGGAGCCTTCGATGCCGCGCCGCCCGCCGTGCGGCGGCTCGGAATCGACGCCGCGCGCGAGCTCTTTCTGGAACCCGTGCCCCGGCGCCCGCGGCTCATTCTGTTCGGCGCCGGACACGTGGGCCAGGAAATCGCACGCGTCGCCGCGGGGACGGATTTCCACGTCGTCGTCGTGGACGATCGGGCCGACTTCGCCAGTCGTGAGCGGTTTCCGGATGCCGACGAGCTGATCGTCTCGGATCTGCGCGAGGTGCTCGACCGGCTCGAGCTCGATGCCGACGACTTCGTCATCTCGGCGACGCGCGGGCACGCCATGGACGCCGTCGTCGTCGAACGCACGGCGGCATCACCGGCGCGCTACGTCGGCATGCTGGGCAGTCGCCGGAAGCAGGCGGTGATCTGGAAGGCCCTCGAGCAGGCGGGTATCCCGCGTCCGTCGCTCGAGCGCGTGAAGGTGCCGATCGGGGAGGACATCGGGGCCGATACCCCGGCCGAGATCGCGATCGCCGTCCTCGCGGAGCTCGTCCGGATCCGGCGCTCAGTCCAGCCGGCGGAGTAGCGCCAACAGGGAATCGCTCGACACGGGGGCACTCGCCCGGATCAGCGTCCCCTTCCGCCTCAGCTCCATCGCGACGGATCCCGAATCCGCGGCCACGCGCCGTGGAGCCATCACCAGAGCGGTATCCCCCGCCACTCG
>DATFMZ010000064.1:0-13058 GCA_035266665.1 Gemmatimonadales bacterium | reverse complement strand
CGTGCAACGGCACGGCGCCGATGTTCGGAAGCACGATCTGAGGTCCGGCCTGCACCGTGAACGTGTCGGTCAGCGTCGGCTCACCTTCGACGGCAAGCAACACCCGGTCGCCCACCTGAAAATCGCCGTTTGTGAGCCGGGCCCGAACCCGCTCCGCGTTCGCCAGCGCACGCGCGCGCAGGTCACCACTGTACGCCGTGGACCGCGCCGCCATCTCGTAACGCTGTGCGAGCGCTTCGAGGGAATCACGCGACGCATAGAGCCGCGCATTGTCGAATGCCGTGGGCTGCTGGGCGACGAGAGTTCCGGCCGCCAGCAAGAGACTGAAGACACCGATCGCGGTGAGTTTCATCGTCCTCACAAGGTAATTCCGCCCCCAGACCGTCCGCTACTCGACCGTCACGCTCTTCGCGAGGTTGCGCGGCCGATCCACGTCACATCCGCGTAGTACCGCGATATGGTAGGCAAGCAATTGCAGCGGAACCGACGTCAAGATGGGCGAAAGCACCGACAGCGTGCGGGGCACCTGCAGTTCATGATCGGAAAGCGCACTGACGGCGTCCTCGCCCGGGTTGGTGATCGAGATGACCCGGCCGCCCCGCGCCTTCACCTCTTGCAGATTCGAGAGCCCCTTCTGCGAGAGATGATCCGTGGGGGCGACGAAGACGACGGGCATGTTCTCGTCGATCAATGCGATCGGACCGTGCTTCATCTCCGCGGCGGGATAGCCCTCGGCGTGAATGTAGGAAATCTCCTTGAGCTTGAGCGCTCCCTCGAGCGCGACCGGGAAGTTGATCCCGCGCCCAAGGTAGAGGAAATTGTCCGCGCTCGCGAAGTCCTTGGCGAGCTTCTCCACGACCGGCGCGAGCTCGAGCACTTCGTCGATCAGGTCCGGCAGCCGCGCCAGCTCATAGACGATCTCCTGCCCGCGTGCCAGCGACAGGCCCCGCTGTCGACCCAAGTACAGGCCGAGAAGCACGAGCGCCGTGATCTGAGAAGTGAACGCCTTCGTGGAGGCCACGCCGATCTCGGGGCCGGCGTGCAGATAGATGCCGCCATCGGCTTCACGCGCGATGGTGCTGCCGACGACGTTGACCAATCCGACGACGGTGGCACCGCTCGCCCGCGCGGTACGCATAGCCTCCAGCGTGTCGGCGGTCTCTCCCGACTGGGAGATCGCCACCGCAAGCGTCCCTGGTACGATCACTTGGGGCCGATAGCGATACTCCGACGCGTACTCGACAACCACCGGGATTCCCGCCAGCTCCTCGATGAGGTACCGACCGACGAGGCCTGCATGCCATGACGTGCCACATGCCAGAATGACGATGCGGTTGATCGCGGCGCAGTCGGCGGGCGTGAGATTCAGCCCGTGGAGGCGGGCCGTGCCCTCCTCGAAGAGAAGGTGCCCCCGGAGCGTGCTGCGCACGCTCTCCGGCTGCTCCGAGATCTCCTTCAACATGAAGTGGGGGTATCCGCCCAGCTCGATCGCCTCGAGATCCCACGTAATGTCATCCACGGGTCGGGACAGCACGTGCTCGTGCCGGTCGATCACGCGATAGCCGTCCGGCGTGATGATCGCGATGTCGCCGTCGTTGAGGTACACGACGGACCGCGTGTGCTCGAGCAGCGCCGACGCGTCGGACGCCACGAAGTATTCGCCGTCACCCACGCCGAGCAGCACGGGCGATCCCTTCCGCGCGATGACGATCTTGCCGGGTTCGTCCGCCGACATCACGGCGATCCCGTACGCGCCCTCGACCCGGGCGAGTGCCGCGATCACGCGTTCCTCGAGCGTCGAGCCCTCGGCATCCTCGATGAGGTGGGCGATCACCTCCGTGTCGGTCTGCGTCCGGAATGTGTGTCCCGCACGCTCGAGCGCCTCACGCAATGCCTCGGCGTTCTCGATGATCCCATTGTGCACGAGCGCGATGCGCTCCGTACAGTCCACGTGCGGGTGCGCGTTGACCTGGTTGGGCGCACCGTGCGTCGCCCATCGCGTATGGGCGATTCCCGATGTGCCGGCAACGGGTGTCCCGGTGAGGGCATCCCGCAAGCCGCCGACGCGGCCTGCGAGCTTCCGGACGACGACGCCCCGCCCGTTCTGTATCGCGACGCCCGCGGAGTCGTACCCGCGGTATTCGAGCCGCGCGAGGCCGTCGATCAGAATGCCCGCCGCGTCGCGCCGACCCACGTATCCGACGATGCCGCACATGGGTTACCGTCCCTCGTAGTTGGGCTCGAGCAGGGGCCCGTCCTCGGCTGCCAGACCGAAGCGCGCCAACTGCGAGAGCTTCGCGAGCAGGGCGTCCGCACTGTCCGCGCGTCGGAGCTGGCCCCCACAACGCGGACACAGATGCGTTCCGGCCCGCCCCGCCTCTCCCGGCGGCACCACCGCGCCGCCAGATTCCCCGCATGTGCACTTCGACATATCGCCGTGCGTCCTCCCGTAAGCCATCGGAACTTGCTGCGTTCGCGATCCGGGAGGATTCAAGTTTAGGGCCCATCCCTACGAGGCACACGTTACGTACGGCGTAAGCACGAGTCTCTTATACAGTTACGCCCTGCAACGGATGGCCCGGGACAAACGGTTGGCCCTTGCCGGCCGTTGCACCCCTGCCGCATAGTGATGCATTCCTGTCGAGGTGCCGCACCAAGCGGAAGCTCGGCAACGGACGGATAACCACTTGCGCGGCAACTGTTTAGGGAGTTCGGACCGGAGGGCATGAGACGTGCTGGTCGTAAAGCGACGCAACAACCAGCTATCGGTCGTGCAATCGTTGCTCGTCGTCACCCCCAGTCGCCCAACGTGGGCCCGTGGAGTCTCATGACTGAGTCGGTCAAGCGTGGTCGCCCGCCGCTCGTGCTCGTGATCAACGACCAGGAATGGTCCACGCGATCCCTGGATACGATCCTGGGCCCGAACGGCTACGCGGTCCTCCGTGCGTACACCGGTGCAAAGGGCATCGAGCGGGCACGGAGCGCTCACCCGGACATGGTGATCGTCGACGCGAATCTCCCGGACATGGACGGATTGGACGTCTGCCGCGAGCTCCGGGAGTCGGGAATCATCAGCGCGACGACGCCGGTCGTGATGATGACCACGGGTCATCCCACGCGCCAGCAGCGTCTCGAGGCACTCCGCGTGGGCGCCTGGGAATACCTGGGCCACCCGATCGACGCGGAAGAGCTCTTGCTCCGCTTCGACACCTATACGCGGGCCAAGCAGGAGGCCGATCGCTCACGCGATGAGGGCCTGCTCGATCAGATCACGGGCCTCTACAATGTGCACGGCCTCGCGCGACGCGCGCGCGAACTCGGCTCCCAGGCGTTCCGGCAGCACGGACCGCTCGCGTGCGTCGTGTTGAGCCCGGAAATCGCGGACGAGGCCGGCCAGCCGCTGGATGAGAGCGAGATCGACGCGTTGACGACCCGGATCGCGAACGTGCTGCGGGAGACGGGACGCGTGTCCGATGCGATCGGGCGCGTTGGAGAGGCCGAATTCGCGGTCTTCGCTCCCGGGACCGATGCCGAAGGCGCCGAAGGATTCGCTCGGCGGATTGCTCAGCGGATCGAGATGGAACACGGCGGCAAGGTGCGGCTCCGCGCCGGATACCATGCGGTGCGCGATTTTCGTGAAGCGAGCATCGAGCCAGTGGATCTGCTGCGCCGGGCGAGTTCGGCGCTTCACATGAAGCCCGCCGCGACCGCCCATGGCGGCGCCGAGTGGATCCAGGGCTTCGATAGCCCGGTCAGCGCCTCGTGACCCGCCTCGCGTCGGTCCCGATGGCCGACGCGTTCGGGTTACGATCCCTTCGGTAGTTCCTTCCCCCCCGCCGCTCCCGCGCCAACCGACTCTTCTTCTTTCGCTTCGTACCCTTCCACGTAGTAGTTGTACGCGTAGTACCGGTAGAACCCGTTCGGACGGATGTCGTTCAGCACCGCGCCCAAGACGCGGATTGGCAACCGCTGGAGCATGTCGAGCTTCGCGCCCGCGAGCTCACGATCGGTCACCCCGTTGCGCATCACGAGCAAGAGATTTCCGGTGGCCGTGCTCAAGACGTAGGGATCGATGCCCGCGCTGAGCGGCGAGCTGTCCACGACGATCACCGAGTACTCCGCCCGTAACGCGACAAGGAGCTGGGCAAGCGCCGGCGAGCCCAAGAGCTCGGGCCCACTCGGCGTGCGCGTTCCGCCACCGATGAAGTGGAGCGCGGGATACGACGTTTTCTGCACAACCTGCTGTTGATCCACGCGCCCACCGAGGACGTCGGTGAGCCCTGGCCGGCGCTTCACGCCGAGCAGACGGTGGAGCTCGCCCCGGCGGATATCGGCATCGATGAGCAATGTCCGGTGGCCCGCGTCCGCAAAGGCCAGTGCGAGGTTCGATGCGAGAAACGACTTGCCGTCGCCCGGCCCCGGGCTCGACACGGTCACCACCAGCGGCCCCGCCGTGCCGTGCGCGTGGACGAGACCGAGGCGAATCCCTCGCAGGGCCTCGACCACGTGCGAGGCGACCTCACCCCGCAATCCCTTGCCGTTCGACTTCACGTGGGGGATGGCGCCGAGAATGCTGAGCCCGAGGTCGTCACTCACCTGCTCCGGGTAGCGTACGCGCCGGTCGGTCCGGTCGAGCAGAATGGCGAGCAGGACGGCAAACCCGATCCCTCCGACCAATCCGCCGAACATGACTTGTTTGGCCCGGTCACGCGTCGGGACGCGCGGCGCGACGGCCGAGTCGAGCACGGAAACATCCGGAATGTTGCTCGCCTCGGCCAGGCGCGCCTCTTCATACCGCTGGCGTAGCGTCGTATTGAGCTTCTCGGCAATCGAGACGCCCCGCTCGAGTCGAGCTTCCTCAATGGAACGCAACGGGATCTGCTTCAGCTCGTGCGACGCGTCTCCGATACGGGCGTCGAGCGTGGCCTCGCGGGCCTTGATGTCGCTGATGAGCGCGTTGGCGAGGCCGGGAATCGTCACCGTCTCGAGTTGATGCACGTCCTGGGCGAGCTTGACGACCTGAGGGTTCTGGTCGGTGTAGCGGTAGCGCAGCGCGCGAAGATCCGCCTGCTTCTGCGTCAGCTCCGCCAGCGCCGAGGACAGCTCGGACGAATTGTGCACCGACCCGATGACCACGAGCCCGTCGACGGAGAGCCCCGAGTCCGGCGCCGCGGCGAGGATCCGCTGAATGGCATCCCGATCGCGCCGTAGCTGCTCGCGTTCGATCTTCATGTCGAAGTAGTTCTTGAACACCGGGTCTTGGGTCTGTTGCAGGCCCGGGGTGACCGGTGTCGACTGATCGGACGGCAGCGTGATAGTGTTCACCCGAAACGTCTGCAACGCATTCTCAGCATCGCTCAACTTCGCCGCGGAGGTGTCCAGCTGCTCGCGGAGAATGCGCGTCAGCTCACGCAGTTTCTCGCCCTTCAGGTCAGCGGCCACGTCGACGTACCGCCGGACGATCGCATTCATGGTCCGCGCAGCTCGCGACGGATTCGTGCCGGGGAGCTCGATCGTGATGAAGGCGCCGCTCTTGTCGACGCTCGCTGAGAGCTCCTCCGCCAGCGCCGTGGACACGTCACGCGGGTTCGCCACGCTGAACTGCCACCGGCCACCGGCGGGAAGCTGGGCGCGCGGCGGGTCCCACAGGAAGCCCACCTTTCGGCCTACGGAATCGCCCACGGTTCCCCGCTCGACCGTCACGCCCTTGTCCGTCATGAGCCCGTACGTCTTGCCGTCGTCGGACACGGTCAAGGTGTAGGTACCGGGGAGGAATCGCTCTGCGAGGTCGAGACCGGCGAACAGCGCGGAATCACCCGCTGACTTGAATGAGACGTAGAGGTGCATCTGGCGCACGACGTCATCGAGCACCTGGTACGAACGCAGGAGATCGGTCCAACCGGATTGTTCCAGGAGCTGCTCCGGACGGATTGGCCCCTGTTGCGCCTGTCCTCCGCCGCCTCGTGCCGGGGACTGAACCCAGATCGTGGCTTGAGCGGTGTAGACCGGCTTGAGGAACCGCGAGCCGGCGACGCCGGCACCAATTCCCAAGACCGTGATGGTGAGCACCAGCCACTTGTAGCGGAGCACGGCGGCGACATAGCGTCGCCAGTTCGCTCCGCCCTCCGACTCGTCGTCGGCCGCGTACCCGTCCAGTGATGTGCTCAGCGGGGACAGCGCGCTCGGCACGGACGGCATGCCCGCGTCTTCATCAGCGCGCCGGCCGCCCTCGACCGGCAGATTGTCACTCATCGTATGACACCGTCTCCTCGTGCGCCCAGCCCAATTTCCTCACATCCCTACGCAAGAAACGGTGCACCCAAAGTGAGCGCAATACGAGGCGAAATCACCCGAGTGGACCCTTCAACCCGGAAATAGCGTTGCGATGACGCAACATGCGAGACCGCTCTCGCATTCTGTGTGTTGCCGTTGCGCAGCAAGGCACGGGACCGTATCGTGTAACATCATGATCCGATAGCGCTTATGGCTCAGGCGCGCGGGCACCACACTGCGGCCCGAACCCTGCGTGGCTGGGTGCTGGCTCCCGATTCCTGTGAATCGGTCGGCCAATACGCCCTCGGTTACCAATCGGAGTGTCGCAGATGGCGAATACCGACCCCCAATCGACTCCCACTGGTGGCGCGCGGACCAGCGTGCCGGACTTCCTCGCGCTCGACCCCGAGACCAAGGCCTCGCTCCGCATCCTCACGGTGGACGATGAGCGGAGCCTCCGGGAAAGCTGCCAGATGTTTCTCGAGAGCGAGGGCTACCACGTGGAGACTGCAGGCCGGGGCGAGGACGCACTCGATCTCGTCCGGCGGCGGCGGTTCGACATCGTGCTGCTCGATCTGCACATGTCCGGCGTCAACGGAATGGAGCTGCTGGCGGCGACGTTGGAGCACCATCCGGACACGATTGCCATCATCATGACCGGCAACGCGAGCGTGCAGTCGAGCGTCGAGGCGCTCCGCGCGGGCGCGTGGGACTACCTTCCGAAGCCGTTCTCGGCCACCCACCTCCAGGTCCTGATCGGCCGGGCCGCGCACGCCGTGATGGTGGCGCGCGAGTCGCAGGCCATTCAGGACGAAGGCGCGGAGCACGGCCACAGCGAACATCTCACGGTCCTCGGCAATGCCCCCAGCTTCCGCCGGGCGCTCGAGCTGGCCAAGAAGGTCGCGCGCACCGACGCCTCCGTCTTCATCACCGGCGAGAGCGGCACGGGGAAGGAGCTGTTCGCGCAGTTCATCCATTACCATTCGCGCCGCAGCAGCCGTCCGATGGTGGCCGTAAACTGCGCGGCCCTTCCGGAAGCCCTGCTCGAATCGGAGATGTTCGGCCATCGAAAGGGTGCGTTCACGGGTGCCGTGCGTGACAAGCCGGGGCTCCTCGAGACCGCGAACGGCGGGACGATGTTTCTGGACGAGCTGGCCGAGATGCCGAAGCCGATCCAGGCCAAGTTGCTCCGCGTGATCCAGGACGGCGTGGTGCGCCGTGTCGGGAGCGAGACGAACGACGCCGTGGTCAACGTGCGGTTCGTGGCGGCCACCAATCAGGACCCCGATGAGAGCACGGCCCAGGGGCTGTTGCGCGAAGACCTCTACTACCGTCTCCGGGTCGTTCCCATCAAGATCCCGCCCCTTCGGGAGCGGCAGGAGGACATCCCGATCCTCGCGAATCACTTCCTGCAGCACTATTGGGCGCGCCACCGCGGACACGATGAACGGGCACCGATGTTCGCCGAGGGAACGATCCGCACGCTGCAGTCGTATCCGTGGCGGGGCAATGTCCGCGAGCTGCAGAACGTGATCGAGCACGCGGTGGTGCTCGCCGATGCCGGCGCCCCGATCCGTCCCGAGGACGTGCCCTTCATCGACGGCGCTCCGATCCCCGACGACACCCGGCCGGCCACCACCATCAGCTCGGATCCCGACGCCGATGCGCGTCCGCTGATCGACGAACCGTATCACGCGGCCCGCGATCGCGTGCTGGCCGAGTTCGAGCTTCGCTATCTCACCCAGCTCGTGCACCGCGCGGCGGGCAACATGTCCCACGCGGCACGTCTTGCGGGGGTAGATCGCACGACCTTATATCGTATCATGGAGAAACACGGCCTCGCGCGCGAAACGATCATGGTCGAAGCTGAGTGAGCCCAACGAGCACGACGCGTCCTCCCCGCCAATCTGATCCCGACGGGTCGGTCGTCGCAGCCTCCGGCCCGGACCTCATTGCGTGCCCGCTCCCTGACATTGAAGGCGCCGCGCGTCGCGTCGCCGGCTCGTTCCGCAACGAGACCGGCGACGCCGTGGACGCTGCGGAAGTGGGTGTCGTGCTGCAGCAGCTCCTTGATCGCATCGTCGCGCACCGACGCGTCCCCGCTCCAGGCCCGCTGACCGAGCGACCGGCGGGCACCGTGCTCGCCCGCCATCTGCTCGAGCGACTTCGCGCGGAGGCGCTCGACGCCTGGGACACGGCGCGGACCCCTCCCCCCCTGAGCGACGTTCTGCTCACGCTCCGCGCCATGGAAGCCGTGCGCGCGGAGCTCGAGCCCAACTGGGCGGACCACTTCGCATCCCGGCTATCGGGACCCGGCGCGCTCGACTTGGTCGTCGAAATCGCGCACGACCTTCGCTCGCCGCTCACGTCCATTCTCTTTCTGGCCGAAACGCTCCAACGGGGGCAGAGTGGTGACGTGAACGACTTGCAGCGCCGCCAGCTGGGGTTGATCTACGGAGCGGCGTTAGGCCTGTCCTCCGTCACGAGCGACGTGATGGAGCTTGCGCGCGGGGGCGATCGGCTCGTCGACAAGGAGCCCGGCCCATTCGCGGTCGCCGAGATCCTCGATTCCGTTCGCGATATCGTACGGCCGATCGCGGAGGAGAAGGGCCTGGATGTTACGGTCGATCCGCCACCCAGCGACCACCGGATCGGCCATGCGATGGCCCTGAGCCGGGTCCTGCTCAACCTCACGACGAACGCGCTCAAGTTCACCGACCAGGGTACCGTCGAGGTCACCGCCACCCCGAAGGAGCGGAACCGCATCGAATTCTCGGTGCAGGACACGGGGCGCGGCATCGGGTCGGACGCGCTCGAAAGTCTCTACCAGCCGTTCCGCCGCACCCGCGCCCGCAGGGAGTATTGCTTCTCGGGAACGGGACTCGGACTCACCATCTGCAAGAAGCTCGTCGAGGCGATGGGCTCGACGCTCATGCTCGACACCAGCCCGGAGCGCGGCACCCGATTCTTCTTCGAAGTCGAACTCCCACCGGCCGGAGAGTTGTAACCGATCGCTGGCCCCAGCACACCCATCTTTGTGGCACCGTTCCGACATCAGAAGTCGTCGCACTACGTCGCGCACGACCCCCACAAGAGTTCATGAATCGTTCAAGTCTTTATATCACAATGAGTTGCAATGCGCACCACTACTCCACGGCGCCCGCACGCCCCTTGCTGATGAGAGGGGCACGACGCCGCGAACCGCGCGGCGAGTACCTCAAGCCCGGGCGCCTGAGTACACGTGACATCCCTACGGTTCGAATATCCAGCCACACGAGACGTCGTCTCTCTGCCGATCGAGGCCGTACCGGCCGAAGGCTGGCGGCGGCTCCTCAACGTGATCGTGGCTGGGATCGGGCTCGTCGTGGCAGCACCGGTGATGCTCCTGATCGCACTCGCGGTCCGGCTCACGTCCAGGGGCCCCGTGCTCTACACGCAGACGCGGGTCGGGCTCGATCGCCGCGGTGATCGACCCGCTCCGCACGGCATCCGGCGGCGCGAGAATCTGGGCGGCCGGCCGTTCAAGATCTACAAGTTCCGCACGATGTGCGTTCAGGAGCGCGTGGATACAGAGGTATGGGCCTCGCCGGATGATCCGCGGGTCACTCCAGTCGGGCGGGTGCTCCGGAAGCTGCGTTTGGACGAGCTGCCGCAGTTGTGGAACGTGTTGCGCGGCGATATGAATATCGTGGGGCCGCGGCCGGAGCAGCCCAGGATCTTCGTGGATCTCCGGGGCCAGATCCAGCGCTACGAAGCCCGCCAGCGGGTGCGGCCCGGCATCACCGGGTGGGCCCAGATCAACCAGCACTACGATCGCTGCCTGGACGACGTCAAGCGGAAGGTCGCCTACGACTTGGAGTACATCGCACGCCAATCGCTGATGGAAGATCTCAAGATCATGCTCCTCACCGTCCCGGTGATCGTCTTTCGCAAGGGAGCCTGGTGACGGCAGTGGCCGCGTCGTCCCGACGCCTCGCCACCGCGCAGCGGTATCTGTCAGTCCCGGTCCTCGCGACGGGACTGTTGTTTTTCGTGCTCTACTGGAAGCCGTTCACCACCCTGCTGAACGATTGGTGGGTCAACCCCGACGCCCAGCACGGTCTGCTGCTCGCCCCCATCGCGCTCTATCTCGCCTGGCGATCGGGGATAGCAACCAATGCCCGACCCCAGCGCGGACTCGGCATCGCGGTTCTCGTGGCTGCAGTCGTGCTCCGCTACCTCTCCGGGCTCGCGGCCGAGCTCTTCACCATGCGATTCTCCATGCTTCTTGGCGCGGCAGCGCTCGTCGTCTATGCGTATGGATTTCGTCAACTGCTTCGGTGGTGGCTCCCGGCCCTGCTGCTCCTGTTATCGGTTCCGCTTCCGACCGTCGTGCTGAACTCGCTCGCCTTCCCGCTCCAACTGCAGGCATCCAAGATGGGGGCCGCACTGCTGGCATCTCGCCATGTCCCCGTCCTGCTCGCCGGGAACGTGATCCACCTGCCGGGGCAGGCCCTGTTTGTCACCGAGGCGTGCAGTGGACTGCGATCGCTCACCGCGCTCATCGCCTTGGGACTGTTGATCGGCGGGATCTTCCTCACGTCCCCATGGACTCGAACGCTCGTGCTCCTGGCCGCTATCCCCGTGGCGATGTTCTTGAATGGCATTCGGATTTTCTTGACGGGGTTCCTGGTCTACTTCGTGGATCCGAAGCTCGGCGAGGGCTTCATGCATTATTCCGAGGGGTGGGTCATCTTCGTGGTGGCATTCGCCATTTTGGGGGCATTCTCGTGGTTGCTGGCCCGTATCGAGCAGACCCGCCGCCGGCACCGCGCCGCAGAGGGGGCATGAGCGGCGCACGGCGTTGGACCCCGGCGGCGGTTCTGGGGGTCGCGGCGCTCTTCACGGTCGGCATCAGCACGCAGCGCACGATGCCCCTGCGCGAGCCGCTCGCCCGCGCGATTCCCGATTCGCTGGCGGGGCTACCGGGTCACGAGATCGCGCTGGATGCAGCGGAGGTGCGATCGGCGGGGATGACCAGCTACCTTATGCGCACCTACGGCCACGGCACGACGGACTCGGCCGAGGCGTTCTCGCTGTACGTGGGGTACTACGCCCAGCAGATGCAGGGACACACCATCCACTCGCCCAAGAACTGTCTCCCGGGGGCCGGGTGGGAGGCGCTCACCGCCACCGAGGTCGTCATCCCCACCGGGATCGGCCCGGTGCCCGTGAACAAGTACCTCGTGCAGAACGGAAAGGAACGCGCCCTGGTGCTCTACTGGTATCAGGGACGGGGGCACGTGGCGGCCAACGAGTACCTCGTCAAGTGGAATCTCCTGCGCGACGCGGCGTTGCGCCAACGCAGCGAGGAGGCCCTGGTACGGATCGTGGTGCCGGTGACGACAAGCGAGGACTCGGCCTTCACCGTGGCGCGCGGGGTGGCGGAGCGCGTGGCGCCCGATCTCGCGCGCGCGCTACCCTCGTGAGGCACCGGCGGGCTCCGACGACGTCGCCTCCCGCCGCGTTGGCTCCCAGATCGGGTTGAGATCACCCCGCAGCGCTTTGCTCCATGCCACGAGACCGGCAGTGACCCCCCAAAAGAAGTAGCTCGGAAGCGAGATTACGCGCGGCATCGGACGCCCCTCGCGCCAGAACCACCCCACCACCGCGGCAACGAGCGCGACACACCCGACGCCCAACAGCACGGCCCATCGCGCGTCGCGCGTGGCCAGGAGGACGAGGCCGATTCCGCCCACGACGAACGCCGGCGGAAGGAGCCACCGCACGAGTTTGTGCGAGATGAGCATCCAGGCAAACCGCCCGTACCGGACGGGATTCATGAGGTGCCGTTTGTAGTACAACGTCTCGAGACCCCGCGTCATCGTGCGCACCTTGCGCCGGAACTCGCGTCGGAGCGAACCCGTGCGGGGCACGTAGCAGACGGCGTCCGTCACCGAGACCGCGCGGTACCCCTGCTCCTTCGCGATCAACGGCGCGGCAAAGTCGCGGCTCAGCGCCGAGGGCACGATCTCACTGTGCAGATCGACGCGACTGGCGTAGAAGCAGCCCGAGGCACCGACGATGCCGCCGGCGCGCGTCTCGAGATCGCGTACGGCCATCTCGTAGCCCACGTACCCCGCCTCGCCGACGTTCGCGTCGTCCCCGAGGCGCGCGACGCTGACGTCGCGCCCCGACGCGATGCCGACCGTCGGGTCCCGGAAGGCGGCAATCAAGGGCTTGAGCGATCGCTTGTCGAGGCGAACCGAGGCGTCCGTGTTGACGATGATCGGCCCGCGCAGGTGTGCGCGCGCTTCGTTCTCCGCAACCGTCTTGCCCGAACGCTCGGCGAGGCGCACCAGCTCGACGCCCTTCCCGGCATAACCCCGGACGATCTCATCGGTGCGATCGCTCGAGGCATCCGAGATCACCACGATGTGGCGGCGCTCGGGCGGGTAGTCGATCTCCAACAGGCGGTCGAGCGTCGCGGCGATCGAGCGCTCTTCATTGTACGCGGGCACCGTGATCGTCACGAGCGGCCACTCGTGCTCCGACGCGGCGCCACCAGCCGCCGGCCGAGCGGCGAGGAGTCTGAGCACACCGGGATACACGACGTACGCGTACACGCCGACCGCTACCGGGACGAGCACGAACACGAGCGCGAAGGTTGTCACTTGACGTTCCTCACCTCATTCACGACCCGCTGCGCGACTCGAGTCTTGGCGCATAGCTCCCTGCGCCGCCTGGCTGGTGCACGATTGGGACACGACGGCACCCCGTGCGAAAACTGTGCCTTCACCCAGTCC
>DATFMZ010000063.1:0-7418 GCA_035266665.1 Gemmatimonadales bacterium | reverse complement strand
GGCCACATAGACGAGGGCCGCGAGGGTGGTGAGGAGCAAGCTCGATGCCAGGGGCATGAGGACCGCGGAGACCGCGATCACGAGGATATACAGCGACGAAAAATCGCTCTGGGAGCCCCCGGTGAAGTGGACGACGGTCGTCACCAGCGCGAGGTCGAAGATGATCTGCCCGTAGAGATACGTCGGGGTCGGCGGCCGCCTCAGGAAGTGCGTGTAGAACGCCGACATCCCGCTCGCGACGAGCGAGGCCATGGCCGCAATGGCCAGCACCAGAATGACTTGCGGGGGAACGGCGGCGAAGTAAAAGGCCGCCGCGACGAAGACGACGACCGCGAGGAGCACGCGACCGACGTAGACCCATTGGAGGAGGGCGAGCGGATCGGGCATCGCCTGGCCGGCGGCGGCCCCGTCCGCCCGCTGGTCGTGCCCGAGCCAGCGCATGAATGGAAGTATTGGGATGACCCTCGCAAAGTGCAATGCCGCAATTCGAAATAGGAGAGGCGTCACGAACCATCGGCCGTGCCACGAGAGCGCCCGGGGACGCACCCCTCCGGACTAGGTCCCGATCTGCTCCATGACGCGGCGCGCCTGGACGAGGTGCCGCCGTTCATGGGCGGCGATGGCGGCGAACGCGGCGGCGAGGTTCAGCCGGAGGAGCGGAACCGCCGGCGACCAGATCGCGAGGCGGCCGAGATCGAGGCCCTCAGCCCTATGTGCCGTCGCCACGAGATCCGCCTGGAGCGCCGCGAAGCCGGCGCGCAGCGCGCCGACCGTATGATGCCGGATCGGACGGATCTTTCGGGGCGCCCGAAAGTGCCTCCGGGCGGGCGGCTCCATCAGCCGCACGAACCAGTCTCCGACGATGCCGCGACTGAACGGCGGCGTGCCCCGGATGCCGCGCGCCGTGCCGCGCGTGATCGCCCCCTGCATCGCGCCGAGGTACAGCCGTCCCGAACGGATGAGGTGATCCACGCACTCGCCCACCGACCAGCCGCCGTCCGCGGGCGCACGGTCGAGCGATACATCATCCAGCGCCTGCAGCAGCTGCTCCGCGGCGTGCGAGATCTCCGCCAGCTCTTCGGCGTAGGCGGCGGCGCTTCCTGGAATGGGGCGCCCCGGGGTCCGCAGCTCGTATACGACGACGTCACCGACCTCCGGATCGACGTCCTCGCCAACGTGCCGCAGGCCGGCCCGCTCCGCGGTTCGTCGTGAGGCATCATGCGCGGGCGGGATGGTCGCCCGCACGGCGCGGACTCGCGGGTCCTCGAGCGCCCACGCGCAGAGCGCACTCAGCGCTTCGGTCGCGAACCCGCGTCGCTGAAAGGCGGGATAGATGGCGTAGCCCACGGTGACCACGCCGTCCGGGCCCGGCGGGCCGCCGAAGCCGATCACCCCGACGGCCGCGCGCGACCCGCGCTCCACGGCGAGCCACATCCACCACGGCGCGTCGTCCGGGGAGGCACCCATGCGATCGCGCACGATGGGCAGCGCGTCGGCGAGCAATGGAGGAGGTGGATCGGGCGCGGCGAAGGAGGCGCCCGTGCACGCGGCGAGGCGTTCGCCGTCGCCGGCGATGAGGGCATCGAGCGCCGCCGCACTCAGCGGCGCGATCTCGAGGCGCGCGGTCCGGACGACGAGGCCGGAGGTCACGGCGACGGGCCGGGATCGAACTCCTCACGCAGAATCCCGTAGTCCACGGCGTCTTCGACGCGGTCCCACTTCCGGATGTGCGCGCGGCGACGGCCTTCCAGCGTCATCCCGAGCTTCTCCATCACACGTCCGGACGCCGGATTGCTCCCCATGTGGCAGGCGTGGACACGGCGGAGACCGAGGGGGCCGAACGCATACGCCAGCACGGCCCGGGCCGCTTCGGTACAGTAGCCGCGTCCCCAGAACGGCGCGCCGATCCAGTAGCCGAGCTCGGCGCGTTCCTGCCGCGCGTCGATCGTGAGTCCGATGCTGCCGATGAGGGCGCCCGTGTCCCGATCGGTGATAGCATAGATCGCAATCTCGCCGCGCATGAAGCCTGGTTGGTGCGTGGCGATCCATGCCTCGGCCATCCCCGGTTCGTAGGGATGCGGGACGTGGAGGGTCGTCGCGGCCACGGCACGGTCGCCGGCGAGGCGTCGCACCTCGGCGGCGTCACCGGAAACGAACGGCCGGAGCACGAGACGCGGCGACTCGAGTGTGGGTTGCTCGGTCACGTGGCGCCTGGCGGTGCCATCACCCGTAGTAGTGATTGAAGACCTTGATGCCGTAATAGATGCCCGCGGCCGTGCCGAGCATGCTCACGACGAATGCGGAGAAGAACCCGGCTTTGTCGCCCAGCCACCAGCCGACCGAGCCACCAACGATCGAGCCAACAAAGGTGAGTACTTTTCTCACGGCCGCCCCCAGGCAGGTGGACCCGCGCAGAATATGGGATGGTCGCGGCGCCACGCCAGCAACCGCGCCACGCCGCGCGTAGATTTGGATGAGATGACGACTCCCTACCCTCTCCGCACCCGCACGGTCCACGTAAGTTCGTTCCTCCTCGCAACGTTCGCCGTGCTCGGGCTCACGTCTTTGCCGGGGCGCCTCGCCGCCCAGGCCATCCGCGGCCAGGTGCGGGACTCGGCCGGCGCGCCCATCGCCACGGCGCGCGTCGCCGTGGTCGAGCTCTCCCGCACCACCACCACCGACACGGCGGGCCGCTTCACGATCACCGCGGTGCCGGCAGGTCAGTATACCCTGCTCGTTCGCAAGGACGGGTATGCGCCGTCGACGCAGATGCTCCGGACGACCGGCATCGACACGACGGTCGCGGTCGTGCTCTCCCCGAGCGCATTTCAGCTCGAGCCGGTCACGGTCACCGCCACGCGGAGCCCGAGTCTCGAGATGACGTCGCCGCTTCCGGCGAGCGCGCTCACGAGCGTGCAGCTCCGGAGAAACGAGAGCGTCTCGCTCGCGCACGCGATCTCGAGCCTCGCGGGGGTACGCACCCTCAGCACGGGTGCCCAGATCGGCAAGCCGGTCATTCGCGGGCTGTCGGGCCCGCGCGTGCTCGTGCTCTCCGACGGGAGCCGCCTCGAGGACTACTCGTGGAGCGACGAAGATGGCCCCTCCATCGACGCGCGGCTCGCCGATCGTGTCGAGGTGATTCGTGGCCCGGCCAGCGTGCTCTACGGGTCCGACGCCCTCGGCGGCGTGGTGAACGTGATCCCGGCGCCCGTGCCCGACGCGAACGGCGGCGCGGGGTTCGTGCACACGGGCTACGAGGCCTACGGTGCGACCAACAACGCCGAATTCGGCGGCATTTTGCGCGCCGAAGGTGCGACGGGGGAGGTGGGATGGCGGGTGGTGGGCATCGGGCGCCACGCGGCGAGCCTGCACACCCCCAACGGGGAACTGGACAATACCGGCTACTTCGCGCTGAACGGCGAGGCGGCGGTGGGCGTGCACGGCCGGCGCGGGGATTTCAACCTCCGGTACGCGCGCTACGGCGGCGAATTCAAGTTGCTCGAGGCGGGCGGCCCGCCGCCGGGCGTGACAGCGGGACAGGATCAGGGCCCCGAGCGGCGCCTCGGCGACGACCGCGTGCAGGCCACCGGAAACTACGTCACCGGGCCGGTGCGGTTCGAGGCGCACGCCCAGTGGGAGCGCCACTCGCTGATCGAGGTGTCGGACGACTCCTCCCTCGCGGCGGGCGGTCCGCCGGTGGAATCCACGTCGTTCGACCTCCTCTTGAACACCCTGTCGCTCGACCTGCTGGCGCACCACGCGCCCATCGGCCCGCTCAAGGGCACGATCGGCGTCTCCGGCATGCACGAGATCAACGACACGCGCGGCCCGATCCCGCTGGTGCCGGACGCCCGCGTGAACGCCGGCGCGCTCTTCGTGCTCGAGCAGGCGAGCACCGGACCGGTGACGCTGCTCGCCGGCGGCCGAATCGACGTCCGGCGCCTGAACGCCGACGCGAACACGACCCTCGCCTTGGCGGCGCAGCAGCGCGACTACACCGCGTATTCGGGAGACGTCGGTGTCGTCGTGCGCCCGCTTCCGGCGCTCGCGTTCGCCGCGAACGTCGGACGCGCCTGGCGCGCCCCAACCCTCTTCGAGCTCTTCTCGAACGGCCCGCAGCTCGGCGAAGCACGATACGATCTGGGTGACCCCACGCTCGTGCCCGAGCTCGGCACGAGCATCGACGCGAGCATCCGGTGGGAAACCGGACGCGTACGCGGCTCGCTCGCGGGATACACGAATCTGGTGAACCACTTCATCTATATCACCCCGACGGCGCAGTTCCGCGATTCGCTCCGCGTCTACGACTACGTGCAGGCCTCCGCACGACTGATCGGCGCCGAGGCGTCGCTCGAGGTCGAGGCCACGCGCATGCTCGCGTTCCACGCCACGGCGGACGCCGTGCGCGGCACGAACCGGGACACCGACGTTCCGCTCCCGCTCATGCCGCCCCCCCGACTCACCGTCGGCGCCGAAGTGCATTCGGGCGCCGATCCCGCGGCGGCGCGCGTCGGCGCGAGCGTGCAGATGGTGGCGCGGCAGACGCGCCTGAACCCCATGGACGTGCCGACCAACGGCTACGCGCTGCTCGCACTCTCCGCGGGCCTGACGCACCGGCTCGGCGGGCGGGACTTTCATTTCGACCTCGACGTGCACAACGCGCTCAACACGAAGTACACGAGCTTCCTGAGTCGCTACAAGGAGTTCGCGCTCAATCCGGGCCGGAACATCATCTTCCGCATTTCCACCGCCGACTGAGCCGCGCGCCGCGGCACTTTTCCCAGGCTCCGGGGTGCTACGGAGCCATGGAAATTCAACTCACACAGAAGCGTGCGCTCGTCACGGGCGCCAACTCCGGGATCGGTCGCGCCGTGGCGCTGGCCCTCGCTGGGGCCGGCGCGCGGGTGGCGGTGAACTACGTCACCCATCCCGAGGCGGCCGACGACGTCGTCAAGACCATTCAACAGAGCGGCGGCGACGCCATCGCCGTCAGGGCGGACGTCTCCGATCACGCCCAGGTCGCGACGATGTTCGCCACGCTCGACAAGAGGTGGAGCGGCATCGACCTCCTGGTGAACAACGCCGGGATCGACGGGGAGCACGCGTTGGGCTGGGAGGCGGACCCGGACGCCTGGCGCCGGGTGCTGGACGTGAATCTGGTGGGCGCGTTCCACTGCGCGCGCGAGGCCCTCGCCCGCATGGTGCCGCAAGGCGCGGGCGTGGTGTTGAGCCTCACCTCGGTCCATGAGGAGATCCCGTGGACGGGCTACAGCGCGTACACGGCGAGCAAGGCGGGTCTCAGCATGATGACCAAGACGCTCGCACAGGAAGCCGCGCCACACGGCGTCCGCGTGCTCGCGCTCGCGCCCGGCGCGATCAAGACGCCCATCAATCGAAACGTGTGGAGCGACCCGACGATGTACGCCGACCTCCTCGAGAAAATCCCCTTGAAGCGGATGGGGACGCCCGAAGAGATCGCCGGCATGGTGGTCGTGTTGGTATCGGACGCCGCCGCGTACGTGACCGGTACCACGGTGTTCGTGGATGGCGGGATGACGGACTTTCCGAGCTTCAGCCACGGCGGCTGAGCGTCACGTCCCGTCCGCGCGGACCCCGAGGTCACCGAGCGCCGCTCGCAACGCCCGCGCATTCTCAAAGCGGATCACGTGCATCCCGAGCTCGCGGGGCACGTCCAGATTCCGCTCGCGATCGTCGATGAACACCGTGGTGTCGGGCGCGGCCTGCGACATCGCCAACGCCAGCTCGTAGATCCGCGGCGCGGGCTTCACCGCGCGAAGCCAACAGGAAGAGAAGTACGCCACGAAGATATCCCGGAGCCCGAACTTGTCGATGCGGTAGGCGTTCAGCTCCGCGGACTCGTTGTTCAAGGTGTACAGGCGGTAGCGCCCGCTCAGCGCCCGGGCCAGCGCGATCACGTCGGGAAACGGCTCACTCTGCGCAAAGATGAACGCCTTGAAGTCGTCGCGCGTGAACTCCCGCAGACGGTGGAAGACGGTCAGGTCGAGGTACTCGTCCATCGACATCCCGCCCGCTTCCCACGAGCTCACCGCTTCTTCGTGCCGGTCCTGAAACTCCGCGAGGTCGAGCCCAAATCGCTCGGCCGCCGCCGCACGCTGCCGGTGGTCCCATCCGTCGGTTCCGAGGACGCCGCCCACGTCGAAGAAGACGTGGCGGATCGTCATCGCGTGAGCGCTCCTCGCTTCTTGCCGATCGTCTCGAGCAGCGAACGGAACGACGCGGCGAACTTGTCGATGCCTTCGTCCTCGAGCACCCGCGTGACGTCGTCGAGATCGATGCCGCCCTTCGCGAGGCCGCCGAGGATGCGCCGCGCATCGCCGGCGTCGTCGGAGAGCGCCCGGCGCGCCGTGCCGTGATCCGTGAAGGCCTCGAGGGTGGCGGGCGGCATCGTGTCCACCGTATCGGGACCGATGAGCGCCTCCACGTACAGGAGGTCGGAGTAGGACGGGTCTTTGGTGCTCGTGCTCGCCCAGAGCAGCCGCTGCACCCGCGCGCCCCGTTCGGCCAGCCGCCGCCAGCGCGGGTCGTTCCGATACGTCAGCAGCCACTCGTACGCGACCTGGGCGTTGGCGATCGCCGCCTTCCCACGGAACTCTCGGAGCGTCCCACCCTTGGCGTCGATGCGCTTGTCGACCTCCGTATCCACCCGGCTCACGAAGAACGACGCGACGGAGGCGATCCGATCGATCGGCTTCCCCGCGTCGAGCCGCGCCTCGAGGGCCCGTTGATAGGCCTCGGCGACCTTCTTGTAGTGATCGACCGCGAAGAGCAGCGTGATGTTGACGTTCACGCCGTCGGTGAGCAGCTGCTCGATGGCCGGCCATCCCTCACGCGTCCCGGGGACCTTGATCATCAGGTTCGGCCGGTCCACCGTCTGCCAGAGGCGCCGAGCTTCGGCGAGCGTGCCGGCCGTGTCGCGCGCGAGCGTCGGGGAGACCTCCAGCGAGACGAACCCGTCGGTACCCGCCGTCGCGTCGTAGACCGGCCGGAAGAGATCCGCGGCGCCCTGCACGTCGGCGATCGCGATCGTCTCGAAGACCGCCCGGTCGTCATCCGCGGGTTGCGCGGCGGAGAGCACGTCGTCGTAGTGCTCGCCCTTCGCGATCGCGTGCTCGAAGATCGTCGGATTGGAGGTGAGTCCGCGGAGCCCGCGGTCAATCAGGTGGGCCAGCTTCCCCGACTGGAGCAGATCGCGGCTCAGGTAATCGAGCCACACGCTCTGGCCGAGCGCCGAGAGCGCTTCCATGGACGTGCGTGCGTTGTCTTGCGGCATGTGTGTCTTCCTTCCGTTTCCAGTGCATATGCATCGGAGATGGGTGAAGTTCCACCGAGACCCGTTCGCTGCTGCCGCTAGCCGCCGTCACTGCGTCTTGGGGAAG